>JACCZT010000114.1 GCA_013695785.1 Nocardioidaceae bacterium | reverse complement strand
CAGGCAGTCCGACGATGGAGGAGATCTCATGGCAACCGGTGAAACTGGATTCGACGACGTCACGTTCGACTTGATCTCGTTGCAGTACCACGCTCTCAAGGCGGGTCACGACTACGGGCAGTACGTCCGCGACGCCGAGAACGCCGGCCAGGACGACATCGCGAGCTTCTTCCGCAGCGTGACGGATGAGGACTCCGCCCGTGCCCACAAGTGCCACGAGTTCCTCGCACGCCTGGGCGGGACCGACAACACCAGCCCACAGGGCTGACGGTGCGGGACGGGGCGCCCTACCGAGCGCCCCGCCCGACCCCAGCTATCACGATCCAGCCCACCTAGGTAGGAGGAACGATGGCGCAAACCGTCGCCGACCACATGCTCGAGCGGCTACGCCAGTGGGACGTCGAGTACGTGTTCGGCTACCCCGGTGACGGCATCAACGCGATCATGGGCGCATTCGGTCGTGCCGGCGACAAGCCGCGCTTCATCCAGTCGAGGCACGAAGAGATGTCGGCGTTCGAGGCGGTCGGCTACGCGAGGTTCACTGACAAGGTCGGCGTGTGTCTGGCCACCTCCGGTCCTGGAGCCATCCACCTGCTCAACGGCTTGTACGACGCCAAGGCCGACCACGTCCCGGTCGTGGCGATCGTGGGTCAGACCGAACGCAGCGCCGTCGGTGGGTCGTACCAGCAAGAGGTCGACCTGCTCAGCCTCTTCAAGGACGTGGCCAGCGACTTCGTCCAGGTCGCGAGCGTCCCGGAGCAGTTCCCCAACCTCATCGACCGCGCGATCCGGATCGCGACCACCCGCCGGGCTCCGACCGCGATCATCGTGCCGAGTGACGTGCCGGAGCTCGAGTACTCTCCACCGGGCCACGCGTTCAAGGAGGTGCCTTCCAGTCTCGGGATGACGTGGCCGACAGCAGTGCCCGACCCCGCTGCTGTCGCGCGGGCGGCGGAGATCCTCAACGCCGGGGAGAAGGTGGCGATCCTGATCGGCCAGGGAGCGCGCGGCGCGGCAGCTCAGGTGCTCGCGGTCGCCGACCTGCTCGGTGCGGGCATCGCCAAGGCGCTGCTCGGCAAGGACGTGCTGCCCGACGACCTCGCGTACGTCACCGGTTCGATCGGGCTGCTCGGCACCCGGCCCAGCTATGAGATGATGCGTGACTGCGACACGCTGCTGACGGTCGGCTCGAACTTCCCGTACACGCAGTTCCTGCCCGGGCTCGACACGGCACGCGCTATTCAGATCGACGTCGACGGCGCTTTCATCGGCATGCGCTACCCGTACGAGCTGAACATGGTCGCTGATGCGTCGGCCGCGCTGGACGCGCTGATCCCGTTGCTCGAGCGCAAGACCGATCGGTCCTGGCGCGACACGATCGAAGCGGGCGTTGCCGACTGGTGGGAGGTCATGGAGCGCCGCGCTCACAGTGACGCGCCGCCGGTGAACCCGCAGCGCCTGTTCGCCGAGCTCAACGATCGCTCGCCCGATGACATGATCGTCACCGGCGACTCCGGCTCGGCCGCCAACTGGTACGCCCGGCAGATCCGTTTCCGCGAAGGCCAGCGCGGCTCGTTGTCGGGCACGCTCGCGACGATGGGAAACGCGGTCCCGTACGCGATCGGCGCGAAGCTCGCGCATCCCGATCGGGTGGCGATCGCCTTCGAGGGCGACGGCGCTATGCAGATGAACGGCATGGCCGAGCTCCTGACGGTCAAGCGCTACTACCACGAGTGGAGTGACCCGCGTCTCATCGTCGCGGTGCTGCACAACAACGACCTCAACCAGGTGACGTGGGAGATGCGCGGAATGGAGGGTGACCCCAAGCTGGTCGAGTCACAGTCGCTGCCTGAGGTGTCGTACGCCGACTTCGCCGCCGGCATCGGGCTCAACGCCATCACGGTCACCGACCCAGACGCGGTCGGCCCAGCATGGGACGCGGCACTGGCCGCCGACCGTCCGACCGTGCTCGACGTGCACTGCAACGCCGACGTGCCGCCGATCCCGCCGCACGCGACGCTGGAGCAGATCCGCAACTCGGCCGCGGCGATCTTCGGTGGTGACGAAGATGCCGTCGGCGTGATCAAGACCGGCATCAAGGAGAAGCTGCAGGAGCTGGTCCCCCGCAAGAGCCGCTAGCGCTCCGCCGCCACCGCACGAGTCTGCACGTACGGCCCCTCCGGCACGCGTCACCGCCGAGTCTGCACGAATGGCCCGGGCGGAGGTCCACCGGTGGGCACTTTGCGCACCAGGAGAGAACGCGAATTGGGTTGTCCAAAGACCAAGCTCGCCGAGCTCGTCGGCCGGCGGCTCGAACTACTTGTGGCGGGGCTTTCGGGGCTTCTCGTCCGGTGCGGCGCCAGCGGCCTTGGCCTTCGCGCCACCGCCCTTGCGGTGCGGCTTCGGCGCACCGCTGTCGCGCTGGATGTGGATGAGGTGGCCGGAGATGCGGGTACGCGCCAACCGGTCGAGGGTGCCAGCCGGCAGGTCGGCCGGCAGCTCGACGAGGGAGTGGTCGACCCTGATCG
>JACCZT010000089.1 GCA_013695785.1 Nocardioidaceae bacterium | reverse complement strand
ACCAAGAGGTGGGCGGAGACGTCCGCATCAGCCACCGCGGCCGACATGCGACGACGCTGCGTGGCGCAGCCGCGGGAAAGTTCTTGTCCGAGGTCGAGGACGACGACCCCCAGGAGCTGATGGCTCGCCTGACAGGCAACTACAAGCACGGGAACGAACGGACGGCCAGGGAGCACCCGCGCAACCGAGACCGGTGAGGGACGATGGGCGCGTGCTGATCGACCACCTCCCCGGACGCGACCCCGAACCCGACGGTGGAGACCTCTTCGATGCATTCACCGAGTGGGTGGGTGGCGAGGGCATCGAGCTGTACCCGGCGCAGGAGGAGGCATTGCTCGAGGTGGCGTCGGGCTCCAACGTCATCGTCGCCACGCCGACCGGCTCGGGCAAGAGCCTGGTCGCGGCCGGCGCACAGTTCACCGCCCTCGCCCAAGGCACGCGCAGCTACTACACCGCACCGATCAAGGCCCTCGTCTCGGAGAAGTTCTTCGCGCTGTGCGACATGTTCGGCGCCGCCAACGTCGGCATGCTGACCGGCGACGCATCGGTCAACCCCGACGCCCCGATCATCACCGCCACGGCTGAGATCCTCGCCAACAAGGCGCTGCGTGCCGGCGCCGACACCGACGTCGGGCTCGTGGTCATGGACGAGTTCCACTACTACGCCGAGCCGGACCGCGGCTGGGCCTGGCAGGTGCCGCTGCTGGAGCTGCCGCACGCGCAGTTCGTCCTCATGTCGGCCACTCTCGGCGACACCACCCGCTTCGAGCACGACCTCACCCGCCGTACCGGCCGCCCGACCGCTCTGATCGCCTCGGGCGACCGGCCCGTCCCGCTCAACTTCGAGTACGTCCGCAGTCCCGTCCACGAAACGCTCGAAGAGCTCTTGGCGACGCACCAGGCGCCGATCTATGTCGTGCACTTCACCCAGGCATCGGCGATCGAGCGTGCGCAGGCACTGGCCAGCACCAACGTGTCCACGCGTCAGGAGAAGGACGCGATCGCCGAGCAGATCGGGGCGTTCCGCTTCACCTCGGGCTTCGGCAAGACCCTGTCCCGGCTGGTGCGCATGGGCATCGGGGTGCACCACGCCGGCATGCTGCCGCGCTACCGGCGGCTCGTCGAGACCCTCACCCAGGCCGGTCTGCTCAAGGTCGTCTGTGGCACCGACACGCTCGGGGTCGGCATCAACGTGCCGATTCGTACGGTGCTGTTCTCAGGGTTGTCCAAGTACGACGGCACCCGTCAGCGGCACCTGCAGGTCCGCGAGTTCCAGCAGATCGCGGGCCGCGCGGGCAGGGCGGGGTACGACACGGTCGGGACCGTCGTCGTCGAGGCACCCGACCACGAGGTCGAGAACGCCAGGCTCGTCGCCAAGGCCGGCGACGACACCAAGAAGCTGCGCCGGATCGTCCGCAAGAAGCCCCCCGAGGGCTACGTCTCGTGGACCGAGAACACCTTTGAGCGGCTGGCGACCGGCGAGCCCGAGCCGCTAGTCTCGCGCTTCACCGTCAGCCACTCCATGCTCCTCAACGTCATCGCCCGCGGCGGGGACAGCTTCGCGGCCATGCGCCACCTGTTGACCGACAACCACGAGGACCGTCACACCCAGCGGCGCCTCATCCACGAGGCGATCCAGATATACCGCGCGCTGCTGGCCGGCGGTGTCGTCGAGCAGCTCCCGGCCCCCGACGCCGACGGCCGGCGAGTGCGGCTGACGGTCGACCTGCAGGAGAACTTCGCGCTCAACCAGCCGCTGTCTCCGTTCGCGGTCGCGGCGCTCGACATATTGGACCGCGAGGACCCGACGTACTCGCTCGACGTCGTCTCGGTCATCGAGGCGACCTTGGAGGATCCGCGGACGATCATCTCGGCGCAGCGGCACAAGGCGCGCGGCGAGGCGGTCGCCTCGATGAAGGCCGACGGGATCGAGTACGACGAGCGGATGGAGCTGCTCGACGACGTCGAGCACCCGCAGCCGCTGCGGGACGTCCTGGAGGTGGCGTACGACGCGTACCGCAAGGGCCACCCGTGGGTGGCGGACCACCCGTTGCGGCCCAAGACGGTCGCGCGCGACATGTACGAGCGGGCGATGACCTTCAACGAGTACGTCGCGTTCTACTCGCTCTCGCGATCAGAAGGTCTGGTGCTGCGGTACCTGTCCGATGTCTACAAGGCGTTGCTGCACACGGTGCCGGACTCCGCACGTACCGACGATCTGGTCGATCTGACGGCATGGCTCGGCGAGCTCGTCCGCCAGACCGACTCCAGCCTGCTGGATGAGTGGGAGGCGCTGACCTCCGAGGCCGAGATCGTGGCGGCGACGCGGGTTGCGCGGCCGGTGGAGGTGCTGCCGCCTTCGGTCACATCCAACGCGCGGGCGTTCGGCGTCCTGGTACGGAACGCGCTGTTCCGCCGCGTCGAGCTTGCGGCGCTGCGGCGCTACGAGGCGCTCGGTGAGCTCGACGCACCGAGTGGGTGGGACGCCGAACGCTGGCGGGTGGCCATGGAGGAGTACTTCGCGGAGTACGACACCGTCGGCACCGGCCCCGATGCGCGTGGCCCCGCACTGCTGATCGTCGACGAGGCGCCCGATGATCTCGCCGAGCCTGGTAGCCGCCGCTGGCGCGTCCGCCAGGTGTTCGACGACCCCGAGGGGCACCAGGACTGGGGCATCAGCGCCGAGGTCGACCTCGACGCCTCGGATGAGGCCGGCGAGGCCGTCCTGCGCATCGTCTCCGTCGCTCCGCGCTGACCGACGGGCGCGCCATCATCCACGTACGGGCGCGCCATCATCCACGTACGAGCGCCGTCATCCACGAACGAGCCGGTGGTGGGTCAGCGCTTGGGGAGGGTGGAGCTGCTGCCGTGCATGAGGGTGATCAGCTGCGCCACCTTTCCGTCGGTCTTGGT
>JACCZT010000009.1 GCA_013695785.1 Nocardioidaceae bacterium | reverse complement strand
CCACTGAATCGACACCATGCCAACCCTGAGGAGACAGCGTGTTCGGTAGAGGAATCGGCGCACCCGAGGTCCTGCTGATCCTGGCAGTCGTGATCTTGCTGTTCGGCGCCAAGAAGCTCCCGGACCTCGCACGAGGATCGGGTCGTGCCCTTCGCATCTTCAAGTCCGAGACCAAGGGTCTGATGGACGATGACGAGAAGGACAAGCCGACCTCGCGCAACGACGAGCTCGAGCCCGGCGTCCAGGCCGAGATCGGCGAGCCGGTCGCGCGCCCGGCCGAGATCGGCGAGCCGGTCGAGCAGCCCAAGCGGCACGACCAGGTCTCGTAACCTCACTGCGTGGCCATCTCATCCTGGCGGCCGTTGCGTCGTCGCGTCGTGGCAACGGCGTCACACGGTGGAAGCATGCCGCTCATGGAGCACCTGCGTGAGCTTCGCGTCCGCATGTTCAGGAGCATCCTGGCGATATTTGTCGGGATGGTTCTCGGCTACATCTTCTACGAACAGATCTTCGCTGTCCTGAAACAACCCTTCGAGAGTGGTCTGCAGTCGCTGCTCGCCGGCGGCAACGAGGTCGACGCGTCGCTGAACCTCGTCGGCTCGCCCGGGCTGGCATTCATCTTGCAGCTCAAGACCTCGCTCGTCGCCGGGATCGTGATCGCAAGTCCCATCTGGCTGTGGCAGGCGTGGGCCTTCGTGGTGCCGGCGCTTCGCCAGAAGGAGAGATTCTGGAGCGTTGTGTTCGCCGCCATCTCCGGACCGCTGTTCATCAGCGGCATCGCGGTCGGCTACTGGGTGCTGCCCAAGGGCCTGGAGATCCTCATCGGCTTCACCCCCGGTGGACTGGACAACCTCGTCAGCATCAACGACTACATCAACTTCGTGCTCCGCATGTTGCTCGTCTTCGGTATCGCCTTCGAGATCCCGCTGTTCGTGGTGCTGCTCAACCTCGCCGGTGTCGTCACCGGCAAGCAGCTGGGCTCGGCGCGCGCCTGGATCATCATCGGTACCTTCGTCTTCGCCGCGATCGGCACGCCGTCGACGGACCCGATAAGCATGCTGTTCCTGGCAGTCCCGATGACCTTGCTGTTCTTGATATCTGAGGTGATCGCTCGGCTCGTGGACCGCCGGCGAAAGCGCAGTAGCGGCGAGGACTTCGATGCGTACGCCGACGACGAGGCATCACCTCTGCACATCGACCGCCGTCCGGAGGACGAACGTCCGAGCAGCATCGACGACACGTAGGCTTGCGCCATGACCACCCCGGCGGAGCGTTACGCCAGTGCCCGGGCCGGTCGGTCGCACCCCCACGTCGCCGAGTTCCGCGGGCTGTACGACTTCGGGCTCGACCCTTTCCAGGAGCGGGCATGCGACGCGCTCGAGGACGGTCACGGTGTCCTCGTGGCGGCACCCACCGGATCGGGCAAGACGCTCGTCGGCGAGTTCGCCGTCCATCTCGCAATCGCACAGGGCCGCAAGTGCTTCTACACGACGCCGATCAAGGCACTGTCCAACCAGAAGTACAACGACCTCGTCGACAGGTACGGGACCGGCAACGTCGGACTGCTGACCGGCGACAACACGATCAACGGCGACGCGCCGGTCGTCATCATGACCACCGAGGTGCTGCGCAACATGCTGTACGCCGGCTCGCGCACCCTCGAGGGGTTGGCGTACGTCGTGATGGACGAGGTGCACTACCTCGCGGACAGGTTCCGCGGTGCGGTCTGGGAAGAGGTCATCATCGGGCTTCCCGAGTCCGTCGCGGTGGTGTCGCTGTCAGCCACGGTCTCCAACGCCGAGGAGTTCGGGGACTGGCTCAGCGAGGTACGCGGGGACAACGTCACGGTCGTCGAGGAGCGCCGGCCGGTACCGCTCTTCCAGCACGTCCTCGTGGGACGGCGCATGTACGACCTCTTCGAAAACGCAGGCAACGGCACCGTCAACCGTGAGCTCGAGCGGATCGCCCGAGACGACGACCGAGCCGTGCGGCTCTCGCGCGGGGCGAAGGGCAAGAGCACCGGTGGTCGCAACCGCAACGGGCAGTCGTACGGCGCGATGCGGCACCGTCAGCGGCACTTCACACCGAGCCGCGTCGACGTGCTCGAACGCCTGGACGCCGCCGCGTTGCTGCCCGCGATCGTCTTCATCTTCAGCCGGGCCGGCTGTGCGGCAGCGGTCCAGCAGTGCCTGAGCAGCCGGCTGCACCTGACGACCCCCGAGGAGGAGCGGGAGATCCGCGCCTACGTCGAGGACCACTGCGCCGACATCCCCGCCGAGGATCGTCATGTGCTCGGCTACCACGACTTCGCCGAAGGACTTGTCCGCGGCATCGCCAGCCAC
The DNA here is from genome assembly GCA_013695785.1 of Nocardioidaceae bacterium. GTDB lineage: Bacteria > Actinomycetota > Actinomycetes > Propionibacteriales > Nocardioidaceae > JACCZT01. Next base: position 17,987 of record JACCZT010000009.1, on the reverse strand, counting down.
CACGCAGGGCTCCTACCCACCTTCAAGGAGTGCGTCGAGGAGCTGTTCAGTCGCGGCCTCATCAAGGCGGTGTTCGCCACCGAGACCCTGGCGCTCGGCATCAACATGCCCGCGCGGTCGGTCGTGCTGGAGAAGCTGTCCAAGTGGAACGGCGAGACCCACGCCGACGTGACGCCGGGGGAGTACACCCAGCTGACCGGGCGTGCCGGACGCCGCGGCATCGATGTCGAGGGTCACGGCGTGGTGCTCTGGCAGCCCGGTCTGGACCCGCGGCAGCTGGCCGGCCTGGCGTCGACCCGTACCTACCCGCTTCGGTCGTCGTTCGCCCCGTCGTACAACATGGCGGTCAACCTCGTCCACCAGGCCGGTCGCGAGCGGGCTCGAGGCATGCTCGAGCAGTCCTTCGCGCAGTTCCAGGCCGACCGCGCCGTGGTCGGCCTGGCCCGTCAGGTTCGCAAAGCCGAGGAGGCGCTCGAGGGTTACGCCGAAGCCGCGCAGTGCGACAAGGGAGACTTCCTGGAGTACGCCGCGCTGCGCCGCCGCATCGGTGACCTGGAGGCCGCGGGTGCGAAACGCCGCAAGAGCGCTGACCGGGACACCGTCATCTCCTCGCTGGACGCGCTGCGTACCGGTGACGTCATCAGCGTTCCGGCCGGCCGCTGGGCAGGCCTGGCCGTGGTCATCGACCCCGGGATCGGCTCGGACCGCAGCGGTCCACGCCCGTTGGTGCTGACAGCCGACCGGCACGCCCGCCGGCTGGCTCTCGTCGACTTTCCTACGCCGGTGAACGCCATCACGCGGATGCGGGTGCCGCGGTCGTTCAACGTCCGCAACCCGCAGGCCAGGCGCGACCTCGCGTCGTCGCTGCGGCACAAGACACATGGTGGCGTCCCCGCGGGCGAACGCTGGAAACCGCCGACGCGGGCGCAGGCAGGCAACGACCCCGAGGTCGAGCGGTTCCGGGGCCAGCTGCGCGAGCATCCCAGTCACTCCTGCGAGGACCGCGAGGACCACGCCCGATGGGCAGAGCGCTACCTCAGGCTCGAACGCGACACCCAGAACCAGCGCCGGCGGATCGAGGAACGTACCAACACCGTCGCCCGACAGTTCGACCGTGTCTGCGAGGTCCTCGACGAGCTCGGCTACCTCGACGGGGACGAGGTCACCCCCGACGGCCACCGGCTTCGGCGCTTGTACTCCGAGCTCGACCTGGTGGCCGGCGAAAGCATTCGCCGAAGGTCATGGGACGGGTTGGCACCGGCCGAGCTCGCCTGCGTGCTCAGTGGCCTCACCTTCGAGTCACGCAGCTCTGACGACCCGGAGTCACCCAGGTTTCCCCGCGGTGGAGCGCAGGAGGCGGCCACGGCGACGATCCGCCTGTGGACCGACCTCGAACACGTCGAGCGTTCACACAAGGTGGCCTTTCTGCGGCGGCCGGATTTCGGGTTCGCATGGGCGGCGTGGCAGTGGGCGAGCGGGGTGGCCCTCGATGAGGTGCTCAGCGACAACGACCTCGCCGCCGGTGACTTCGTCCGGGCGGTCAAGCAGCTTCTCGATGTCACCGGGCAGGTCGCCGACGCGGCGGGGCCGGGACGATTGCGCGACAACGCGCGCGCCGCCTCAGACCTGCTGCGCCGGGGCGTGGTCGCGTACAGCTCGGTCTCGACGCCTTGACGCCGGGCGGGTGACCCGGGCCGCGATCTACCGGGCGTTGTCCACGCTGGGCGAGCTCGAGATGGTGACCCTTCCCTTGGTCGGCCGATTCGAACGTGACTTCGACTTCCGTCTCGAGCCTCTGCACGCGGCGCTGCTCGGGACCTGCGCCGACTGTCGGGCCACTGGGCCCGCACCCGGCGACGCCGCTCCTGGCCGACACCAACACACCTGAGGATCAGGTGACGGCGTCCAGTGCGGCCAGGACGCGCTCGGAGGCGCCACCCAGCCCCCACTTCTCGGCGAATGCCTCGAAGGTGGCGCGCTGCGCGTCCTCTATCGCGTGCAGCCGAAGATCGGTCCCGGTCACGTCGTCGATGTCACAGGCCACCGAGACCACGCGCACGGCGGCATCGAGGTACGCCGCGCCGTCGACGATGTTCGTGCGTACCCGCGGAGTCATCGTCGTACGCCAGTTTGCCGCCGCCGCCCTGATGCCGGCCAGATCGCCGTGGTCACGCAGGAGGGTCGCCGCGGTCTTGTCGCCGATGCCGGCCACACCGGGCAACCCGTCGGACGGGTCCCCTCGCAACACGGCGAAGTCGACGTACTGCCCCGGCTCGACCGCGTACTTCTCCCGAAGGACGGCTGCATCGATGCGTTCGTGCTTGCCGACCCCTCGCGCGGTGTACAGCACGCGCACCGGCTTGTCGTCATCGACGAGCTGGAACAGGTCACGGTCGCCGGTAACCACGTCGACAGGCCCTTCCCACGTCGTGGCGAGAGTGCCGATGACGTCGTCGGCCTCGTACCCGTCGCACCCGACCACGGCGACACCGAGCAGGCGCAACGCCTCGGCGATCACCGGCACCTGCACCTCGAGCGGGTCCGGTGTCTCCTCGACGTCAGACCCGCCCGGGACCGTCTCGGCGACCCGGTGTGCCTTGTAGGTCGGCAACAGGTCCACCCGCCACTGCGGACGCCAGTCGTTGTCCCAACAGGCGGCCAGCGCGTTCGGGCGGTAGGCCGACGCGAGGGTCGCCACGAAGTCCAGGAGTCCACGCACGGCGTTGACGGGCGTGCCGTCGGGGGCGCGCAGCGAGTCCGGAAGCCCGTAGAAGGCACGGAAGTACAGTGAGGCGGTGTCCAGGAGCATCAGGCGCTGGGGGCGTTCGTCGGTCACGCGAGCAGGATGGCACAGCCGCTTCCGCCAGGCCCGCCGTTCGGCGGTATCGTCGTCCGCGTGAGCGACGAGATTCGGGACCGCATCCGCCGTACCCAGCGGAGCACAGCAGCCGCGGGCATCGACGCGCTCCTGGTCTCTCCCGGCGCCGATCTTCGCTACCTCACCGGCTACGACGCCAAGCCGCTGGAACGCCTGACCTGCTTGGTCCTGCCCGCGGACGGTGACCCCGTGCTCATCGTGCCGCTGCTGGAGCGGTCGGCGGCCAAGGCCGCTGCGGTGGAGGATCTCGGCCTGAGCATCGCGACCTGGCAGGAGACCGAGGACCCGTACGCGCTGACGGCGAGCCACCTGCGCGGGATGACCTCGGTGGCGGTCGACAACCACATGTGGGCGGAGAAGGTGCTGCAGCTGCGCGCGGCACTTCCTGACGCCGAACAGGTCCTCGCTGGCCCTGTGCTACGCGAGCTCCGCATGCGCAAGACGCCAGCCGAGGTCCACGCCCTGCGCGACGCAGGGGCGGCCATCGACCGGGTGCACATGCGCATGGGGGAGTGGCTGCGGGTAGGGCGGACCGAGCGCGAGGTGGGCGCGGACATCGCCGGCGCGATCATCGACGAGGGGCACGTCCAGGTCGACTTCGTCATCGTCGGCTCCGGCCCGCACGGTGCTTCGCCGCACCACGAGGTGTCGGATCGGGTGATCCAGGCAGGGGAGACCGTCGTCGTCGATATCGGCGGCACCATCGCCGCGGGCTACTGCTCGGACTCCACCCGCAACTACGTGGTCGGGCACCACCCGCCTGATGACTACGCGGAGTACTTCGCCGTGCTGCGTGCGGCGCAGGAGGCACAGTGCACGTACGCCCGGCCAGGTGTCACCGCCGAGTCCGTGGACGCGGTCGGCCGAGAGATGATCGCGGCGGCGGGATTCGGGGCGGCGTTCATCCACCGCACCGGTCACGGCATCGGGATGGAGACGCACGAGGACCCGTACATCGTCGAGGGCAACGATCTCGTGCTCGAGGAGGGGATGGCGTTCTCGATCGAACCAGGCATCTACCTCGAGGGGCGTCACGGTGCCAGGATCGAAGACATCGTCGTCTGCACCGCCGACGGTGCCGAGCGGCTCAACGACACCCCCCGCGACCTCGTGACGCTGGGCTGAACCCGTCGTGGAAGAGATCGACGACACGATCCTCAGGCTCCTCTCGGCTGAGGGCAGGATCTCCTTCACCGACCTCGGCAAGGCCACCGGGCTGTCCACCTCGGCGGTCCATCAACGCGTCAAGCGGCTGGAGCAGCGGGGCGTCATCACCGGCTACCGGGCGACGATCAACCCCGAGCACGTCGGGCTCTCGCTGACCGCGTTCATCTCGGTCCGCCCGATCGACCCCGCCGAGCCTGACGACTATCCCGAACGGCTCAGCGGCATCGCCGAGATCGAGTCCTGCTACTCCGTCGCCGGAGACGAGAGCTACATCCTCAAGGTTCGGGTCGAGAGTCCGGCCGCCCTGGAGAAGCTGCTCGCGCGGATTCGCTCGGAAGCCAACGTCTCGACACGCACGACGATCGTGCTGTCGATTCCCTACGAGGGCCGGCCGTTGGGCGCCACCTGGCCCGCCGCCGAGTAGTCCCCACGATTTGGTGAGTTGCGCGGCGTTTCTGCGGCGAAAACGCCACCGAAGTCGCCACATCGTGTGGACTCAGTCCTTCTGCGACTCCGAGGTCTCGCGGCTGGCGCGCGCGGCGCGCTCGGCGGCGTCGACATCGCTCGCCGCGTGCTCGGCCCACCATCGCTGGCCCGACTCCGGCAACGTGTGGATCGGGTCGTGGTACTCGTATGTACGTGTCAACGCCTCGGGGTCACCAGCCTCGATCGAGGTGCGGTAGTTCTTGGTCCAGTACGACACCCCCCGCTCACGGTCGTACTCCGACAGCTGGTGCACCCAGCGCTTGCCGACGTAGGGCACGTCACACACGATGCGCGGCGTGGCAAAACCTGGCAGGTAGCCCATGATCGCGTGCTGCAGGCGCTGCGCCTTGTCCACCGACGTACGCCAGTGCTCACTGAAGGGGATCATGTCGCACATGTAGAAGTAGTACGGCGTGATGCTCGCGCCGTCGAGCAGACCGAAGCACAGGTCGAGCAGGTCGTGGGCGTCGGCGTTGACGCCCTCGAGGAGCACCCCCTGGTTGCGGACGTCGCGGATCCCGGTCTCCAGCATCGCGTGCGAAGCGCGGGCGACCAGCGGCGTCAGGGAGTTGACGTGGTTGACGTGGGTGTGGATCGCGATGTTGACACCGCGAGCGCGGGCGGTGGTGGCCAGGCGCTCCATGCCCGCCCGGACGTCGTCCTGCAGCCAGTGCTGCGGCAGCCCCATCAGCGCCTTGGTGGCGAGGCGGATGTCGCGGATGTTCTCGATCTCGAGCAGCTTGGCGACGAAGTCCTCGACTCGGGCCCACGGCATGTTGGCGACGTCGCCACCGGAGACCACCACGTCGCGCACCGACGGCGTACGGCGGAGGTACTCGTGCATCGAGTCCAACCGGTCGACCGGCTTGAGGGTGAACTTCAGCTTGTCGATCACCGGCGTGGAGTTGCCGACGAGGTCCATCCGCGTGCAGTGCCCGCAATACTGCGGACAGGTCGGAAGGATCTCGGCGAGCACCTTGGTGGGGTAGCGGTGGGTGAGCCCCTCTGCAACCCACATGTCGTGCTCGTGCAGCGAGTCACGGGTGGCGTGCGGGTGACTCGGCCAGTCCGTACGCCGGTCACTGAAGACAGGGAGCATGTAGCGGCGAATCGGGTCGGCGTACAAAGCGTCGGTAAACCCGGCCGCGTCGGGGGCGAGGTGGGGGACCATGGTGTTGACCATCTGCGGGGGCATCAACATCGACATCGTTGCGCGCTGCTGCTGGTCCCGCTCGAGGTCGGAGAAGAACTCCTCGTCGACGGCGTCGCCGAGCACGGCACGCAGCTGCTTGAGGTTCTTGACGCAGTGCGAACGCTGCCACTGCACCGACTCCCACTCCGCGGTCGTCACGCCCTGCCAGGCAGCGAACCGGGTCCAGTCCGGCTCGACGAGCGGACGGTAGCCATAGTGGTACGGCTGGTGCGTCGAGTCGCCCAGGTCAGCGCCGGCTAAGGCGGAGCCGGCCGTCTCGAGATCTGTAGCTGTGGACATGGGAGCTCCTCACCGACGGGTAGTCTCTCCGGGCGCGTCCAGAGAGCACTTGTGCCGCACGATCCAAGGACATTGTGCGGCCCACGGACAACTGTACGAAACATTCTGCTGCCAAGCCACTCAGCCACGCCAGGATCTACGGTCACAGACTCGCACCTCCCGACCTCACGCCGACCCTACCGGCCTCGTACGGCACGCGACGAGATCACGCTGTACGCCGCGGCGGCGCGCCGGGCCCGGGACCCGCTCGGCGTGTCGCGGTGCGACACGCCGAGAACTCGACGAAGTGCCGGGAAATCTGCGTCTGGGGGTGTCTTGCCTGACCTGCGGTTTTAGCGCGTCTGCGCAGGTCAGAGCGATGTTGACAGGACCCCCGCAGACGGGCAGAGTCGGCGCAGTCGGCCCACACAGGTGGCCGACGGAACGGCTTGTGTCTCTCGTCGCTTGCATCCTTTCCAGAGTCTGGTGCACGTTGAGAATCTGTCGCTCCGTCATCTGTGCATGGGTCGCGTCAGGAGCCCTGACATCCAGTAGACAACGGTCGCTGGCTCGCATCCACCGAGCCCGTCTCCGGTCCGAAGGGTGTCGGGCTCCTGCCTATGTACGGCCCGCTACGGTTGGGGCGTGACCACGACCTCCGCATCGGTGCGCCTGCTCGGTGCTGGCGTCGGTGGCGTCGGCGTCGCCTTCGGTTTCGCGCCGTTCGAGAGCTTCTTCGCTGTCGTGCTCGGTCTGGCCGCGCTGATCGCCTCGATCCGCGGTGCCACTGCGCGTCGTGGAGCGCTGCTCGGCGCAGTCTTCGGGGCCGTCTTCCTCACCATCCTCGTCTCGTGGTTGCACGTCCTCGGAATCGGCGTGCTCGCCGCCCTCGTCCTGGTCTCGGTGCCGTTCTATGCCGCGTTCGGAGCGGTGTTCGCCATGGTGTCCGGTACGCGCGCATGGGTTCTGTGGGGGGCCTGCCTGTGGGTGGGCACAGAGTTCCTTCGCAGCGTCGTGCCGTTCGGTGGTTTCGCCTGGGGCCGGTTGGCGTTCACGACCGTCGGGACGCCACTGGACTCCTATGCGCGGTGGCTCGGTGTCGCTGCGCTCAGTGGCGTGGTGTTCGTGCTGGGCGGTTGCCTGGTGCTGGTCCTGGCTCGCGCAAGCTCCGCTCCGGTGCGTGTCGCGGGTCTCGTAGGCGCGGCTGTCGTCGTTGCCGCCGCACTGCTGCTGCCCACAGGTGTGGCCGACCCCGGCCGTAACCTGCAGGTCGCCATCGTGCAGGGCAACGTTCCCGGCACCGGCGCCAACGGGGGCTGGGAGCAGCGCCAGGTCCTCGACAACCACGTCGCCACGACGATCGCGTACGCCCAGCAGGTGAGCACGGGTGCGACGCCGCAGCCAGACGTGGTGCTGTGGCCCGAGAACGCTTCAGACATCGACCCGCTCACCGACACCTCGGCCGGTAGCGACATCTCAGCCGCCGCCCAGGCGGTCGGCGCCCCCATCCTGGTCGGAGCGATCCTGGACGGACCCACCGCCGCGACAGCACAGAACGTCGGAATCGCCTGGGACCCACGCGACGGCGCCGGTGACCGGTACGTCAAGCGTCACCTCGTGCCGTTCGGGGAGTACGTCCCGTTCCGCTCGGTGGTGACCAAGGTCCTGCCGTACGTCGGCCGCGAGATCCCGCGGGACATGCTCGCGGGGGACTCACCGGGCGCGGTCCCCATCGCCGGCACCGTCCTCGGCGACATGATGTGCTTCGACGTCGTCTTCGACCCACTGGCCCGCGATGTGGTCCGCGGCGGCGCGCAGCTGCTTGTCGTCCAGACCAACAACGCCACCTACACCGGCACATCCCAACCCGAGCAGCAGTGGCAGATCGCCCGGATGCGGGCCATCGAGGCGGGTCGGCAGATCGCGGTGCCCTCAACCAACGGCATCAGCGCGATCGCCGACGCCGACGGCGACGTCGTCGCGCGGGCGCAGTCAGGGGTGGCTCAGGTGCTCACCGAGCAGATCACGACCGGGCACGGCATCACGTGGGGGATCCGGGCAGGTGGCTACCTGGAGTACGCCCTCACGGCGGTCGGCGTCATTGCTCTCCTTGCCGCCGTGCGGCGCCGCCACCGCAAGGTACCCATCCCGCTCGATCATGCCGCTCAGCCGGCGCCGAGCACGGGCAGGGCGACGGCCAGCGCGTGAGCCCGTCGGACTCCACCCTTGTCATCGTGCCGACCTACAACGAGGCATCCAACCTGCGGCCCGTCGTGCAACGGATCCGGGCGGCAACACCGACGGCACACGTACTCGTCGCCGACGACGGCTCCCCGGACGGCACGGGCACGATCGCGGACGCGATCGCGGCTTCGGACGACCACGTGCACGTCCTGCACCGGCGGAGCAAACAGGGCCTTGGTGCCGCCTACCTCGCCGGTTTCGCCTGGGGCGTCGAGCGCGGTTTCGAGGTGCTGGTCGAGATGGACGCCGATGGCTCGCACCAGCCCGAACAGCTCGGGGCACTGCTCGAGGCGATCGATGCCGGCGCCGACCTGGTGCTCGGCTCGCGGTGGGTCGCCGGTGGCTCGGTGGTCAACTGGCCGCTGCATCGCAAGCTGCTGTCATTGGGCGGCAACGTCTACACCAGTCTCGTCCTGGGGCTGCGTCTCGGTGACGCCACCGGCGGGTACCGCGCCTTCCGGCGCACTGCCCTCGCCGAGCTGAACCTCTCCGAGGTTGCCTCGCAGGGCTACTGCTTTCAGGTCGACCTCGCTCGCCGAGCGGTTGGTGCCGGGCTAAGTGTCGCCGAGGTGCCCATCACCTTCGTCGAAAGGACCCACGGCGAGTCGAAGATGAGCAGCAGCATTGTCCGTGAGGCGCTGTGGCGGGTGACGCTGTGGGGCTTGCAGGCTCGTGTGGGCCGGTTGCGCCAAGTATCCTTCAAACACAGAGTTTTCCGCGCGCGAGACGCCGAGGCCACCTCGGCAGATGCAGCCGGAGAGGGAGCTGGTCGATGATGCGTCGTCTCGTGGCCGCAGTCCTCTTCGCGATGCCGCTGATCGAGCTGGCCGTCGCCGTCGCCGTCGGCAGGGCCGTCGGCGCCGGTTGGACGGTGTTGAGCCTCGCGGTTCTGACCATCGCCGGGGCGATCGTGGTCAAGAGTCAGGGCTCCCGGGCATTTCGTGAGCTGCGCGATGCAGCCCGGGCGCGACGCACACCGGCACTTGACCTGCCTGACCGGGCAGTGGTGGTAGCCGGTGGACTCTTGCTGTTCATGCCCGGGTTCGTCACCGCGCTGCTGTCGCTGCCGTTCCTGCTGCCCGGCACCCGTCCGCTGATCCGCGGGTTCATCTCCCGCTGGTTCGTCCGCCGCGGGTCGATGCAGATGTCCGCGGCGAGTGTGCGCGGCACCCACGCCGTACCGCCGCGGCAACCTCGTACCTCCGACCCCCGGGTCGTGCCCGGCGAGGTCATCGACGAGACCTGAGCGGGTAAATAGCGAGCCGAACCCCACGCCATCGGGGGAAGACGTGGGGTCGGCGATCATGGAACGGCTCAGGCGGTGCGCTTGCGCTTGCTGGTGCGGCGGTGCAGGTGCACGGGTCCGATCTCGCCGGCGCGCAGCAGCTCAAGGCGCTCGGTCAGGATCTCTTCGAGCTCGGGGATCGAGCGGCGTTCCAGCAGCATGTCCCAGTGGGTGCGAGCCGGCTTGGCCTCCTTGGCCGTGGACTCGATACCCGCGGCGTGCTTGGCGACCGCTCCACAACGTGGACACTCCCACTTCATGGGGACCTCGGCGTCGTCTGCCATCGTGAGGGTGAACTTGTGCTCTTCGGGGTGACGCGTGCAGGTGTAGACCACTTCTTGGCGAGGGGCCATCTCGACACCGCGCTCGTCCTCAAAGCTCTGCGTCCCGAGTCGTGCCCCACGTAGTGAGCGTTCAGCCATGGCGTCTTCTCCTCGATGGTCCGGGTCGCCGGATCACAGCGGCCTGTCGACTGCACTGGGCTGCTCAGCGTGAGCTGCCACGTGCTCTCGTACTGGTTAACGTACTTCGTCCGTGTGAGATTCCCCTGAGAGCCTCGCCCGGCTGTGGAGTCAGACCACATGCGGTGGTGTGTTGCCCGCTTCCATGATGGCCCTGCGTGCGTCGACCCGCGACAGCAAGATGAGCCCGACGGCGAAGAAGACGACGAGGGCGGCGATCGCCGGACGGTAGGAGTCGGTCAGCTGGTAGACCAGACCGAACACCAGCGTGCCCAGCCAGCTCGTCCCTCGCTCGCAGGCCTGGTAGAGGCTGAAGTACTCCGCCTCGCGGCCCCGTGGGATGAGCTGAGAGTAGAACGACCGCGACAATGCTTGGGTGCCACCCAGCACCATGCCGATCGCGACCGCGAGGATTCCGAACGGCAGCATCTGCCCTGCAGGCATGAAGTACGCCGAGATGACGACAGCCATCCAGATGACGAGCCCACCCATGATGGTGAGCCGGCTCCCGATCCGCCTCGCGATGCGCCCGAAGATCAGCGCCCCCGCGAAGGCGACGAACTGCACCAGCAAGATGGTGGCGATCAGGAATCCGGTCGTGAACCCCAGCTGCTTCTGGCCGTACACCGACGCCGAAGCGATGACCGTCTGGATTCCGTCGTTGTAGAACAGGTACGCCACCAAGAAGAGCAGGGTCTGGGGATATCGGCGGGTCTCGGCCAAGGTCGTGAACAGCTGGCCGAAGCTTCGGCGTACCAGCCCACCGTGGACCTGCAGGGCCGGTGTCGCGGGACGGTCGCGGATCCCGCGGTACGGGATCCAGGTGAAGACACCCCACCAGACGCCCGCCGACAGGAGGCTGACGCGTACGGCCATGGCGGTGCTGAGACCGAACGTGTCGTGAAAGGTCACCAGTGCGAGGTTGGCTGCCAGCAGCAGCCCTCCCGCGAGGTAGCCGAGCGCCCAGCCACGGGAGGACACCCGGTCTCGTTCGTCCGGAGTCGCGACCTCGCAGAGGATTGCGTCGTACACCACCAGCGAGGCACCCAGCGCGAGGTTGGCGACCAGCAGCAGCGCGACGCCCAGCTGCCAGCCCGTGCCAGAGATAAAGAACATGGCGGCCGCAGCGGCACTGCCGAGCCAGGCGAATCGCGCCATCAACGTGCGCTTGCTGCTGCTGCGGTCCGCGACGGCGCCCACGACCGGGAGGACGAAGGCGGAGAGCAATGTGGTGAACGTGATGGCGTAGAAGACCAGTGACCCAGCCGACACGCCGACGCCGAGAACACTGAGGTCCTGGGTGCACGGGTTCGCGACGGTGCCGACCCGACCACATGCTGCCCGCTCGGCGACGCTGGTGAGGTACGGGGCGAAAAGCACCGCGCCTGCAGTGGTGACGTAGGCGGAGTTGGCCCAGTCGTAGAAGTACCACGCACGCTGCTCACGCCGGTCGCTCGTGCCGGCGCGAGGATCGTCCCGGAGGGGCTGCTCGGTCATCGCGCGCCGCGCTCGCGTCGACGTTCGGCCAGCAGATCGGCGAGCAGGTCGATGCGGTCCGAGACCACACCGTCCACGCCGAGATCGAGGAGGCGCGCCATCTCGGACGGCTGGTCCACGGTCCAGGCGTGGACCTGCAGCCCCAGCGCGTGCGCGTTGGCGACGAACCGCGACGTCACGACGACCAGCCTGCCCCAGTGGGGAGGCACCTGCACGCAGACGCCGCCGTTGCGCAGCCCGGTCCGTCGCAGGTACGGCAGGGGGAACACCCGCAGACATGCGACCTCCCATGGAGAGAACGCGGTGGCGATGTCCGGGGCGAGTGCGCGCAGGCTCCGTAACCGACGGTGGGAGAACGACGCGAGACAGACGCGGTCCTGCGCGTGGCAGGACCGTACGACGTCCACCACCGGTTCGACGGCTCGGTCGTCCTTCACGTCGATGTTGAACCTGCAGTCGACGAACTCCTCCAGGAGCGCGGCGAGCCTCGGCACCGGCTCCCTGCCACCGATCAGCGCGTGCTCCAGCTGTGCGGAGGACAACCCTCCGATCAGGCCCGGGGCGCCTGTCACACGTTCGAGGTCGGGGTCGTGAAAGGCGAAGACATCACCGTCGGTCGAGGCGTGAACGTCGGTCTCGAGGTAGGAGTACCCGAGTGCGACGGCGTTCCGGAAGGCCGCCGCAGAGTTCTCGATGCCGACGTTCGGGGCGTACGTGGCCCCGCCACGATGCGCCATCGCGATCGGGAGCGGTGCGTCGAGGTACGCGGACGCCGTCATCAGTCCGTACGTCCCGCACCGCGGCCGTGGACGCCGGGACATTCAGCCATTGCCGCAGACTAGCCGGTCACCAGTGCGCCACCAGCAGCCCGAGCGCGCCCGCGCCGATGGCCAGCAGCGGGGTGCCGAACGCGTTGGCCGCCGCGGCCAGGTATCTGCCTCGCTGCAGCAGCCGGACCGTCTCAAAGCTCGCGGTGCTGAAGGTGGTGTAGCCACCGCAGAAGCCGGTGCCCGACACCAGCACCGCCGTGGTCGGCGCGTCGCCGAACACGGCGAGACCGACCAGGAAACCCAGGACCAACGATCCTGTGACGTTGATCAGGACAGTCGGCCACGGGAAGCTCACCGCCGCACGAGATCGTGCGGCCTCATCGAGCACGAACCTGGCCAGCGCTCCAGCGCCACCACCCAGGACGACCAGGAACACGATCACCGGGTACCTCCTCGGCGGGGCAGCCTGGCGGCGAGGGCAATCCCGGCCACGGTCGCCACGAGACCGGCGAAGACGCTCGCGGCGAGGTAGCTCACCCCCATGGCGATGTCACCGGAACGCAGCAGCAGATCGCTCTCGATGGCCAAGGCGCTGTAGGTCGTCATGCCACCGCAGAAGCCGGTGCCGCCGAAGAGCCTCAGTCGCTGAAGCCAGGGTGTCTCCGGCCCATGGCGCGCCACCGCCTCCAGCAGCACACCGAGGATCAGCGCGCCCGCCATGTTGACGACGAACGTGGCGGTAGGCCAAGCCGACGGTTCGGTCGGGACCCACTCCGCGACCACGTACCGACAGAGGGTGCCGAGCATCCCTCCGGTCGCGACCGCGGCCACGTTGACGCCTTTGAGGTGGGATGGGCGGACACCTCGGCGCTCGTCGATGACGTCCGGATCGATGGGCGGATCGGCGTCGTCGGGTGTGGACACCCCTGCACGCTACATTCGGACGTCACCGCCACGACAGGACCGTGGTTGTTGGCGACAGGAGCGACATGGCGGCATGGGACAAACGGGACGACATGCTCGTCCACGGGCAGGATCCGTTCAATGCCGAACCTGTTCCGACCGCGTTGTACGGCCACGACCTCACGCCCGTGGACGCGTTCTACACGCGCAACCACGGCAAGGTACCGCTCGCCGACCCCGAGCAGTGGCGGCTGGTCGTCGACGGGCTCGTCGGCACCGCACTGCGGCTTTGCCTGGACGACCTGCGGACGGGCTTCGAGCCACGGTCGCTGGTGGCGACGCTGCAGTGCGCCGGCAACCGTCGCGCCGAGATGGCCGCAGTTCGCGAGATCGTGGGGGAGGACCCGTGGCAACGGTGCGCGACGTCGACCGCTCGCTGGGTTGGCGTGGCCCTGACCGACGTGCTCGCAGCAGCTGGCGTCGGGCCTGCGGCCAGGCACGTTGCATTCGGGGCGCCTGACGTGTCCAGCCTCGCTCACCCGCCCCAGACATACGGAGCCTCGATCCCTCTGTCCAAGGCAACCGGGCCCGAGGTCCTGCTCGCGTGGGAGATGAACGACCAGCCGCTGCCGGCCGTCCACGGCGCTCCGGTTCGCGTCGTCGTCCCCGGCTACATCGGCGCGCGGAGCGTGAAGTGGGTGGACCATGTCAGCGTCCGCTCCGAGCCGTCGGACAACTACTTCCAGGCAACGGCCTACCGGATCCTGCCGCCGCAGGTCGATCCGGCCTGTGCGGCACCAGGCAATGGCATCTCACTGGGCCCGGTCGCGCTGAACTGCGAGATCCTGCAGCCCGGCGATGACGACCGAGTGAGCGCCGGACCGGTATCGATCGGCGGCTACGCCTTTGCCGGCGACGACCGTACGGTAGCCCGCGTCGACGTGTCCGTCGATCGAGGACGGACCTGGCAGCAGGCGACGCTGCGGCCCCAGTCCGGACCGTGGGCATGGCGGCTGTGGACCGCCACCGTCGAGGTCAGCTGCGGCCCTGTCACCGCGTTGGCACGGGCCTGGGACAGCACCGGCGCCCTGCAACCAGAGTCCTCGGCCGCACTGTGGAACCCCAAGGGTTATGCCAACAACTCCTGGCCACACGTCGACTTCTGGGCCGACTGACCCTCAGATGTCGCGGTGCTCGTCGGCGACATCCTGCGGGGCTCGCAAGCTCACTCCTCAGATGTCGCGGAACGTCTCGATCTTGGCGCCCAGCGCGTTGAGCCGCTCGGCGAGGTCCTCGTAGCCGCGGTTGATCACGTAGACGCTGCGCAGCACGGAGGTGCCCTTGGCCGCAAGCATCGCCAGCAAGATGACCACGGCAGGTCGCAGCGCCGGCGGGCAGATCAGCTCGGTCGCGCGCCAGCGCGTGGGGCCCTCGATCAGCACCCGGTGCGGGTCTAGGAGCTTGACCTGCGCGCCGAGCTTGTTGAGCTCGGTGAGGTAGATCGCGCGGTTCTCGTACACCCAGTCGTGCAACAGGGTTGATCCGGTCGCGGTCGCGGCAATCACCGCGAAGAACGGCAGGTTGTCGATATTGAGACCCGGGAACGGCATCGGGTGGATCTTGTCGATGGGGGAGTGCAGGGTGGAGGGGTAGGTGGTGATGTCCACAAGACGTGTCTGCCCGTTGAGAGCGAGGTACTCCTCGCTACGCTCGTAGACGAACCCCATCTCCTCCAGCAGGGCGAGCTCGATCTCCATGAACTCGATCGGCACCCGGCGGACGGTGATCTTGGACTCGGTGACGATGGCTGCAGTGATCAGGCTCATCGCCTCGATCGGATCCTCGCTCGGCGCGTAGGTCACGTCCTTGCTGATGACCGGGACGCCGGTGACCTCAAGGGTCGTGGTGCCGATGCCGGTGATCTGCACGCCGAGCTCGACGAGGAAGAAGCACAGGTCCTGCACCATGTAGTTGGGGCTGGCGTTGCGGATGATCGTGGTGCCGTCGTGCCTGGCAGCGGCGAGGAGAGCGTTCTCGGTGACGGTGTCGCCACGCTCGGTGAGCACGATCGGACGATGGGGACGCTTGTCGCTGTCGACGATCGCGTGGTAGCTGCCTTCGGTCGCCTTGACCTCGAGCCCGAACGGCCGCAGTGCCGTCATGTGGGGCTCGACGGTACGGGTGCCGAGGTCGCACCCGCCGGCGTACGGGATCTCGAAGTCCGTCGACCGGTGCATCAACGGGCCGAGGAACATGATGATCGAGCGGGTACGGCGCGCGGCATCCTCGTCGATCGCGTCCAGGTCGAGGTGGGCGGGTGCGATCAGCTCCAGGTCGTTGTCGTCGTTGAGCCACCTGGTCCGGACGCCAATGGACTCCAGGACCTCCAGGAGGCGGTTGACCTCCTCGATCCTGGCGACCTTGCGCAGGACGGTGGTGCCTTCGTTCAGCAGCGACGCACACAGCAGTGCGACCCCTGCGTTCTTGCTCGTCTTGACGTCGATCACACCCGACAACCGCTTGCCGCCGACTACCCGCAGGTGGCTCGGTCCGGAGACGCCGAGCGCAACGATCTCGGAGTCGAGTGCCGCACCGATCCGGGCCAACATCTCGAGGGTGAGGTTTTGCTGACCCTGCTCGATCCGGTTGACCGCGCTCTGGCTGGTGCTGAGCTCGGTGGCGAGCTGGGCCTGCGTCCAGCCGCTGTGCTTGCGAGCATCACGGATGAGGGATCCGATGCGGGTCAGGTAGTCATCACTCATGGCCGGTATCGTATCTCATATCTGAGATATTCCACGACTGAACACGGTGGCGCCCGCACCGCCGAGAACGGCGGCCAGTGGTTCAATTGTCGCAATGAAGACAATCGCGCTGACGGACTTCGTGGCCGCCCTGCCCAAGGCCGAGCTACATGTGCACCTGGTGGGTTCGGCCTCGGTCGACACCGTTCTGGAGCTCAGCCGGTCGCACCCCGAACTGGGCGTCCCAACGGGGGAGGAGGCGCTGCGCGCCTTCTACGACTTCACCGACTTCGCCCACTTCATCGAGGTCTACATCGCCGTCAACGCCCTCGTGCGCCGCCCCGAGGACGTCTACGCGCTCGTCGTGGGCGTCGCGCGCGACCTCGCCGTGCAGCAGGTGCGTTACGCCGAGCTGACCGTGACGCCCGACAGCCACCTGCTGCTGGGCATCGCGCCGGCGGCGCTCGCCGAGGCGCTCACGGCGGCGCGAGACGATGCTGGTGCCGCGTCGGGCGTCGAGCTCGCCTGGATCTTCGACATCCCCGGGGAGCTGGGACTTGACTCGGGCGAGCGGACCATCGACTGGGTCGAGGCGCATGCTCCCGAGGGAACCGTCGGCTTCGGCCTCGGCGGCCCAGAGATCGGCGTGCCTCGCCCGCAGTTCGCCGACGTGTTCGCGCGGGCGCGGGCGATCGGCCTGCACAGCGTGCCGCACGCCGGGGAGACGACGGGACCGCAAACGATCTGGGACGCGATCCAGAGCCTCGGCGCCGAACGCATCGGCCACGGCATCGCTGCCGCCGACGACCCGACGCTGATGGCACACCTCGCCGAGCACCAGATCGCGCTGGAGATCTGTCCGACCTCCAACCTTCGGACGAGGGCCGTCCCTGCGTTGCCCGAGCACCCCTTCGTACGGCTACGCGAGGCGGGCGTGCCGATGACCCTCAACTCCGACGACCCGGGGATGTTCGCCACCACGCTCAATGACGAGTACCTCGTCGCGTCGCAGGTTTTCGGACTGTCCCGCGTTGAGCTGGTTGGCCTGGCGCGTACGGCGATCGACGTGTCGTTCGCAGGGGAGCAAACGAAGTCGGCGCTGCGCGAGGAGCTGGAGTCCTTCTTGGCGGCGCAGCCGACGTGACCGGTTAGGCGTCCACGACCGTGGAGTCGGCCTGTCCGAGCATGCGGGCGTCGGCCGTACCGCCCATCTCGGCAACCCGTCCCCAGTACATCGAGTACGCCACGTCCGCGATGGTGCGGTCGTGGATCGGCAGCACCACGCGGGGTTTGACGGCGCGGACGAAGTCGACGGTCTCACCGACCTTGGCCCATGGAGCGCTGAGGGGGACGGCGAGCACGTCGACGCCGGCCGGCGCGCAGGCGTAGCTGTCACCGGGATGGAAGAACACGGCTTCGCCCACCGCCGTCACGAGCATGCCGACGTTGCCGATCGGCGGCAGGTCCGGATGGATGGTGGCATGCTCTCCGCCGACGCCGGTGATGCTGACCCCGCGAACCCGTACTTCCTCTTCCGGCGTGATGTCGCGCCAGTCCGAGCCGCCGCATCGGAGCTGGTCGCCGACCTGCGGCTCGGCGAGCAACTGAGCGTCGGGATTGCGCTCGACCAGTCCGACGACCCGGTCCTGATCGACGTGGTCGGGATGCTGGTGCGTCACCGCGATCACGTCGAGGTCTTCGAGGGCGAACGCGTCGTCGGGTGAGAAGCTGCCCGGATCGAGCAGCATCCGTACGTCGGCGAGCTCGAGGAGGACCGCAGCGTGACCGAAGCGCGTGATCTTCATACGCTGAGACTTACACACGTTCGCTCACAAGGCGGCGTGTCGCGCCGGATCGGTAAGTCCCAGAGCAACGGGCGTAAGGCTCACGGTCCGGGTGGCAGAGCGGACGCGGAGTGGCGTGGGACGCCAGCTGCGCTAGGCAACTCCGGCGCGACGTGGCACGAGCTCGCAGGTGACCAGCAGTCCCGCCGCGGCGCAGCACCTGCGCGACCTCGCGCGGCTGCGCCGCGTTCGCGACCGGATCGACCGGGAGTACGCGCAGCCGCTGGACGTCGAGGCGCT
>JACCZT010000034.1 GCA_013695785.1 Nocardioidaceae bacterium | reverse complement strand
CATCACCGACCGATCCCACACCACCAACCCTCCCTGCCGCCGCCAAACCCAACACGGCCAAAGGTGCCGCAAGATTCGTCCAGCACTACATCGACCTCATGAACCACGCCTCCGCAACAGGCGACGTCAAACCGCTACAAGCAAAGACATCGCCCGAGTGCCAGGGATGCGACAACTACATCGACCTGTACCGCAAGACCTACGCCAACGGCGGCTTCTTCAAAGACGACGGTTGGGAACCCGGCGACCCAGTCGCCTACCTCGATGGCCCCACGGCGACTGTGTTAGTTGACATCGACGCGCCGCGGACCAGATTCGCCCTCAAGAAGGGGGATCAAATCAAGGTCGGCGAGGGCGGTCGCTACAAACTGCGAATCGCAACGGCCTTCCGTGCCGGGGCGTGGGCCGTTACTGAACTCACTGAACAGAAAGCCCTCGACCGATGAAGGCCGTTCTGGTGGTTGTGGTGGCTGCAATCCTCGCTGCCATCTGCGGGCAATCGGCGAGCATCGCACAGGGTGTGTTCGCCGATGACGGCGATGGAGCGAACGTCGTTGCGAATCCGAAGAACCCAAGCCTCAATGCTGTAGCAAATGACACGGTACCGGGATCTGCTGATGCCAGCTCGCCACCGTCGGACTCCCCGGCTCCTGGGTCGTCGACTCCTGTCGACGTCGACGATGCTCCCACGCCTAAGTACATGTGGCGACCTGCGTGCTCGGAGAATTCACTGCCCGGCGACGCGGTTTCCTGCGGTGCGGCGCAGACCTGTCCTGTCGGTCAGTTGAAATGGACCCTTTGGGAACAGCCGCCCGGTCGCAGTTGGGTACCGGTCAACACCGTCTGCTACGCCGGGCAACCACCACCGCCACCAGCCGACGGCAGCCCGCCGGTCACACGGCGGCCGCAGGTCACCCCAGCAGTGGTCCTGCGCGAGGTCCGCACCATCGGCCTACCCACCCGCCGCATCCAGGTCCAACCAGCCGACACCACCTTGGTCAACCTCGAAACCATCTTCTACACCACCGAACCCGTCTTCAACCACACCACCAGACTCCTCGGCTACGACATCGACATCATCGCCCACCCGGCCCGCTACACCTGGCACACCGGAGACGGCGAAACACTGACAACCACCACCCCCGGCGCCCCCTACCCCCAAGGCTCCATCGTCCACCGCTACCACCACCGCGCCACCAACCTGCACCCCCGCCTCCACATCACCTACCAGATCCGATTCCGCGTCAACGACCGCAACTGGCAGACCATCGACCAAACCCTCACCACCCAAGGACCACCGACCACCCTGACCATCAAAGAAGCCACTCCACTGCTCACCAGCTGAGCCAGCACCACCGCGGTCAGGCAGACTGGATCCATGAGCACCGATCAGAGCACCACCGGCGCATACGTCGAGACCGGCAAGGAGTTCACCCGCGACACCAACTACATCGAGGACCGGATCACCAAGGACGGCCGCGACGGCTGGCCCGTCGAGTCCGGTCGCTACCGCCTCGTCGTTGCCCGCGCCTGTCCTTGGGCGCACCGCTCGATCATCGTGCGCCGCCTGCTCGGTCTCGAGGATTCCATCTCGATGGGTGTCTGCGGCCCCACCCACGACGAGCGCAGCTGGACCTTCGACCTCGATCCCGGCGGTATCGATCCCGTCCTCGGCATCGAGCGCCTCCAACAGGCGTACTTCGCCCGGTTCTCCGACTACCCGAGGGGGATCACCGTCCCGGCAATGGTCGAGATCGCAACCGGCATGGTCGTCACCAACAACTACCCGCAGATCACGCTCGACCTCTCCACGGAGTGGGCCGACCACCACCGCCCCGGCGCGCCCGACCTGTACCCCGAGCCCCTGCGCAAGGAGATCGACGAGGTCGCCGAGCTCGTCTTCACCGACGTCAACAACGGCGTCTACCGGTGTGGTTTCGCCGGCTCACAGGAGGCGTACGAGCGCGGATACGACCGTCTGTTCGCGCGGCTCGACTGGCTCAGCGACCGCCTGGCCGAGCAGCGCTTCCTCGTCGGCGACACCATCACCGAGGCCGACGTCAGACTGTTCACCACCCTCGTGCGGTTCGACGCGGTCTACCACGGCCACTTCAAGTGCAACCGGCAGAAGCTCAGCGAGATGCCGGTCCTGTGGGACTACGCACGCGACCTGTACCAGACCCCCGGCTTCGGCGACACGGTCGACTTCGAGCAGATCAAGCAGCACTACTACATCGTCCACACCGACATCAATCCCACCCAGATCGTGCCGAAAGGTCCGGACGAGTCCAGTTGGCTGCTTCCCCATACCCGCTCCGAGCTCGGTGGACGCCCGTTCGGAGAAGGAACCCCTCCGCAGTGACGCTTCGGGACGCGGGTACGGGCTGCGCCCCGTGCTAGTTTGACCGCCGTGCCCCGCCCGAACCCACCAGGCCCAGCCCGCCCGGCCAACCCGAGCTTCGCGGAGTTCCGGGCCATCGCCCAACCGCCGGAGGTGCGGGCACGCAAGAGCGCCGAGCACTGGACTGCTGACCTGTACCTGCGCGACATCTCGCCGTACCTCTCCCGCCCACTGGTCCGCCTCGGGTTCAGCGCCAACGCCGTCACCTACCTGATGATCCTGTCCGGTTGGTGCGCGGCGGGATCACTGCTGATCCCCGGCATCGCCGGTGTCGCGCTCGCAGTGTTCTTCGGTCAGCTGCAGCAGCTCATCGACTGCTGCGACGGCGAGGTCGCCCGCTGGCGAGGCACGTTCTCCCCCGCCGGCGTGTTCTTGGACAAGGTCGGCCACTACACCACCGAGTCCCTCATCCCCATCGCGCTCGGGGTCCGCGCCGCCGGCGGCGTGGGCGACATCAGCGGCCATTACGAGTGGACGACGCTCGGCGCCCTGCTCGCCGTGGTCATCCTCCTCAACAAGGCGCTCAACGACATGGTGCACGTCTCCCGTGCGTTCGCCGGCATGGGCCGTCTCCCCGACACCGCCGCCGCTACCGCCCCTCGCCCCGGCCTGGTCTCGCGCCTGCGCCGCGTTGTCCGCTACCTGCCCTTCCACCGCTTGTACCACTCGGTCGAGCTGACCCTTCTCGCCTTCGCCGCCACCGTCGTCGCCATCATCGTCGACACCTCCGTCGCCGGAACCCAGGTTCTCCTCCTCGCGCTCGCGCCGTTGTCGGTGCTCGCCGTCGTCGGCCACTTCGCGACGATCATGGCCTCGACGCGCCTGCGCGCTCCCACCGCGGACGCCACCGACGCCGCCGACCTGGAGCACTGAGCGACGATGCGCAGACGCCTTGTCCGGGCCGGGGCCTCCGGTGAGCTCGGATCGGTGGCGCTGCTCGCTGCGACGTCCCTGCTCGCGCTGGTCGGCGCCCTCGCACACTGGCAGCTGGTGACCATCGCGGCCCTTGCCGCCTCAGTCCTGTGCGAGCCGCTGGTCCAGAGGTACGCGCCGACGTTCGGGCGGCTGCTCGGTCAGGCGGACCTTGGCCCCACCACCCGTGCCGCGCTGCGTGGTGGCGTCGTCGCCCTCGCCGGGGTCGGCCTGTGGGAGTCGCGGTGGCCCGCCGTCGCCTTCGCCGTGGTCTTCGGCGCCTACCTGCTGCTGCACTGTGCGCACGCATTCTGCGTCGCCCAGCTCCGCAAGGCGCACTCGCGCCCGGTACTCACCCGCAACGTCGATACTGCCGCCGGGGCCCGGGAGGTGTGGGGCATCAGGCCCCACCGCTGGCGTCGAGAAGTTCCGGCGCAGCTGGCGGTGGTCGTACCGGCCATCTGCGTGACCGAGGGCAGCTGGGTCGTGTGGGTGCTCGGTACCCTCGCGGTGACCCTGCAGATGATGCTGGTGATCGGGCCGGTCGCCGACGTCCTCGCCTCCCGGACCGCGCGGGGAGACGGCGTACGCAAACCCAAGATGGTCCCGATCCAGACGTTCATCGACGACTACCGACCGGAGGTCGTGCTCCACCTCAGCGGCTCGAAGACCTCCGCGTACCAGGTGAACGTGTGGCTCCCGACCCTCGAACGCCTGCGGCAGCGCACCCTCATCGTGCTGCGCGACGACGAGCTCTTTCATGCGCTCGACGCCACGAGCCTCCCGGTCATCTGCGCCGCCAGCGGCTCGGACCTGATGAGCCTCGACCTGTCCCACGTCCGAGTGGCGCTGTTTCCCACCAACATCGGCAACAACATCCACATCCTCCGGTTGCCCACCCTGATGAGCGCGTTCATCGGGCACGGCGACAGCGACAAGAGCGCGTCAGCGATCCCCTACGCGCGCGTGTACGACGAGATCTGGGTCGCTGGCGAGGCCGGTGCCGACCGCTACCGCCGCGCCGCCCTCGGCATCGCCGACGACGCCTTCGTCCGCGTCGGCCGGCCTCAGATCACCGACGTCGAGACGGCCTCGCAGCGCCCGCCGCCTCCGGTACCGACCGTGTTGTACGCCCCCACCTGGGAAGGGTGGAACTCCGGACAGGCGTACTCCTCGGTGCTCGCGATCGGTGACCGGCTGGTCGAACACGTCTTGTCGATGCCCGGCAGGTTGCGTCTCGTCTATCGTCCGCACCCGCTGATCGGAGCCCGCGACCCCCGCGTCCGCGACGCGCATCTGCAGATCGTGCGGCGCATCGAGGCAGCCAACACGTCGGGGCGGACCGACGGCGCGTACACCTCGACCCTGTCCGTCACCCTCGACCCGGAAGGCTCGGCAGTGGCCGAGCAGGCAGCACACGCACTGGTGGACCGCTCCTTCTGGGAGGGACTGGACCCCGCTGCGCACGTCGTGGTCCAGCCCGGCGCGAGCGACCCGACCCTGGTGTCGTGCTTCAACGAGTCCAGCGCCCTGGTCGCCGACATCTCCAGCGTCCTGTCGGACTTCGTCGCCAGCGAGAAACCGTACGCGGTGTTCAACCCGACCCACACCGACGCCGACCGGTTCGTCGCCGACTTCCCCTCAGCCGCCGCGGGGACAACCGTGATGGGTAACGGCACCGGCATCGAGGAGTTCGTCGCCGTCGTCGCCGGGGACGCCCCTGACGACCGCATGACCGATCGCTCGCGTCTCGCGGAGTACCTGCTCGGTCCCGCCACCTCGCGTACCTTCGCGACCTTCCAACACGCCGTCGACGCCCTGTGCGACAGGGCCGGACGCGAACGCGCGCCGCACCGGGCGTGACTGCATACCCTGTCAGCATGGACGCGGAGTCGCGGTTCGCACGGGTGGAGGACGTTCACGAGCTAGCTCTCGCCATGCCCCACGTAACGGTTGACCGGCGGTCGAGCGAGAATCCCGTCTACCAGGTGGGCGGGAAGTCCTTCGTGTTCTTCCGCACCCCCCGACCGGATGCGTGTGATCCCCAGACCGGGGAGCGCTACTCGGACGTGATCGTCTTCTGGGTGGAGTCGGAGGCGGAGAAGCAAGCGCTGGTCCAGGATTCGCACTCGCCGTTCTTCACCACCGCGCACTTCGACGGCCACCGCTCGGTGCTCCTGCGGGCCAGCCGGATCGGCGAGCTGACGTACCAGGAGCTGGCCGAGGTGGTGCAGGACGCCTGGCTCGCTCAGGCTTCGAACCGCAGAAGAGCCGCCTGGCTCGCCACAGATCACAGCCCTTAGCGACCGAGTCAGCCGAATGCTCTGATCGCAGTAGGGTGGCAGACGTGCTGAGCCGAGCCCGGAGATACACCCGCGAGGGCGGCCGGCTCGTCACCAACCGGGTCCGCGCGAAGAGCTTCGCGCGGCGCAGCGTCGGGAGCGGCGACATCGCCGCCGGCTCGATCGCGGTCTTCTTCTCTACCGGCCCGGAGAACGTCTACCAGCTCGAGCACTGGCTGCGGCCGCTGGAACGTCTCCACCAGACCCGCCCGGTCTTCGTCATCGTCTCCCGGCCAGACACCGGGACGAAGGTGCTCGAGGTGAGCTCCCTCCCGGTCGCGTTTGCTCCGGGAAGCATCGCCCTCGAACGCCTCGTCCGCGCACACGCCGTCCCCGTGGTGCTCTACGTCAACCACGTCGAGCTCAACTTCCGGATGATCCGCTTCGCCTCCCCCGTCCACGTCTACCTCGGCCACGGGGAGAGCGACAAGGACTCGAGCATCTCCAACCAGAACAAGGCCTACGACCGCGTCTTCGTCGCCGGCGAGGCAGCCAAGGAGCGCATCGCCACGCATCTGCGCGGTTTCGACGCCGACGCCCACGTACGCCTGATCGGCCGGCCGCAGCTCGACCACGAGTACGCCGGGGCGCCGGCGTGGGCGGTCGACGGCGCCACCCGTGTCTTCTACGCCCCCACCTGGGAGGGCGACCGCCCGAGCATGGGCTATGGATCCGTCGCCAGCCACGGCGTCGCGATGATGCGACAGCTGGCGGCCGACCCGCGCTGGCGCATCGTGTACCGGCCGCACCCGCGATCGGGGTTCAACTCCGCCGCCCACGCCCAAGCCGACCGCGAGATCCGGGCGATCCTGCACGGACACGGCGAACGCCACCTGGTCGACACCGGTGACTACGGGTGGCAATGGGACTTCGCCGACGTCTGCATCACCGACGTCTCCTCGGTCGCCTACGACTGGCTGGCGACCGGCAAGCCGTTGCTCGTCACCGTGCCCGACAACGAGCACGCCCTCTTCCCCGAGTCCACGTTCCTCAGCGAGGTGCCGACCATCGCGACGTCGGGGGCCGACGCCGTGGGTGACGTCCTGGCTCTGCTGCTCAAGGACAGCCGGTCCGCGACCATCGACGACGCACTGGTCCACCACTACTTCGGCGAGACCGCCCACCGGGCCAGCACGGCGCGCTTCCACGCCGCCGTCGACGAGGCGATCGCCTACGCGGCGGACAACCCGCTGCCGTTGCTCTGACTCAGGCGTTGCGCAAGAACCCTGCGCCCCATGACAGGTGCATCACCGCCATCACCAGCGGCAACCGGCGGCGGGCCGGTGGGTCGAGATCGCAGCCCTCGAACCACCCGATGACGAGCACACCGAGCAGGTAGACCAGCGGGACCGCGAGCCCCAGCATCAACCAAGGCCAGGTGAACACCCCGACGAGCCCTACCAGTACCCCGAGCACCGACGCCAGCACCACCAGCGGCGGCGCCAGGTAACGCAACGACACCGACTCCGGGTGCTTGCTCATGACCTTGCGACGCCAGCCACCGGTATGGAACTGCTGGCGGGCGAACGCCTTCAACGTGTCGCGTGGGTGGTAGACGACGGCGAGCCCGGGTTCGAACCAGACGACTTCGCCGGACTCGCGGATCCGGTGGTTGAGCTCCCAATCCTGGGCGCGGGTGAAGTACTCGTCGTACCCGCCGACCTTCTCGATGGCATCGCGCCGGAACGCGCCGAGGTAGACCGTCGGTTGCGGTCCGGCGTCGCCACCGGTGTGGAAGGCCGCCCCCCCGATCCCAAAGGGAGACGACATAGCCTTCGCCACCGCCCGGGCGAAGGCGTTGGTGCCCTCGGGCACCATGCGACCACCGACGTTGGCGGCCCCGGTCGCGTCGAGGACCCGTACGACCTCCGCGACGTAACCGGGCGGGAAGAGCGCGTGCCCGTCGGCGCGCACGAGCAGGTCGTGCTTGGCGGCGGCGATGGCGGCGTTGAGGCCGTTGGGGGTCAAGCCGGAGGGATTGTCGACCACGGTCACCTGCGGCCGCTCCGCGGCGAGCTCGCGGGCGATCCGCGCGGTCGCGTCGGTCGACGGTCCGACCGCGACGACGAGCTCGAGGTGGCCGGCGTATTCCTGCGCCAGGATTTGCCGGACACAGGTCCGTAGATGGCGTTCCTCGTTGCGCACCGTCATGAACACCGAGACTCCGGGGTACGACGGGTCGGTGGACATGCTCCGCACCCTATGCGTGCTTCAACCGTTGACGATGGCCGCGGGGCCGTCCCCGCGCCGGATGTCGATCACGTGGCCGGTCTGGGCCGAGACGAGGACGTCGAGGGACTTGACCGCCACCTCTTGCGAGGTGAGCAGCGTGCCGGCAGGCTCGTCGCCGAAGGCCTTGGTACGCATGGGCGTGCCGGTGCGCTCGGGGTTGACGCAGTTGACCCGCACCTGGCCCGCCCACTCGTCGGCCAGCGCCTGGGTCAGGTTGACGACGGCGGCCTTGGCCGAGGAGTACAGCGAGTAGCCGCTGCGCCCCCGCGTGTACGACGACGACGTGAACAGCAGCAGCGACCCACCGGTCTCGGCGAGGTAGGGGTAGAACTCTTGGGCGATGAAGATCGGGGCGAGGTAGTTGACCTCGGTGGCGTTGTAGATCGTCTCCTCGCTGGTCTCGGACAGCTCGCCGCGCGGCAGCACGCCGGCGGTGTTGACGACGAAGTCGATGCGTCCGCTCTCGGCGAGCACCTGCTGGGCAACTGCGGCCACGTCACCGCGCCGTTCGACGTGGGTCTTGGTCGACGAGCGGGAGAACCGGTGGACCGTCGCGCCGTGCTTCTCGGCGAGGTCGGCGATGTCGCCGCCGATGCCGTACGACCCGCCGAAGACGACCACGATCTTGTTCTCCAGCGCCTCGCGGTACTGCTCGTCGCTCAGGCTCGCCGGACGGTCCGCCGAGGTCAGCTGGAACAGCTTGTCGGCGATGTAGATGTCGATCGGCTCGGTCACCTTCATGTTGCGTTCGTGGCCGTTGACGACCGCGATCGGGACCTCGGGCAGGTAGCGCAGCACGACGGTGCAGTCGTCGGTCGCCACGAAGTGGGGGTCCTTCGCGGCGTTCTGGTACGCCTTGCGGATCACCGACAGCCGGAACCCTTGCGGCGTCTGGCCGCGGCGCAACAGGTGACGCGGCAGGACGTCGGAGATGGCACCGGTCCTCTCATCGACCTGGACGACGGTGTCGGCCGAGGCGATCGCGGTGTCGACCGCCTCGTAGTCGGCGAGCGCGGCGACGCACTCCGCGATGATCGTCTGCGAGACCAGGGGGCGTACGGCGTCGTGGAGGAGCACGTTGCACTCCTCCTCACCGAGCGCGTCGAGCGCCTTGCTGGTGGTGCCGTTGCGGGTCTCAGCGCCTTCGAGGATCTGGGTGACCTTGTCGTAGCCGCCCTTGGAGACGACGGAGCGCACGGGGTCGAGGTGCCCCGGCGTCATCATCACGATGATCTCGTCGATGAGCGGCGAGGCGTTCATCGTCGCGATCGTGTGCTCGATGATGGGTTTGCCGGCGATCTTGATCAGCTGCTTGGGGATGGACAGTCCGACCCGCGATCCGGTTCCTCCGGCCAGGACGACCGCGACGTTGCGTAGGGTGCTCACGCCCACGAGGGTAACTTGCCCTGACCGACCCTCGGAGCCGGGTTGTCGTGGCTTCGCCCGGTCAGGTGCGTACAGTAAGTCGCTGACGTGTGCCCCCCGTGGGCCCGAACGAGGATGTGCCGTTGAACCGAAGTGACCAGCGCTCGCCGATAGCGCGAGCGCGAGCGGTTTGGCGGGTCCGCAAGATCTTGTGGCTCCTCGTCGTACGCGACCTCAAGGTCACCTACGCCGGATCGGCCCTCGGCTACGTGTGGACAGTGCTCGACCCGTTGCTGATGTGCTCGGTCTACTGGTTCGTGTTCACGCAGGTGTTCCCCCGAGGCGCCGGCGAGGAGCCGTACATCATCTTCCTGGTCGCGGGCGTGCTCGCCTGGAACTGGTTCACCAGTTCGGTGAACGAGTCGGCCAAGGCCTTTCGCGCCTCCCGCAAGCTCGTCAAGTCCACCGACCTGCCACGCGAGATCTGGATCTTGCAGGTCGTGATGTCCAAGGGTTGCGAGTACGTGATGAGCCTGCCGGTGCTCGTGGCGTTCATGCTGATCTACCAGAAGTCGGTCAACATCTACATCTTGACGCTGCCGCTGGCCATGGCCATCCAGTTCGTGCTGCTCACCGGTATCGGGTTGTTGCTGGCCCCGCTGATCGTGCTGGTACGTGACCTCGAACGCCTCATCAAGGTGATGCTCCGCCTCGGCTTCTACGCCTCACCGGTCCTCTACAGCGTCGACCGGGTGCCGGAGTCGTACCAGTGGATCTACGTGGTCAACCCGATGGGCGACCTGTTGCAGCTCTACCGATCTGGAATCTTCGGCGACCTGATGAACTGGGGGCACGTCGGCATCGCCGCCGCCATCTCGACGGCGGTGTTCGCCCTCGGCTGGTTCGTGTTCGCCCGCCTCGAGCGCACGGCTCTCAAGGAGATCTGATGCCCACCCAGACCACCGGCGCTACCGACAGCGCGCTTGCCGAGCCCGTCATCTCGGTCGACGGCCTCTCGGTCCGCTTCCACAAGTCGCGACGCAACCGTAGTGTTCGCGACCTGCTGTTCAAGGGCCAGTCCGGGGTGCGGGCCGGGGAGTTCTGGGCGCTGCGCCGGGTGACCTTCGACGTCCAGCACGGTGAGGCGATCGGGGTGATCGGACGCAACGGCCAGGGCAAGTCCACCCTGCTCAAGGCGCTCGCCGGCGTCCTGATGCCCGACGACGGCACGGTGGAGGTGCGCGGTGGGGTCGCGCCGCTGATCGAGATCACCGGCGGTTTCGTCGGGGACCTGACCGTGCGCGACAACATCACCTTGACCGCAGGGCTGCACGGCATGAACAAGGAGCAGGTCGCCGGGTGCTTCGACGACATCGTCGAGTTCGCCGAGATCGAGAACTTCCTGGACGCCCCCTACAAGCACCTGTCCTCTGGCATGCGGGTACGAGTCGCGTTCGCCGTCGTCTCGCGCCTGGAGGAGCCCATCCTGCTGGTCGATGAGGTCCTCGCCGTCGGCGACCGGGCATTCCGCGAGAAGTGCTGGGAACGCATCGAGGAGCTCATCGACGACGGACGCACGCTGTTCCTCGTCTCGCACAACGCGCGGGACCTCAAGCGCTTCTGCAGCCGGGGCCTGTACATGCAAGAAGGCAAGCTGATCATGGACGCGCCCATCGCCGAGGTGCTCGAGCAGTACCACGCCGACTCCGACGAGGCCGCCGAGCTGCGTCGCGAGCAGGTCAGCAAGCGCAAGGAGGACCGCGAGCGGGCAATCGCCGACGACCCCTCCACCGTTGGCGAGAGCAACGACGGCACCAGCTCACGCGAGACCCGCAACAAGGACAAGAAGGCCGAACGGCCGCGCCGCGTCGACGACGATGACGACGACTACGACACGTACTGAATGTCGGCAGTCTGAATGTCGGCAGCCTAGGTCTCGGCAGCCTAGATGACCGGTGGGCGGCCGAGCCGGGTCATCCGCCAGATCGTCGACCAGCGCAGCGGGCGGCGACCGCCCGGGTCGCTGCGCCACCCTTCGAGCCAGCCGCCCCACCACGGTCTCAGGCTGCCCCACGTCGCGGGCCGCCGTACCGTACGGACCAGCTGGACGGCGGTCCACGAGCCGACGTACAGCCAGGAGAACGGCCAGCGGAGGTTGCGGCGGGCCAACCACACCCGGTTGCGCGCGTTGAGGCGGAAGTAGGCACGATGTCGGGCGGGGTCGATCGCCGGGTGCTCGCAGCGCAGGTCGCCGGCGTACCAGACGGTGTAACCGGCGTCCCAGACCCGCCATGCCAGCTCGATGCCCTCGTGGGCGTAGAAGTACGGCGCCCCCCAGCCGCCGGAGGCGTCGTAGGCGGCGCGGCGGGCGACCAGCACGCCCTCCCACAGCGAGAACACCGGCGAGGAGTGCCTCGGGTCACCCTTGCGCATCCGCGGGATCCACCGCGTGGGCGCCGAGGTGGGCCCGGGGCTGTCGACCCGCGGCTGCACGATGCCGAGGTGAGGATCGGCCGCGAACCTCGCAGCGACGTCCGACAGGAAGTCGTCGTCCAGCAGTCGCGCGTCGTCGTCGATGAACAGCAGCAGCTCGCCGTTCACGTGCGGCACCCCTGCCGCGCGTCCCGCGGGGATCCCGACGTTCTCGGCGAGGGCGAGTGTGCGTACTTCGCCGGGCAGTCCGGCCGGCTCCCAGCCGTTGCCCACGCACACCACGTCGAGGTCGACCGCAGACTGCGCCAGCACGGACTCCACAGCGACGCGCAGGTCGTCCGGACGCTTGCCCTGGGTGAGGACGACGACGCCTACCCGCGGTGTCACGAGGAGATACTGCGTTCGGCGACACCGCGGACGTACGCCGCCTGTCCGAGGTGCTGCAGCGCGTCGCCGATCACGCTCACGAGTCGCGCACCGGCGGTCACCGGCGGGTTCCACGAGTCGTCGACGACCCGGGAGAGCTCGCTGCCGTCGATCGATCGGACGTACGCCAGCGTCCGGCGGTGCACGTCCGCGTGGTAGCCGGCGACCAGCTCCGCAGCTACCTGCACCTCGGCGACCTGCTCGGGGGTGTGGCCGTAGCCGGTGTCGGCGACCTCGAACGGAAGCTCGAGGCGCTCGTGCCAACCGGCCGACGTCCAAGCCTGCTCCGACCCGGCCAGGTCGCCGACGTGGTCGTCCTGGATACGGCTGAGGTGCCAGACCAGCCAGGCCACCGTGTTGGCCTCGGCGTCCAACCGATAGGCGGCGGTCGCGGCGGCGAGGTTGTCGGTGACGCCCACCACGAGGTCGGCGATGCGTTGGAACGAATCGGTCAGCAGCTCGCGGCTCGCGTGGTCGTCGGTCGACATGGGCCAACTGTAGGACGTGCGCTCAGCTGCACCCCTGCTGAGTCACCGCTGTACCAGGTTCTCCTGGTACGGCGTCACCTCACCTGGGATGCAACCTCGGTGAGGTGACGGTACGCCCGGTGAAGTGCGACGCGAACGCCCCGCCCGCCACCTGTGCCCAAGTGCGGTCTCAGGCCGAGGCGCGGCGGCTCTCCAACCGCGCCTTGAGCGCGTCGCGGCGGTCCTCGAACCGCTGCGCGTTCGCCTCGAGGGTCTCCATGAAGGCCGCGAGCTCGGTACGCGCCTGCTCACCTCGGGCGCCGAGCCCCTCGATGTCGAAGACCTTCCAGTACCGCAGCACCGGCGCGACGACGTCGTCACGGTGCTGGCGCAGGTCATAGACTCCGGCGACCGCCATCTCGACGGCCTTGCGCTGGAAGCCGGCGATGTCGGCACCGGGCATCGCGAAGTTCTGGACGACGTGGTTGATCGCGACCATCGTCTGGTCCGGCGACACCTCCAGCGCAGCGCCGAGCAGGTTGCGGTAGAAGATCATGTGCAGGTTCTCATCGACCGCGATCCGCGCCAGCAGCTTGTCGGCGACCGGGTCACCGGTCACTCGGCCGGTGTTGCGGTGCGACACGCGGGTCGCGAGCTCCTGGAAGGAGACGTACGCCAGCGAGGCGACCAGATCGTTGGGTGTGGCGTTGGCGTACCCGGTCGACATGTGGCGCATCCGGGCTTCCTCGAGCTCGACGGGGTCGACGGCCCGTTTGACGAGCAGGTAGTCGCGGATCGCGTACCCGTGCCTCCCCTCCTCGGCGGTCCACCGGTGCACCCAGTCACCCCAGGCGGCGTCGCGCCCGAACAGGACGGCGATCTCGTGGTGGTAGCTCGGCAGGTTGTCCTCGGTGAGCAGGTTGACGATCATCGCCGAACGGGCGACGTCCGAGATCTCGCTGTCCTCGATCGACCACGGCTCCCCCTCGAGGTGGCCGTCGAACGTGCGGCCCTCGCTCCAGGGGATGTACTCGTGCGGGAACCAGTCCTGTGCGGTCCGGATGTGTCGGTTGAGGTTTTCCTCCGCGACAGTCTCGAGCTCGAGCAAGAGCTCGGTCTGGGTCAGGTCCGTCTGGGACATCGAGAATCACCTATCGTCTTGGTTACGTCACCGTAGGTTAGGCCACCTGGCGGTGTAAAGGACAGTCTCAGCCCGACGTCGGTGCCCGGACGGGTCCGAGAACCGCGGCGCTGCGGCCGGGCAGACGTACGCCGGTGCCGTCCACGACGGTGCCATCGGCCTCCCACGCGAGCAGGATCGACAACGCCTCGTCGGTGTCCAGATCGAGCAGCGCGGGGTCGGCGGCGAGGTTTACGGCGACCCGGTGTGCCCCGCGCTCGACGACGACGGTACGGCCGGCCTCGTCATGGCGTACGACCACGCGGTCCAACCGCGGGTCACGCAGGTCGGCCCGGGCCCGGCGCAGCGCGATCAGGTCGCGGTACCACGCGAGCACCCGGGCATGCGGCGCCTCCCGGCGTTCGTCCCAGTCCAGTCGCGATGCCTCGAAGGTCGAGACGTCCTGGGGGTCGGGTACGTCATCGCCGTCCCAGCCGTGCGCGGCGAACTCGTCGCGCCTGCCCTGGCGCACCGCCGCTGCGAGGACCGGGTCGGTGTGGTCGGTGAAGTACGCCCACGGCGTCGAGGCGGCCCACTCCTCACCCATGAACAGCATGGGCGTGGTGGCAGCAGTCAGGAGCAGCGCCGCACCACCGGCGAGCGTCCCGGGGTCGAGCGACGCCGACAGCCGGTCACCGACGGCACGGTTGCCGACCTGGTCGTGCGTCTGCAGCGACGCCACGAACCGCCAGCCGGGCATGCGTACCCGGTCCAGCAGGCGACCGTGGGTTCGACCGCGGAAGGACGACCAGGTGCCGGTGTGCAGGAATACCCCGGTCAGCACCTTGGCCAGCGCCCCCGGCTCGGCGAAGTCCGCGTAGTAACCTCGCTTCTCGCCGGTGAGCAGCACGTGCAGGCCGTGGTGGACGTCGTCGGCCCACTGCGCGTGGATGCCGAGCCCACCAGCGGCGCGGGGGGTGGTGGTGCGAGGATCGTTGCGATCCGACTCCGCCACCAGCCACAGCGGTCGCCCGACCCGCACCGACAATGCGTCGACGTCGGTCGACAGCTCCTCGAGCAGGTGGACCGCCCGGTCGTCGCGCAGGGCGTGCACGGCGTCGAGCCGCAGCGCGTCGACGTGGAAGTCGCGCAACCACATCAGGGCGTTGTCGATGACGTACGCACGGACCTCGTCGCTGCCGGCGTCATCGAGGTTGACCGCCGCGCCCCACGGTGTCTGGTACTTGTCGGTGAAGTAAGGGCCGAACGTCCCCAGATGGTTGCCGCTGGGGCCGAGGTGGTTGTAGACGACGTCGAGGCAGACACCGAGACCGCGGGTGTGGCACGCGTCGACGAACCGCTGAAAACCCGCGGGACCACCGTACGGCTCGTGCACCGCGTAGAGGCCGACGCCGTCGTAGCCCCAGCCGTGCCGACCGGGGAAGCTGGCGACCGGCATCACCTCGACGATGTCGACGCCGAGCCGGGCGAGGTCGTCGAGCCGGTCGATCGCGGCGTCGAAGGTACCCGTGCGCGTGAACGTGCCGACGTGCAGCTCGTACAGGACCGCACCGGACAGCTGCACCCCGCGCCACTCGGCGTCGCCCCAGGTGTACGCCCCCAGGTCCACGACCTCGGAGGGCCCGTCGGGGCCATCTGGCAGCCGCAGCGCCCGCGGGTCAGCATGTGGGTCGCCGTCGTCGAGCGCGAAGCGGTACCGGGTGCCGGGCGCGAGCTCGTGCTCGCTCTCCCACCAGTCACCGGCGCGCCGGTCCATCGGCAGCGTCTCGTCCTGCGTCACCAGGTCGACCGACCGCTGGGCAGCCGGCGCCCACACCCGTGGCCGGGTCCCCGTGGTCATGCCGGCGCAAGCTGTCGGACCAGCAGTGCCACCGGCAGCTGCTCGAGCAGGTCGGCGACCGGCTGGACGCCACCGTCGACCTCAGCACCGGTGAGCACGTCGGCCCAGCGCCCCGACGGCAAGGCAACCGTCACGTCCCTCCAGCCGCCGGTCGACGCGAGCCCGGTGGGCCATCGCGTGGCGAGCGTCACCAGCGCCGCGCCGTCGGCCGCGGGGTCCTGCGGGCCGCGCAGGAACGCGATCAGGTGCGGGCCGCACCCAGGAAGGGGCTCGTAGGTTGCGTGCGGTCCCAGCAGGTCGGGACGCTGGCGGCGCAGACGTAGAGCCCGCGAGGTGACCAGCAGCTTCTCATCATGCAGGTCACGGGGCCGCGCACCGGCGTCGAGGCGGGTCAGACGCCGCTGGAGCTCGTCGTGGTCGACCGGGCGGCGGTTGTCGGGATCGACGAGCGAGAGGTTCACGATCTCGCAGCCCTGGTAGGTGTCGGGTACGCCGGGCACGGTGAGCTGCAGGATCTTCGCCCCCAACGTGGTGGCGCGCACCGCGTCCTCGGTGGCGCACAGCAGGGCCACCACGGGCCCGTGCAGGCCGGGGTCGTCGACGACCTGTCGGGCGAGGCGGGTGACGGCGGCCTCGTACTCGACGTCGGGGTCGGTCCACGTCGTACGGCGCTTGGCCTCGCGGGTTGCCTTGATGACGTAGCGCTCGAGTCGCTCGTGGTCGATCGGCCAGGTGCCGACGACGGTCTGCAGCAGGAGGTACGCCGTGGGCGCGTCGACACCGGCGTGGCCGGCGGCGGCGCGCACCGGCTCCCAGGCGGCACACCAGGCCGCCGGGTCGCCGGCGGCCGCGAGCAGTCGGGCGCGAACGTCCTCGCTGCGCTTGGTGTCGTGGGTCGACAACGTCGTCATCCCGTACGGGTGGCCTGCCGCCTGCCGACGAGCCCAGGCGTGCAGCGGCTGGACGCTCGGGTCGTGCAGATCCGCCGGGTCGCCGCCGACCTCGTTCAGGGCGACGAGCTCGTGCCAGCGGTAGAACGTCGTGTCCTCGACCCCCTTGGCCATCACGGGTCCGCAGGTCTGCTGGAAGCGCACGATCAGGTCGCGGCCAGCTGGGCTGGCGGTCTCGGTGTCGAGCAGCAGCCGTACGAGCAGCGCCAGCTCTGCCGCGAGGTCGGGACGGTCCGTGCGTGCGCGCTCATGCGCCGCGGCGAGGCGAGCGGCGGAGGCCTCGTCGACACGGTGGCCCGGTCGGACGTACGCGCGGTAGACGTCGACCTGGACGAGCAGCTGACCCAGCGCGTCGCCTATCCGGTCGGCGTCGACGACCTCACCGTCGTCGGCCGCTGCCTGGACGGCGACGCGGACGAGCCTGTGCAGCTCAGGTTGCAGGAGGGTCTGCACGACCTCCCGCTTCGCCCGCTGCTGCACGAGGTGCAGGTCCGCACTCCCACCGATCTCGACCCAGATCTTGTGCAGCTCGTCACCGGTCGGTGGGACGAGTGCCTGCTGCACCGCGCGCAGCGCGTCGTACCCCGTACTGCCGGCGCACGCCCACCCTTGCGGCAGCAACTCGTCTCCCTCCAGGATCTTCTCGACCACCACCCACGCTCCACCGGTGGCGTCTCGAAGCCGCTCGAGATAGCGCTGCGGGTCGGCCAGACCGTCGGGATGGTCGATGCGGAAACCGTCGACGACGCCGGCGCTGTGCAGGTCGATGAGCAGTCGGTGGGTGTCGTCGAAGACGTCGGGCAGCTCGACGCGCACGGCGACGAGCGAGTCGACGTCGAAGAACCGGCGGTACGCGAGCGTCTGGGTCTTCTCCCGCCACGAGGACAGCCGGTAGTGCTGGCGTTCGAGCACCAGGCGCAGATCGGCCGAGGCCGGTGAGTCCCCCGTGTCCGGAACGCTGCCCGGCGCCAGCGCGAAGACGTGGTCGAAGTAGCGCAGCACCGGTTGGCCGCCGAGCCCGGCCGCCTCCTGGGGTCTGAGCACGTCGAGCCGCAGGGTGTCCGCCTCGAGCTCGGCGTCCACGGTGTCACCGAGCAGCGGCAGCCCGAACCGACCGCCGGTGTGCTCCCAGTCGACGTCGAACCAGTGCGCGGTCGGTGCCACACGGCCCAGCCGAAACACGTCCCACAGCGCCCGGTTGGCGTGCTCGGGAGCGACGAGCGCCATGTGGTTCGGCACCACGTCGACGACGATGCCGAGGTCGTGTGCATGCGCGACCTCCGACAGATGCGTCAGAGCCTCGCGGCCACCGAGCGCGGCGCTGACGCGGGCGTGGTCCACGACGTCGTACCCGTGCAGCGACCCGGTCGCGGCTTGCAGGATCGGCGAGAGGTACAGGTGTGAGACACCGAGCTGCGCGAGGTACGGCACCAGCTCGCGTGCGTCGTCGAAGCCGAAGCCGGCGTGCAGCTGCAGCCGGTAGGTCGCGGTCGGCGTGCTGGGGTGCCGCGCCTCACCCACGGCGCAGCAGGACCATCGAGTGCGAGAGGACCTGGTGCAGCGCCTCGGCCGGGATCTCCTCCCCCTCGGGGTCGGTGACTGCGGAGGCGGACGCGCCGGCGCTCACCGCGACCGCGGCCGCGACGCCGGCCGAGGCGGGCGGCTCGGCGGTGTCGAGCACCGGCACCCAGACCTTCGCGAAGAGTCCGTCGGGCAGGACGAAGCCGACCGGGTCGGCGCCGGCGTTGAACAAGAACAGGAACGAGTCGTCATCGATCGGCTCTCCGCGCAGACCGGGCTCGGTGATGGCGTCACCGTTGAGGTAGACCGCCATCGCGCGCGACGCGCTCGTCCAGTCCTTGCCGACCATGGGTTTGGCGTCCGGGCGCAACCACGCGATGTCGGGAAGCTGGTCGTCCGCAGAGGTCCCGGTGAAGAACCGGCGCCGACGGAACACCGGGTGCTGGGCGCGCAGCACGAGCACGCGGCGGGTGAACTCCAAGAGCTGCTCGTCGGTGCTCGCCCAGTCGACCCACGACAGCTCGCTGTCCTGACAGTAGGCGTTGTTGTTGCCGCCCTGGCTGCGGCCGAGCTCGTCGCCGTGCAAGAGCATGGGGACGCCCTGGCTGAGCAGCAACGTGGTGATGACGTTGCGTTGTTGCCGCGAACGAAGCTCTTGGATCTTCGGATCGGCTGTCGCGCCCTCGACGCCGCAGTTCCAGGAGCGGTTGTGGTTCTCGCCGTCCGCACCACCCTCGCCGTTCGCGTCGTTGTGCTTCTCGTTGTACGACACGAGGTCGGCGAGGGTGAACCCGTCGTGCGCCGTGATGAAGTTGACCGACGCGTACGGCGCCCTGCCGTCGGACTCGTACAGGTCCGAGGAGCCCGACAGGCGCGCCGCGAACTCTCCCAACGTGCTCGGTTCGCCGCGCCAGAAGTCGCGCATCGTGTCGCGGTACTTGCCGTTCCACTCCGTCCAGTGCGGGGGGAAGTTGCCGACCTGGTATCCGCCGGGTCCGACGTCCCACGGCTCGGCGATGAGCTTTACCTGGCTTACCACGGGATCCTGCTGGACGAGGTCGAAGAACGCGCTCAGCCGGTCGACCTCGTGGAACTGGCGCGCCAGGCTCGCGGCGAGGTCGAACCGGAAGCCGTCCACGTGCATCTCCTCGACCCAGTAGCGCAAGGAGTCCATGATCAGCTGCAATACGTGCGGGTTGCGCATCAGCAGGGTGTTGCCCGTGCCGGTTGTGTCGTAGTAGTGCTCCTTGTCGGTCTCGCCGAGACGGTAGTACGCCTGGTTGTCGATCCCGCGAAAGCACAAGGTCGGTCCGAGGTGGTTGCCCTCGGCGGTGTGGTTGTAGACCACGTCGAGGATGACCTCGATGTCGGCGCGGTGCAGCTCACGCACCATCGCCTTGAACTCCAGGACCTGCTGGCCGCGTTGGCCCGAGGAGCTGTAGCCGTTGTGCGGCGCGAAGAAGCCGATCGTGTTGTAGCCCCAGTAGTTCGTCAGGCCCTTGTCGAGGAGGTGTGCGTCCTGCACGAACTGGTGGACCGGCATCAGCTCGACCGCGGTGACCCCCAGCTGCACCAGGTGGCCGACGATGGCGGGGTGGCTCAGCGCCGCGTACGTCCCGCGGATCTCCTCCGGTACGTCGGGATGGGTCATCGTGAGGCCCTTGACGTGTGCCTCGTAGATGATGCTCTCGTGGTACGGCCGGCGCGGCGGCCGGTCCTCCTGCCAGTCGAAGAAGGGGTTGATCACGACCGACTTCATCGTGTGCGGCGCGGAGTCCTCGGTGTTGCGTTTGTCGGGGTCGCCGAAGTCGTAGGAGAAGCAGGCGTTGACCCGGTCGACGCCTCCCTCGATCGCCTTGGCATAGGGATCCAGCAGCAGCTTCGTGGGGCTGCACCGGATGCCGAGCTCGGGCTCGTACGGGCCGTGGACGCGGAAGCCGTACCGCTGGCCGGGGCCGACACGGGGCAGGTAGGTGTGCCAGACGAGGGCGTGGCGCTCGGTGAGCTCGATCCGGGTCTCGGTGCCGGCGCTGTCGAACAGGCAGAGCTCGACCCCGTCTGCGACGTCGGAGAAGAGCGTGAAGTTGGTCCCCGCCCCGTCATAGCTGGCTCCCAGGGGATAGGGATTTCCCGGCCAGATCTCCATGCGGCTCCCTGCGTGGTCGTGTAGCTGCGGTGTGGCAAGCCGTCGGAGTGGTGGAGCTAAGGGGATTCGAACCCCTGACCTCTTCCATGCCATGGAAGCGCGCTACCAACTGCGCCATAGCCCCGCGCTCTCGCGAGCGAGGTCGATCCTAACCGCTGCGGCACCGGCGCGCGAACCCGGGTCACTCGTCGTCGGACAGCACCGGAGTGGGCAGCGAGCCGGCGTTCCACTCCTCGATCCGCCAACCGCCGCGACCCTCTCCGAGCACCGTCCACGAGCAGTTGTTGAAGCCACCGAGCTTGACCCAGAACTCCTGTGGGAGCCCGAGAAAGGCGCAGATCCCGACCCGCAGGACAGCACCGTGCGCGACGACGACCGCGGTCTCGTCGTCGCCGAGCCGCCCGGCGACGTCCTCGACCGCGTGCGAGAACCGAGCACCCGCCTCTGCGTAGGTCTCGGCGCCGGCGAACCTGGTGTCGTCACCGTCGAGCCAGCGGCGCATCTGTTCGGGGAACTGCTCCATCGCCTCGTCGAAGGTCTTGCCCTCGCGCTGGCCGAAGCTCATCTCGCGGAGCCGTTGATCCTTCTCCACAGCCACGCCAGTCATGTCGCCGAGCACGGTGGCGGTGTCGTGGGCGCGCGCCAGGTCCGAGCTCACGATTCGTACCGGCTCCAGCAAGGCAAGCCGCGCCGCGGCGGACCGTGCCTGACGGCGGCCGACATGGTCGAGCTCGGTGTCGGTCTGGCCCTGCACCAGGCCCTTGGCGTTCCACTGGGTACGCCCGTGGCGCCACAGCACGATGCGTCGTCTCACTGCTGCCCGTCGGGGCCGGCGAGAGTGATGGCAGGGCAGTCGCTCCACAGCCGCTCCAGTGCGTAGTACGCCCGCTCCTGTTCGTGCTGGACATGCACCACGATGTCCGCAAAATCCAGGAGCACCCAACGGCCCTCTCGCTGCCCCTCGCGCCGCACCGGTTTGGCGCCGAGGACCAGCAGACGCTCCTCGACGGCGTCGACGATGGCACGTACCTGGCGATCGTTGCCGGCTGAGCAGATGACGAACACGTCGGTGATGACGAGCTGGTCGGAGACGTCGAAGGCGATGACCTGGTTGGCGAGCTTGTCCGTCGCCGCCGCCGCGGCGGCACGGGTGAGCTCGAGCGCGCGATCAGTTGCGGTCACTCCGATCCTTTCGGGGTGCTGGTCGTGGAGTGGGGCACAGGTGCGGGGGGCGGTGAGCGGTAGAGTTGATGCTTGCCGATGTACTGCACGACACCGTCGGGAACGAGGTACCACACCGGCTCGCCGCGCTGGACCCGTTCACGGCAGTCGGTCGACGATATCGCCAGCGCCGGGATCTCCACGATCGTCACCCGGTCGCCGGGCAGTCCAGAGAGGGTGTCGGCGTCGATGTTGTGCCCGGGCCGCGTGCACCCGACGAACTCGGCGAGCTCGAACATCTCGTTGTGGTCGCGCCAGGTGAGGATCGCCGCAAGGGCGTCCGCGCCGGTGATGAAGTAGAGCTCGGCACCGGCGAACTCAGCCTTGAGGTCGCGCAGCGTGTCGATCGTGTACGTCGGACCGTCCCGGTCGATGTCGACCCTGCTGACGGAGAATCTCGGGTTGGCGGCGGTGGCGACCACGGTCATCAGGTAACGGTGCTCAGCTGGCGAGACCACACGCTCGTGCTTCTGCCAGGGGCGACCGGTGGGGACGAAGACGACCTCGTCGAGATCGAACCAGGCCTGCACCTCGCTCGCGGCGACGAGGTGACCGTGGTGGATCGGATCGAAGGTGCCGCCCATGACGCCGATCCGTGGGCGGCGTACACCCATGTGCGGCAGGCTCATCAGGTGTGTTCGCGCCCCTTGCCGAAGGACAGCACCGCGAGCAGCAGCAGGACGAGCACGACGAAGGACAGCAGGCCGACTGCCCACGGCTCGATCGGGAGCTCACGGGTCTGCTCGGCGGCCTCGGCGGCGCGGACGGTGAAGGACATGGCCACAATCTACCCGTCCCGGCACCGGGCCACCTGCCCGCTCCGGCAGCGGCTCGTTAGAAGGGTAGGGGGCTCGGCGAGCTGAGCCCGACGGCGACTGCTCTGGGTCGGGTCGCCGGCTGTTGTCGTGCCTGGTAGGTCGCGCGCTCGAGGACCTCGAGCCCGACCACCTCCCAGCGGGGCAGCCCGGCGGTCTCACGATGCTCGTTCCACACCCGCATCGCCATCGCGGCCGCGTCGAGCATCTCCGGCGCCTCTTCCCAGTAGCAGATCTCTGCTCGGTCGTGCGCGTAGCGGATCGAGTGCAAGAACGCGTGCTGGTGCCCGAGGCGTTCCATCGCGTCGCGGACGATCTCGGGGTCGCGGGCGTTGCCGGCGGCCGTCACCGTCACGTGCCAGAGACGTTGCTGGTGGTCCATCAACTTCCCTCCGCCGTTGAATCCCCACGGTAGACGATGTGAAGAGCGCCCGGGTCAGGATCGGCGCAGAAGTACGAGGTCGTCACGATGGACCAGCTCACGCTCGTAGGCCGCTCCGAGCTCCTCGGCGAGGTCGCGGGTCGACCGCCCGATCAACGAAGGCACCTCACCGCTGTCGTAGTTGACCAACCCCCGCGCGATGACGACGTCGGCGCGGTCCACCAGGTCGACCGGGTCACCGGCGCTGAAGTCCCCGCGCACGCCGACCACTCCGGCCGGGAGCAGCGACGCCTTGCGCCCCTGCAACGCGCGTACGGCGCCGTCGTCGAGGATCAGCTGTCCTAGGCCTTGTGTCGCGTGCGCCAGCCACAGCAGCCGGGTCGGCCGGCGGCGGCCGGTCCGGTGGAAGTACGTACCGACCCGTCCGCCGGTGAGCACCGTGGCGACCGACGGGGTAGCTGCCAGCACGACGTCGATACCCGCGCCGGTGGCGATCCGCGCCGCTTCGAGCTTGGTGACCATACCGCCGGTGCCGATATGTGAGGAGCGGGCACGGACGATCTGGACGCCGTCGAGGTCGGCTTCTGAGCGCACGTCGGTGATCAGCTGTGAGCCGCGTGCGTCGGGGTCGCCGTCGTAGAGGCCGTCGACGTCGGACAGCAGCA
The DNA here is from genome assembly GCA_013695785.1 of Nocardioidaceae bacterium. GTDB lineage: Bacteria > Actinomycetota > Actinomycetes > Propionibacteriales > Nocardioidaceae > JACCZT01. The sequence continues at coordinate 16,786 of JACCZT010000034.1, read as the reverse complement.
CGAGCCGGTCGGCGTGGACGAGGTGGGCGACGAGTGCCGCGAGCCGGTCGTTGTCACCGAAGCGGATCTCGCTCGTGGCGACGGTGTCGTTCTCGTTGACGACAGGCAGCACACCGAGCTCGAGCAGGCGCGCGAGGGTCTGGTAGGCGTTGCGGTAGTGATTGCGCCGGGTGACGTCATCAGCGGTCAACAGCACCTGACCGACGACAAGGCCGTGCGAGGCGAGACGTTCGGTGTAACGCCCGATCAGCAGGCCCTGGCCAACGCTCGCGGCAGCCTGTTGGGTGGCGAGGTCGCGCGGTCGGGTGGAGAGACCGAGCGGCGCGAGACCAGTGGCGATCGCACCGGAGCTGACCAGCACGACCTCATCACCACGTCGCCGTGCGCCGGCAAGCGCTTCGACGAGCAGGTCGAGCCGGTCCAGGTCGAGTCCGCCGTGCACGGTCGACAGTGAGGACGAACCGACCTTGACGACGATGCGCACGTCGTTGCCTAGGCTTCCTCGAAGTCGGAGAACTCCCCCGCAGGCGCCGCACCGGCCGGAGCCGGCGGGACGGCCGGGTCCTTGCCTGACGTGCGGGCAGCCCGGGCCAGCGCCTCGTGCTCGCGGTGCTCGGCCAACGTGTCGCGACGTTCCTTGGTCGTACGGCGGGTGTTCTGCTCCAGCCGTAGGTCCTCACCGCGTCGGCCGAGGATCTCTGCGCCCGCTTGCACCTGTGGGTCGAAGTCGAAGACGACCGAGTCGGCGTCCTCGCCGATCACGATGTCGTCACCGGCTTCTGCTCCGAGCGCGAGCAGCTTGTCCTCGATGCCGATCCGTGCGAGCCGATCGGCGAGGAACCCGACCGCCTCGTCGTTGCTGAAGTCCGTCTGGCGTACCCAGCGCAGCGGCTTCTCGCCCCGGACGACCCAGCGCCCGTCGATATTGTCGATGGTGAACATCTCAGCGTCCTGGCTCGGCGGACGCAGAACGATGCGTGTCGTCTGCGCGACCGGGCTCGCCGACCGCTTGGCCCGCACGATGGCTGCCATGGCAAATGCGAGCTCGGGCAGTCCGGTGTGGCTCGACGCCGACACGTCGTAGACGTCGTACCCGCGTTCTCGAAGATCGGAGCGGACGAACCCGGCGATCTCGGCGGCGTCGGGCACGTCGACCTTGTTGAGGGCGATCAGCCGCGGGCGGTCGTCGAGCCCGCCGTGTTCGGACAGCTCGTGCTCGATCACGTCGAGGTCGCTCACGGGATCGCGTCCCGGCTCGATCGTGGCGCAGTCGATGACGTGCACGAGTGCGGCGCAGCGTTCGACGTGCCGTAGGAAGTCGTGGCCGAGGCCTTTGCCCTGGCTCGCGCCCTCGATCAGTCCGGGCACGTCTGCGACCGTGAAGGTGGTCGACCCGGCGACGACGACACCAAGGTTGGGCACGAGGGTGGTGAACGGGTAGTCGGCGATCTTGGGCCGCGCCCGGGACAGGGCGGCGATCAGGCTTGATTTGCCCGCACTGGGGAAGCCGACAAGGCCGATGTCAGCAACAACCTTGAGCTCGAGCGTGATCGTGAGCTCGTCGCCCGGCTCACCCTTGAGGGCGAAGCCGGGAGCCTTGCGCTTGCTGGAGGCCAGGGCGGCATTGCCGAGGCCGCCGTGGCCACCGGCGGCGATCACGAGCTCGGTGCCTGACCCGACCAGGTCGGCGAGGATCTCGCCGGAGCTACCCCGGACGAGGGTGCCGTCGGGCACAGCCAAGACGAGCGAGTCGCCATGGGCGCCGTTGCGGTGGCCGCCGCTGCCGTGTGAACCGTTCTGCCCGCGACGGTGCGGCTCGTGGTGGTAGTCGATCAAGGTGGTGACGTCGGCTGTGACCTTCAAGGTCACGTCGCCGCCATGCCCACCGTTGCCGCCGTCGGGGCCGCCGAGCGGCTTGAACTTCTCCCGGTGCACCGATGCGATCCCGTTTCCGCCAGAGCCGCCGGAGACGTGCAACGTCACGCGGTCGACAAACGTCGGAATCGCCATCGGTTACCTCGTCACTGCGTCCTGACTACTCGGCCGGGACGATGTTGACGACCTTGCGGCCGCGTCGGGTGCCGAACTCGACAGCGCCGGCGGCAAGGGCGAAGAGGGTGTCGTCGCCGCCGCGCCCGACGCCGGCTCCGGGGTGGAAGTGGGTGCCGCGCTGGCGGAGGATGATCTCACCGGCGTTGACCTGCTGGCCGCCGAAGCGCTTGACGCCGAGGCGCTGCGAGTTGGAGTCGCGACCGTTCCTGGTGGAGGCCGCGCCCTTTTTGTGTGCCATGTCTTCAGTCCTGCCTGTGTCTTCGGGTCACGCGTTGATGCCGGTGACTCTCACCTGGGTGTAGTGCTGGCGGTGCCCTTGGCGCTTCTTGTAACCAGTCTTGTTCTTGAACTTCTGGATGCGGATCTTGGGACCTTTGGACGCGCCCACGACTTCCGCCGTCACCGACACCTTGGCCAGCGAGGGTGCATCGGAGGTCACGGTGTCGCCGTCGACGAGCAGGACCGCGGGAAGCTGCATGGACTCGCCGGCCGGCGTGGACACCTTGTCGATCTCGATGACGTCGCCGACGACGACCTTCTGCTGCTTGGCGCCACTGCGCACGATCGCGTACACCGCGGACTCACTTCCTGTTGGTCAGGCGGCGTCTGCGGACGCGCCTTGTGCGGGGCGAATGACGGCGTGCGAGGCACACACCGAAGAGCCAGTCTACGGAGCCTGGCCCTCGCTGGTCAAAACGGAATCCGGTGCCTGCGGCGCATCAGCGACGGTGGCCGCACCGGCCGGGCGACGAGCACTGCGCCGACGAGGCGGTTGGGGGCTGGTCGCCTGTGGGGTCGTCGCGGTCGGCGTGGTAGCGGGTTGCATCGCCGGTCGTGGCGGCGTTGTCGGCGCCGGCTCGGTCGAGGCAGACGCCGGCTCTGGCGCGGAAGGCGAGGCTTCGGACACTGGCTCGGGCGCCGGTTGGGGAGCCGGTTCGGGAGTGCGCTCGCCGCGGCCTCGGCTGTTGCCGCCGCCGCCGGCCAGGTTGTCCCCACCCCTACCGCCGCGACGCCGGGTGCCGCGGCCGGCAGAGTCGTCGTGACTGTGCGGCTCGACCGGCTGGTCGTGGACGGTGAGCCCACGACCGTGGCAGTGCGCACAGGGTTCGCTGAACGCCTCCAGCAGGCCGGTACCGATCCGCTTGCGCGTCATCTGGACGAGCCCGAGCGACGTCACCTCCGCGACCTGGTGTCGCGTACGGTCACGGCCCAGGCACTCGACGAGCCGGCGCAGGACGAGGTCGCGGTTGTTCTCCAGAACCATGTCGATGAAGTCGATGACGATGATGCCGCCGATGTCACGCAGCCGTAGCTGGCGCACGATCTCCTCGGCCGCCTCGAGGTTGTTCTTGGTGACCGTCTCCTCCAGGTTGCCGCCGGATCCGGTGAACTTGCCGGTGTTGACGTCGACGACGGTCATGGCCTCGGTGCGGTCGATGACCAAGGATCCGCCCGACGGCAGCCAGACCTTGCGGTCCATGCCCTTCGCGATCTGCTCGTCGATCCGATACGCCTCGAACGTGTTCTTGGGTTCGCTGGCGCCCCACCGCTGCAGTCGGTCGGCGAGGTCAGGTGCGACGTGGCCGACGTACCCCTCGATCATGTCCCAGGCGTCGTCACCCTCGACGACGAGGCGGGCGAAGTCCTCGTTGAACAGGTCGCGGACCACCTTGATCATCAGGTCCGGCTCGCCGTACAGCAGCTGCGGAGCCTTGCCGTCGTTGGCCTTGCGCTCGATGTCGTCCCAGCGTGCGGTCAACGCACTGACGTCGCGGGTCAGCTGCTCCTCGGTCGCTCCCTCAGCGGCGGTACGGATGATGACGCCGGCGTCCTCGGGCAGGACATCCTTGAGAAGACCCTTCAAACGGTTGCGCTCGCCGTCGGGAAGCTTGCGGGAGATGCCACTGGTCTGGCCAGCCGGCACGTAGACGAGGAAGCGTCCGGCGAGGCTGACCTGACTGGTCAGGCGCGCGCCCTTGTGCCCGATCGGATCCTTGGTCACCTGGACCAGGACCGTCTGGCCCGACTTCAGGACCTCCTCGATCTTGCGCTGCTTGCCGTTCCCGAGGGCGTTCCAGTCGACCTCTCCGGCGTACAGGACGGCGTTGCGACCCTTGCCGATGTCGACGAACGCCGCCTCCATGCTCGGCAGGACGTTCTGGACGCGGCCGAGGTAGACGTTGCCGATCAGCGACGTCTGCGACTCCCGCGCGACGTAGTGCTCGACCAGCACGTCATCTTCCACCACCGCGATCTGGGTGAGGTCCGACCTCTGACGGATGACCATCTCGCGCTTGACCGACTCTCGTCTGGCCAGGAACTCAGACTCAGAGACGATCGGTGCGCGACGACGGCCGGCTTCGCGTCCCTCACGGCGACGCTGCTTCTTGGCCTCGAGGCGGGTCGAGCCCGAGACGCTGGTGATCTCGTCCGCGGCGTTGCGGGGTTCGCGGATGCGTACGACGGTGTTGGGCGCGTCGTCCGACGACAGGTCGTCACCCTCGCCGCGGCGGCGGCGACGACGACGGCGACGAGTCGTGCTGCCGCCACCTTCGGCGTCCTCGGGGTCTTCGGCGTCGTCCTGCCCGCCGTCCTCCTCGCCGCTGTCGGCCGCGCTCGCGGCAGCGGCTCCGTCGGCTCCGTCAGCGGGTACGGCCACGTCGTCCGAGGCCTCGTCGAGTGACTCGCCGTCGGCTCCGCTCTTGCGACGGCGTCGTCCACCGCGGCGACGACGACGACGCGGAGCACCGTCCTCATCGGTGTCGTCGGCGTCGTCGCTCTGTTCCACGTCGGTGGGGGGCCTGTCGGCGTCGTCATCGGCGGCCGGCGCGAGACTTGGCTGGGCGGCCTTCTTGGCCGGCTTGCGCGCTGCGGCCTTGCTCGAGTCCGGCGCCTGGAACAGCGGTGCGACGAACGTCGCCGGCGCCTCAGGCGAAGCAGCTGCCAGCTCGTCTGGGCCATCTGCTGCGGCGGTCGCCTTCTTGGCTCGACGCCGAGGCGTCGTCCCGACCGTGGACTCAGGGTCGTCGTCCATGCCCGAGAAGACGGCGGGAGCCTGCTTGGCGGGCCTGCGCGCCGGCTTCTTGCGGGCCGGTGTGTCTGTGTCTGTGGCTGGCTCGGCCGCGCTCTCGGTCTTGACCTCGGCGGCCGGCTCGTCAGGTGTCGCGGCCACCGACGTCTTGGCTACTGACTTCTTGGCGGTCGACCTCTTCGCGGCGGTCTTCTTCGCCGGGGCCTTCTTGGCGGTGGATGTCGGTGCGTCGGTGTCATGCCCGCTCGCGTCCGGTGCGGTGGATGTCGGTGCGTCGGTGTCATGCCCGCTCGCGTCCGGTGTTGCCTCAGCGGCGGCAGCCGGGGGTTCGGCGGGTGGGCCGGACGGGCGGGAGACCGCGCGCCGGCGGGTGCGTCCGGTGGTGGTGGCGTTCTTGGGTGTGTCGGTGTCGTCGAGCATCAGCTCTCCTTCGCCCTGGCGCGATCATGCTGAGTCGCGCGGGGCCGTGTCTGTCGTTCGGTGGGTTGCGCCGAACTGAAGCCTGCGGTGGAGCCCGAGATGATCGGGCTTCGGCGACGTCCTCCATGGTTGCCGGCCTGTCACGGCTCTCCCTCGCACTGCCGCGGTCAGCGTGCACGCCGGCCCCGCCCGGTGGGGCGCTGCTAGCGCGACGCGTCGCGGTCGAGAACGAACGGATCGCCGACCGTGCCGGTTCGTTCGTCGAGGGGCCCCTGTGCCGCGCGGTTCGCGTGTGGCCAAACCGGTGGCACGAGCCCCGCGATCGCACGGAGTCCGGCGAGAACATCGTCGGGTCGCACAGCGGGTGTTGCATGCCGTACAACCATGACGAGTATCGCACACGGTTGGTCAGGATCCGCATCGGACGTGGCAGAGAGGCTCGCCACGGCCGCGCGACAGTCGAAGGTGCGCACTCCCTTCTTGGTCATGCGCTCGACCTCGACCTCGCGGGCGGCAAGGAACGCGTCGACGGCCGCTGCCGCTTCTGCCGGCTCGACGCCGGGCAGCCGAATCTGCCACTCGCTGGCATCGAGGCGGTCAGCGAGCGAGCCGCGCTCAGGGTCACCCACCACGATCTCGAGCAGATCGAGGCCGTCGGGCAGCGCGGCGTCGAGGGCGTCCCGGACCCGCGCGGGCTCGCACCTGCGGGTGACCGCGATCTCGAGGTACTCCGCCTCGCTCGACGCTCCCGTCGGCGACGCACCAGCGTAGGAGATCTTGGGGTGGGGCGAGTAGCCGGAGGAGAAGGCGATGGGGACGCCGGCGCGGCGTACGGCACGTTCGAAGGCGCGGGCGAAGTCGCGGTGGCTGGTGAACCGCAGCCGCCCGCGCTTGGCGTAGCGGATCCGCAGTCGCTGCACGATCGGCAGCTGCGGATTGGGGACCTCTTCAGGTGGTGGCACGGACGCAGGTTACCGGTCGGTGCAGGATGGGGCGGTGTCCAACGCCCGCCCCGAGTCCCGTGCCGCGCGAGTGTTCGTCCTGGTCGCCCTGATACTTCTCGCCCTCAACCTGCGTGCCGCCGTCGGAAGCGTCGGTGTGGTGCTGGCCGCCGTCCGTGCCGACCTCGGCATGTCCGCGACGGTCGGAGGTGTCGTCACGACGCTGCCGGTGTTGTGCTTCGCGGTGTTCGGCAGCACCGCGGGTGGAGTCGTCCGCGGCATCGGCCTGCACCGTACGGCGGCGCTCTCGTTGCTCGTCATCGCGACGGGGCTGGTCCTGCGCGTGATGACGTCCTCGCCGACGCTGTTCAACCTGGCGTCGGGCTTCGCCCTCGCCGGCGCGGCGACCGGCAACGTGATCCTGCCCGCGCTCGTCAAGCGACACTTCCCGAGCCATGTGCCGACGGTCAGCGCCTTCTACACCGCCGCCATCTTGACCGGCGCGACCTTGTCCTCGGCGGTGACCGTGCCGTTGTCCGACGTCACCGGCGGCTGGCGCGGCGGCTTGCTCGCCTGGGGAGTCGTCGCCGGCATCACGTTGCTGCCGTGGCTGTTCCTGCTGCGCCACGACGTACGAGTTGCGACGACTGATCCGTCGGCGGTCACCCTGCGGCAGACGATGCGCTCGCGGTTGGCATGGGCGATGGCACTCTTCTTCGCGCTGCAGTCGGCGCAGGCGTACACACAATTCGGCTGGCTGCCAGAGATCTACACCGCCGCCGGACTCACTCCGGGCACGGCCGCGTTGATGCAGACGATCGTCAGCGGCGTCGGCATCCCGACGACCCTCGCCCTCCCCGCGATCATGCGCCGCGTGGGTGCGCGCCCCGTCCTGCCATGGATCTTCGGGATCACCACCGCCGCCGGCTGGGTCGGAGTACTGCTGTTCGCTACCACGGCACCGTGGCTGTGGGCGCTGCTGCTCGGTCTCGGCGGCGCATCGTTCTCCTGGGTGATGACGATGCTCGGGCAGCGTTCGCGTACCCCCGGCGGCACCGCGGCCCTGTCCAGCTTCGTGCAAGGGGTCGGTTACCTCATGGCCGCGATCGGACCGTTCGGCGCCGGTCTGTTGCAGGACGTCACCGGCTCGTGGGCGGTGCCGGTGACCGTCCTGGCCGTGCTCGCCTTGCCGCTCATCCCGGTCGGCCGCTACATCAACCGTCCCCAGCTCTTCGACTGAGCCCATCTCCACGACGCACCGCGACGACGCACCGAGTGCCAGCTCAGCGTCCCACGTGGTCCCGCGGAGTCGGCTCGCGGACCAGGAGCGGGTGGTCGCGGGAGAAGCCGGCGCGGGCGTACAAGGGGACGGCTCGATCGCTGGCGGTGAGCACGAGGCGCGCGTACCCCTGAGCATCGGCGTGTTCGGTCGCCGCGGCGACGAGCTGCGTGCCGACGCCGCGGTCGCGATGCTCGGGAAGGACGAAGGCGTTGACGACGTAACCCCACCGCGAGGGCGGACGCTCCGGTGCGGGCATGCGCTCCAGCACGAACATCAGCAGCATCCCGACCATCGATCCGGCGTCCTCGGCGACCCACGCCAGCGAGCCGCGCGCCAGCTGGACGTCCAGCCACGCCGTGAACCGCTCGTCGAACTCTGGCTCGGCATCGAGGCCGACGCCGTCGGTCTCCAGCCGCGACCGTCGCCGCAGCTCCACGAGCGCCGCATAGTCCGCTCGACCGGCGGGGCGTACGGTCACGACACGGGCGTGATGGGGAGCAGCTTGGCTCCGGTGGGGCCTACCTGGATGTCGGTGCCCATCTGCGGGCACACCCCGCAGTCGAAGCACGGCGTCCAGCGGCAGTCCTCCACCTCGATCGCGCCTTCGGGGTCGAGGGCGTCCTGCCAGTCCTCCCACAACCAGTCCTTGTCCAGGCCGGAGTCCAGGTGGTCCCAGGGCAGCACCTCGGCGTGGTCGCGCTCGCGCACGGTGTACCAGTCCAGGTCGACCGGTTCGCCGGCGAGCACCTGCTCGGTGCACTCGGCCCAGCGGTCGTAGGAGAAGTGCTCGCTCCAGCCGTCGAACCTGCCGCCGTCACGCCAGACCGCCTCGATGATGCGCCCGACCCGGCGGTCGCCGCGCGACAGCAGGCCTTCGACGATGCCGGGCTTGCCGTCGTGGTAGCGAAAGCCGATCGAGCGACCGTACTTCTTGTCCGAGCGCACCGACTCGCGCAGCTTGGCCAGGCGGGCGTCGGTCGTCTCGTGGTCGAGCTGGCTCGCCCACTGGAACGGCGTGTGCGGCTTGGGTACGAACCCCCCGATCGAGACGGTGCACCGAATGTCCTTGCGCCCCGAGACCTCCCGTCCGGTCTCGATCACCTTGCGCGCCAGGTCGCCGATCTGCATGACGTCGTCGTCGGTCTCGGTGGGCAACCCGCACATGAAGTAGAGCTTGACCTGGCGCCAGCCGTGCGAGAACGCCGCCGAGACGGTCCGGATCAGGTCCTCCTCACTGACCATCTTGTTGATCACCTTGCGCAGCCGTTCACTGCCACCCTCGGGCGCGAACGTCAGGCCGGACCGGCGGCCGTTGCGGCTGAACTCGTTGGCCAGGGTGATGTTGAAGGCGTCCACGCGGGTGGACGGCAGCGACAGGGAGGTGTTGGTGCCTTCGTACCTGTCGCCGAGGCCCTTGGCGACCTCGGCGATCTCGGAGTGGTCCGCGCTGGACAGGCTCAGCAGCCCGACCTCCTCGAAACCGGACTTGGCCAGGCCGTTCTCGACCATCGCCCCGATGGTGGTGATGCTGCGCTCGCGCACGGGTCGGGTGATCATGCCGGCCTGGCAGAACCGGCAGCCCCGCGTGCAACCACGGAAGATCTCCACCGAGTAGCGCTCATGGACGGTCTCGGCCAGCGGCACGAGGGGGTTCTTGGGGTACGGCCACGCGTCGAGGTCCATCAGGGTGTGCTTGCTGACCCGCCACGGGACGCCGGCGCGGTTGGGCACCACGCGCTGGATCCTCCCGTCCGGGAGGTAGGAGACGTCGTAGAAGGCCGGGACGTACACGCCGCCGGACGCGGCGAGCCGCATGAGCACCTCGTCGCGACCACCCGGGCAGCCCTCGTCCTTCCACTCGCGGACCAGGTCGCTGATGGCGAGGACGATCTCCTCGCCGTCGCCGAGGACGGCCGCGTCGATGAAGTCGGCGATCGGCTCGGGGTTGAAGGCCGAGTGTCCACCGGCGAGCACGAGCGGGTCGTCGTCGGTACGGTCGGCGGCGTGCAGGGGGATGCCTGCGAGGTCGAGTGCGGTGAGCATGTTGGTGTAGCCGAGCTCGGTGGAGAAGGAGATCCCCAGCAGGTCGAAGGCACGCACCGGCCGGTGCGCGTCGACGGTGAACTGCGGGATGCCGTGGGCGCGCATCAGGTCTTCCATGTCCGAGAAGACGGCGTACGTCCGCTCGGCCAGGATCCAGTCGCGCTCGTTCAGGATCTCGTAGAGGATCTGCACGCCCTGGTTGGGCAGTCCGACCTCGTACGCGTCGGGGTACATCAGCGCCCAGCGGACCGTGACCGAGTCCCAGACCTTGACCGTGGAGTTGAGCTCCCCGCCGAGGTACTGGATCGGCTTGCCGATCCTCGGCAACAGCGGCTCCAGGCGGTCGAAGACGCTCAGGGCGGTGGGCGCAGGCATGCGGCACAGCCTAGCCGCTGGTCGCGGCGACGCCGGCCCCTCAGAAGCGGCTGCGCTGCAGGCGTGACCGCACCACGACACCGTGACCGGTGGGCCCACCGGCCCGGCGGCGGATGTTGAGCAGCAGCCCCACCGCCATCATGGACGCGAACATCGACGTACCGCCGTAGGAGACGAACGGCAGCGGGACCCCCGTCACCGGCATGATCCCCAGGCACATGCCGATGTTCTGGAACGACTGGAACCCGAACCAGCAGGCGATGCCGACCGCGGCGAGCCGGCCGAAGAGGTCGTCGGCCTGACGGGCGATCCGCAGGCACCGCCACAGCACGACGCCGAGCAGCATGATGACGGCGGCGGACCCGACGAGCCCGAGCTCCTCTCCGGCGACGGTGAAGATGAAGTCGGTGTGCTGCTCGGGGACGAAGCCGCTCTGGGTCTGCGACCCCTGGAACAGTCCTTGGCCGAGCACGCCACCGTTGCCGATCGCGATGCGTGCCTGGATGGTGTTGTAGCCAGCACCCCGCGGGTCCAGGGACGGATCGGCGAAGGCCTCGAAGCGCGACAGCTGGTACTCCTGCAACACCCCGACGGCCACGGCGAGCACCAGGGCGGTGACGCCGACGGCCAGCAACGCGCCCAGCCAACGCTTGGCGGTCCCGGCCATCGCGAGGACACCGAAGACGATGGCGGCCAGGACCATCAGTGAGCCGAGGTCGGGCTGAGCCAGGATGAGGACCGCCGGCACAGCGGCGATCGCGAGGGCGGGCAGCAGGTCCGAGTCACGCATGACGCTTCGCAGGCCGGCTTCGGCTCGTTCGGCCAGGACCAGCGCCATCCCCACGATCACGCCGACCTTGGCGAACTCCACAGGCTGGATCGACAGACCACCGACGTCCAACCAGGAGTGGGAGCCGTTGATCGTCGCCCCGACGCCGGGCACGAAGACGAGCAGCAGCCCCACGACCGAACCGATGTAGATGAGGGGAGCCCAGACGCGGATCGACCGGCGGTCCGTCGCAGCGATGAGGCCGCCGAGGGTGACGGCGATGACGACGTTGACGCCCTGCTTGGACAAGTAGGCCGTCGGGCGGCCACCGGTCAGGTCGTCACGGTGCGAGGTCGCCGACCAAATGAGCACGGTGCCGATGAGCACGAGCAACGCGACGGCGATGACGAGCCACCAGTCCAGGTCGGCCCACCGGTGCCGCCGTACGACGCGCGGCGCGTGCAGGACCGTCATCGGGGCGCTTCCACCGTGCCGTCGCGGCCGAAGACCGGCAGCGACGACGGCGTCTGTCCCGCGGGCAGCAGCGACGCCGCCGGGTCGACCCGATCGCCGTCGATGCCGTACAGCGCCTCCCACATGTGCCGGACGGCGTCGCCGGAGCTGCCCGAGCCGGTGCCGCCCTGCTCCATCATCATGATCACCACGTAGTTCTCGTCGTACGTCGCGACCCAGCCGGTGGTCTGCTTGCCCTGCACCTCCGCGGTGCCGGTCTTGGCGCGCACCTGCACCTCCTCGAGCGGGAAGCCTTGCATCTTCCAGGCCATCGTCCCGGTCTTGGCCGTGCCGAGCAGGGCGTCGTCGATGTAGTCGCGGTGCCGATCGGAGATCGGGAGCGAACCGGCCCGGTGCGGTGGGATCCGTTTGACGACGTCGCCGTAGGGGTCCACGACCGCCTTAGCGACACGCGGCTCGAACAGCGCGCCGCCGTTGGACAGAGCGGCGTACACGACCGCGAGCTGCATCGGCGTGACGAGGGTGTCGCCCTGGCCGATGGCGAAGTTGACCGCGTCACCGGCACGGTAGAGATAGCCGTCGACGCAGAACTCCCGGGCGAACAGGTGCAGGTAGTCGTTCGCCGACGACGAGCGGCCGATCTTGCAGTAGTAGTCCTTGTTGTCCTTCCAGTACTGGCGGCGCCAGGCCCGGTCGGCGATCCGTCCGCTGGCCTCACCTGGCAGGTCGATGCCGGTCTGGCGGCCGAACCCGAACCTCTTGGCGTTCTCGACCAGGACATCCTTTCGGTCGGGGTCGTCACCGCCCTGGCGCAGCCACTCGGCGTAGGCGATGCGGTAGAAGAACGTGTCGCACGACAGCTGCAGCGCGCTGGCGAAGTCGATCGGCCCGTACGACGCGGACTCGTAGTTCTTGAAGATCCGGTTGCCGACCTGGAACGAGCTGGAGCAGTCGAGCTCGGTGGAGGTGGGGTACCCGCTGTCGAGTGCTCCGGCGGCCGTGACGGGCTTGAACGTCGAGCCCGGTGCCAGCTGCCCCTGCGTGGCGCGTGACAGCAGCGGCTCGCCGGCGTCCTTGGAGTACAGGCTCTTGAGCTGCCTGCTGCTGATGCCCCCGACCCAGACCTCGGGGTCGTACGTCGGGTAGCTCGCCGAGGCGACCAGACGACCGGTCTTGGCCTCCATCACGACCATCGCGCCCGACGTCGCCTTGTAGTCCTCACCGGTGACGTCGTCGTGGGTCTGCCGTGCGGTCATGATCGCCGCACGCAGCTCGTCCTCGGCCTTGGCCTGGACCTTGGCATCGATGCTCGTCACGAGGGTGTCCCCCGGCCGCGCTGGGGTCGCGCCCGCGCTGCCGATGACGCGGCCGCTGGAGTCCACCGACTTGCCGGTCGACCCGGGCAGGCCGCGCAGGAACCTGTCGTACGACCGTTCCAGGCCCGACCGGCCGACCTGGGAGGCTGCGTTGAGCGTGGTGTCGTCGTCCTGCTTCGCCGCTGCGTACTCGTCCTCTGTCACCGACGTCACGTAGCCCAGCAGGTGTGCGGCGTTGGCGCCGTAGGGCGTGGGGTAGGACCGGACGTTCTGCTGCTGGACCTCAACGGCGGGGAAGTCCTCCGGCCGTTCTGCGATGGCCAGTGCTACGTCCTCGTCGACGTCGGCCGCGACCGGGACCGCCTCGTACGGCGACCCGTTCCAGCAGAGGCCCGCGTCGGGCGCACCCTTCTCTCCGCACAGCTTGGTCTGGGCGAGGACCTGGCCGTACGGCAGGCCGAGCGTGCGGCCGAGCTGGCGTAGCGTCGCGGACTGCTCGGCGGTGGGCAGGACTGCGAGCCGGGAGCGGTCCACCGTCACCACCCACGCGAGCCGGTTGGCGACCAGTGACCGACCTGTGGAGTCGACGATGAGACCTCGCTGCGGCTGCACGATGACGTCCCGCACGGCGTTGCTCTGCGCCTGCGCCCGGTAGCTGTCGCCACCGACGACCTGGAGGTACCACAGGCGACCCAGCAGCGAGCAGAAGAGTGCGAGCACGAGGACCTGGATGACCACGAAACGGCCACGGGTCAGGGTGGTCACCGGACACCAACCCCCACGCGGCTCTGGGCAGGAGCGCTGTCCCGCCCGACCAGGACGGCGCGCGCGACGGGAAGCAGGACGAGCGCGACAGCGACGTCGTACAACACCGCGAGCGGGATCACCTGCAGGGCCCTGGCGATGCTGACGCCGCTCTCGCCGAGCACGATGCCTGACAGTGCGAACACCGACGTCCCGATAAAGACCGATGCGGCGACACAGGCGGCCGAGGCGACCACCGAGCGGTTGGTGTCCTGGCGGACGAGCCCGGCGAGGTAGCCGACGATGACGAAGGTCAGGGCCCAGCGACCCAGTGTGTGATCCGCCGGCGGCGCCAGGTCGAGCACCAGACCGGCGCAGAACCCGAGGCCGGCCGCGTAGGACGGGCCACGGGCCAGCGCCGCAGCGATCACGAACACCATGGCGATGTCGGGCACGACCGCGGCAACGGCCAGCTGCGTGAACACGCTGAGCTGGAGAACGACGCAGACGATGACGCAGACGGCGACCAGCGCCGGGCGGATCGCGGACATCTCAGCGACCCTTCGTCCGCGCGACGACGACTCCGACGACGTCGAGGGCCGAGAAGTCCGCGTACGGCGCAAGCGTTACGGTGCGCGACTGGTCCCGCGGGCTGGAGGCTACGCTCTCGACCCGGCCGATCGGTACGCCGGCCACATACGGCACCTGCCCGCGCGAGCCCCACGAAACCACGCTGTCGCCCTCGATGGGTACGGCGGCCGCATCGACGGTCGACAATGTCAACCGGCCGGCACCGGAGAGGTCACCGTCGCCGCGTACGAACCCGAGCTCGCTGTCACCGGACAGCCGTGCACCGACCGTGGACCGGGCATCCACCAGGAGCAGGACCGTCGCGTTGCTCCGCGAGACGCCGACGACCCGGCCGACGAGCCCGTCGGCGTTGAGCACCGTCATGTCGCGGCGCACACCCTGCGCGGTGCCGACGTCGATGGTCACGGCGCGCGAGAACGACTGCGCCCCGCCGATGGCGACGACCTGTGCCTGCACGGTCTCGAACCCGTTCGCCGTGCTCAGGTCGGCGATGCCTTCGAGCTCCTCGAGTCGTGCGGTGTCGACGCCTGCGGTGTTGGCCTGGTTGCGCAGCCGCGCGTTCTCCTCGAGCAGGGCGTCGTTGTCGCGGCGCAGGTCGGCGCGGGTGGTGAAGAGGTCGCCGATCGCGCGTACCGGAGTCAACGCCTTGTGCGCGACGGACTCGACCGGTCCGAGGACACTGCTGGCGGCGTCGCGCACCGGCTGCGCGGGCGAGGACGTACCCAGACCGGCGTCGAGGCTGATCACCGCGACGGCGGCAAGGACCAGGAGCACCAACCGGGTGCGCGAGCGGTTGTCATCACGTCGCGGGGTACGCATCAGCATGGGCGCGCCTCAGTGCCGGGGCTCGGAGGTGAGCACCTGCCGAAGCGCCTCGAACTCCTCCACACATTTGCCCGCGCCCATCGCCACGGAGTGCAACGGGTCCTCGGCGATGTGCACCGGCATCTGCGTCTCGTGTCGCAGCCGCTCGTCGAGCCCGCGCAGGAGTGCGCCGCCACCGGTGAGCACCAGGCCGCGGTCCATGATGTCTCCGGCGAGCTCAGGCGGCGTCTTGTCCAGCGTCGTCCGCACGGCGTCGACGATGTCCTGCACCGGCTCCTCGAGGGCTTGACGCACCTCGGCCGTCGCGACCGTGACCGTCCGTGGCAGACCGCTGACCAGGTCGCGGCCACGGATCTGGGCCTCGGGCTCGTCGGGTAGCGGGAACGCCGAGCCGACGGCGATCTTGATCTCCTCGGCGGTCCGCTCCCCCACCATCAGCGAGTGTTCCTTCTTGAACCACGAGATGATCGCCTGGTCGAGGTCGTCGCCGGCGGTACGGATCGACATGCTGGTGACGATGCCGCCCAGCGAGATGACGGCGACCTCGGTGGTGCCGCCGCCGACGTCGACGATCATGTTGCCGGTGGCCTCGTGGACGGGCAGGCCGGCACCGAGCGCAGCCGCCATCGGCTCCTCGATGATGTAGACCTGGCGCGCGCCCGCCTGGTAGCCCGCCTCCTTGACCGCGCGTTGCTCGACCGAGGTGATGCCGCTAGGTACGCAGACCACCAGGCGCGGCTTGGCGAAGTAGCGGCGGCGGTGCACGCGTTGGATGAAGATGCGCAGCATCTGCTCGGTCGACTCGAAGTCGGCGATGACGCCGTCCTTCATCGGCCGGATCGCGGTGATCGCCTCGGGGGTCCGCCCGAGCATGCGCTTGGCCTCGGTGCCGACCGCGAGGATCTCGCGGGTCTGCGCGTTGAGGGCGACGACGGAGGGCTCGTTGAGCATCACGCCGCGGCCGCGGACGTACACCAACGTGTTGGCGGTGCCGAGGTCCACGGCCATGTCGCGCCCCATCAAGCTGCTGGCCATGGTGTCAGGCTAGGGCGGCACCACCCCATCGCCGCGACGACACGCCTGCCCCACCAGTCACACCTTTACCAGGACCTCATGGCCAAGGCAGGAGACCGGCGAACGCATCGCCTGGCGGGTCGGAGGCGGAACTGGATCGACAACCCCGTCTCTCGCGGCGGATAGACGCGCCTCCGTCATCACGAGACGCGCATCCTCGGAAATTGTCGGCCGCACCGGTGGTGAGGCTTGGTGGGTCCGCGATGTCCGTGGTCCGGGAGTGGTCAGGGCCGCACTCGCTTGGTCTCGTAGGCCCAGATGGCGATCTGGACGCGGTTGCGGGCACCGATCTTGTTCATGAGGCTGGCGACGTGGAACTTGACGGTGCTGAGGCTGATGTGGAGTTCGTCGGCGATCTCGGCGTTGGACAAGCCCTTGGCGACGGTGACGAGAACTTCTTCCTCCCGTTGGGTGAGGGGGACGAATGGTTGCGCCCGCTCCGAGGAGGTTGCGGAGTCGGCGAAGCTGGCGAGCAGGCGGGCGGTGATGCTTGGGGCGATGAGGGCGTCGCCCTCGGCGGCGGCGTGGATGGCTTGGACCAACAGGTCTGGTCCGGCGTCTTTGAGAAGGAAGCCTCTGGCGCCCGCTTTGAGGGCGCCGCTGACGTATTCGTCGGTGTCGAAGGTGGTGATGACGACGACCGCCAGCGGTTCGTCGATGTCGGGTCCGGCGAGTAGGCGGGTTGCCTCGACGCCGTCCAGGTGCGGCATCCGGATGTCGAACAGGCACACATCGGGGTGTAACCGGCGAGCGAGCGCGACGGCCTCGTGGCCATCGGCGGCCTGGCCGATCACCTCGATGTCGGGTTGGCCGTTGAGGATCGTGGTCAATCCCGCCCGGATGATGTTC
>JACCZT010000172.1 GCA_013695785.1 Nocardioidaceae bacterium | reverse complement strand
CGGCGGCGGCGGCAGCAACAACGGCGGCGGCGGCGGCAGCAACAACGGCGGCGGCGGCGGCAGCAACAACGGCGGCGGCACCCTCTCGTACCCCGTGCAGAATCCCTACGTCACGTCGCCCTACGGGATGCGCTTCCACCCGGTCCTGCGCGTGAGGAAGCTGCACGACGGCACCGACTTCGCCGCCGCCTGCGGCTCGCCGGTGTACGCCGCCTCCGGCGGCAAGATCCTGGAGGCGTACTTCAACTCCGCGTACGGCAACCGGGTGGTCATGAGTAACGGCTACAAGCGCGGCGTGAGTGTCGCCACGACATACAACCACCTGACGCGGTGGTCGGTCAGCCCCGGACAGCGCGTCAGCCGCGGACAGGTGATCGGCTACGCCGGCACGACGGGCTACTCCACGGGCTGCCACCTGCACTTCATGGTGCTCGCCAACGGTTCGACGGTCAACCCGGCGGGCTGGTTGTAACACCGGTTGACGGTCGCTGAGACAATGGAGTCATGTCCAAGGAGACCGGGCGCAAGCTGATCGCGCAGAACAAGAAGGCGCGGCATGACTACCACCTCGAGGACACCTTCGAGGCAGGTCTGGTGCTCACCGGCACCGAGGTCAAGTCGCTGCGCGCCGGCCGAGCCTCACTCGTCGACGGCTTCGGTGAGATCGACGATGGCGAGCTGTGGCTGTCCGGCGTCCACATCCCCGAGTACACCCAGGGCACGTGGACCAACCACGCCGCACGCCGCAAGCGCAAGCTGTTGCTGCATCGCAGCGAGATCGACCGAATCAGCCGCCGGTTGCTGGAGAGCGGCCTGACCATCGTGCCGTTGTCGTTGTACTTCAAGGACGGTCGTGCCAAGGTCGAGATCGCCGTCGCCAAGGGCAAGAAGGCCTACGACAAGCGGCACGCCCTCGCTGAGCGTCAAGCCGACCGTGAGGCCAAGGCCGACGTCGATCGCCGGCTCAAGGGCGTGCACTGAGCGCCCGGCATACGATCGTGTCGTCGTAACGCCTACCTGGGATCGGAGCCGTGATGCACCCCGAACATCCACCGCCGCCGGCTGAGCCGTCGGGCGGGACAGTGCTGGTCGTCGGGGATGGGTCCGTCGCCGCCGCGCTGGTCGCAATGACGGCCGTTCTCGGCTGGGAGGTCGTCGTCGTCGACGACGTGGAGGCGACCAAGGACGCGGTGGGCCGGCTCGGGGAGTCCGATGCCGTGGTGGTGCTGAGCCACGACGAGGATGTGGACGGACCGGCTCTTGCGGCAGCACTGGACAGTGACGCCGGTTACGTCGCCGCGATGGGCTCGCGTCGGACCCAGCAGCGGCGCTCGCAGTGGCTCGGCGACAACGGCGTGCCAGCGGAGCGGATCGACAAGGTTCGTGGACCCGCGGGTCTGGACATCGGCGCGGACACTCCCAGCGAGATCGCGGTGTCGATCGTGTCCGAGATCATCGCCGTTCGTCGCGGCGCCAAGATAGCGGCCGACACTGAGGCCCGGCGCGAGTCCAAGGGCTGAGACCGGGCTCAGGGGGTTTGGGGAGCTGGATGATGAGTTGTTCGCGTTTGAGGTAGTCCAGGCGTCGTAGGGCTCGTCGGTGGGCGATGTGGTGGTAGTTCGAGGCGGGTCCGAGCGCTGGTGGTGGGCCGGTGGTGCAGGTGTGGCCGGTCGGGGTGGTGATGGTGCTGCGGCCGGTTCCGGGGTCGGTGCTGTGGCGCCAACGGGGCATCTCCTTGACGTAGTTGCCGCGTTCGCAGCGTCCCTCGCCATTGTCGATGCTGGTGGGTCCCCCGTCGCGGGTCGGCGTGCGGTGGTCCAGGTGGCGGATCGGTGCGGTGCAGTAGGGGTCGCGGCAGTGTTGGTCGCGGGTGAGGATGACCCGCGCAGCGTGGCCGCTGAACCTGCGCCGCTTGGTGTCGATGGCGGTCACGGTGTCGTCGGCCGGGTCGGTGAAGATCCGTCGCACGAACACGGCGGCGCGCTCGATGTCCTCGTCCGTCCGGCCGTTGGTTCGGTGTCCAGTGCCGGTGCTGCCATCGCCGTACCCACCACCGTCGTCACTTCCAGTGGCGATCGCACGGGCGAGGTCGGCGGGGATGGGGCCGTACCCGGCGAGCATCGCTGGGTTGTCGTCTTTGGCGAGCAGGGAGTCGACGGTCATGGTGATGCCGATCTCGACCGGCACCGCAGCGGCGGTGACTTGTCCGGTGAGACGTTCGATCATGGTGTCTGCGCGCGGCTGGCCCAAGGTGCGCTGGTCTCCAGCGGACTTGAGGGTGCGAGCGTGGCGATCCAGCGCGACCCAGGCCGCGATGCCGCCCTCGGCGGGCAGGAACCCGGTCAACAAGGCCATGGTGTCGGGGGCGGGCCGCACGCTGACGTTGCGGTCGGTGTGCGCGGTACGGCGCCGCCGCAGCCCGGCGTCGGGGTCCAGGGCCAGGGCGTGTCGCCGGGCGGCGGCCTCGCCCTGGTGGGGGTTCATGGTGGGCAGGTCCGCGGCCAGGTCCGCATCGACGCGTCGGCGGTCGATTGGCGCCAAGCAGGTGACCTCGCGCACGACCAGCTTGGCGACCCACTCGCTGATCTGCCCAGCCGCCAACAGCGCATGGGTCTGTGGCAGGTCACGCGTCAACGTTCGGGCGAAGCCGAGGTGCTTGGCGGCCGTGGTCGGGGAGACCTTGCGGGCGAACGCGACCTGTTCGGCGATCCCGCGGCCGCGGCGCCGTGCGGGCACCCCACACGCTGCCTGGTCCGCGAGCTGGGAGTCAGTGAAGTCGGCAATCTCGACCGCACGCGCGGCCGCAGCGGCCGCCTCGATCCGGTCAAAGGCCTCGATCCGGTCGATCCGCTCTGCATCACCACCGGACCGCGCAAGCCGGCCCAACGAGTCCGCGACCGCGGTCAGCTCATCGACCACTGGTGCGTCTTGTGCTGCCATGGATCCATCCAAACACCCACCACTGACAGTCGCCCCGACATCGATTGGCCCTTCATCAACCCATCGAAAAACGCCCGACCGACACGCGGTAACGCGCCGGAATACGAGGTGCCGCCGTACCGTTGGAACAGGTAGTGTGACGGTGCTGTCCGCGAGGATGGCGCGGTTGACAACTGAAGAGGGGCTGAACGGTTTCGACTTT
>JACCZT010000165.1 GCA_013695785.1 Nocardioidaceae bacterium | reverse complement strand
GTCCTAGGACCAGACCTCACTCGACGCGGAGGCGCCCACCACCGCGTACGACGCGACCTACCCGCAGGCGCAGGTAGCGGCCGTAGGCGAGCACGATCTGGGTGTAGCCCGGGGAGCGCCCGCGGTAGGCCAAGAACCCCTTCGGGCCACTGACCATCCGGCCGGTACGCACGTCGTACCTGCTGCCGTGCCACGGGCACACGAGGCAGCCGTCGGCGTCGACCGACCCCTTGCTCAGGTCCGCGAGCTGGTGCCGACAACGCCGCGAGACCGCGAAGTCCTCGCCACCGCTGCTGCCGACGGCCCACGGCCCGACGCGGCGCACTGTCCCGGGCTCGAGGGCATCATCAGGCAGGGACTGGTCGTCGCTCATCGCGAACCTCGGGTGTAGGCATCAGGGGAGTCGGCGTTTGGTGAGAGGGCCACGGCGGATCAGCCTGGCGAACTCCTCGGGCATCGATCGCGGACGCAGCGCCGGGCTCGGCTCGGCGGCGGCATCGGCCATGCCTCCGACCAGCTCGGCGAGCGCGGCGCGCGAGTCGACGCTGGGCTGCCAGC
Source organism: Nocardioidaceae bacterium (assembly GCA_013695785.1). Lineage (GTDB taxonomy): Bacteria > Actinomycetota > Actinomycetes > Propionibacteriales > Nocardioidaceae > JACCZT01. The sequence continues at coordinate 1,777 of JACCZT010000165.1, read as the reverse complement.
CGAGCTCGGCACGCGCGTGCGAGGTGTCCATCAGCGGAACGGCGAAGGCGAGATCGATCCAGCCGGGGTCGACGGGCTGCAGACGCGCCTGCCAGGACACCGCCGTGGCCGCCCGCAGCACCGGGCGTGGCAGGTGCACCGCACGTGCGCCGAGAGCCTCGGCGATGTCGTCGCGGGTTATCGGTGGGTCGGCGGCGAGGTTGAACGCGCCGGTCGCCTTCTGCTCCAGGACCCGTACGACCGCGTCGGCGACGTCATCGGTGTGCACCACCTGCAGCGCGAGGGAGCGGTCGACAGGGAGCACTGGTACGTGCCGCAGCAGCGCGGCGGGCACGTAGCCCGGCACGCCGTAGCGCAGCAGAGCGCTGCCGGCGGCGCGCTGGATGACCAGGGCCGGACGCAGCCGCGCGATCGCCATACCGCCCGGATGCGCGCGCTCGTACTCGTCGAGGAGGCGTTCGGCGGCGACTTTCTGCCGGCTGTAGGCCGACGACCCGATGCCTGCGGTCGGCCAGGTCTCCGACACCGGGTCGTCGGGACCCGGCGAGTACGCACCAAGCGACGACATGTGCACGAGGTGCGGTACGCCGGCCGCGTCCGCGGCTGTCAGCACCGATCGGGTGCCGTCGATGCCGACCCGGTCCAGGTAGTCGGTGTCGTGCGAAGGCTGGAACCCCCACGCGAGGTGCACGACGGCATCGGCACCGCTGAGCACCGGCGCGAGCCGGCCTCCGGCGGAGGGGTCGGCGAGGTCGATGCAGACCCACTCGACGGCGTCGTACGGCTCGTCGTCCCCAGGCGGGCGGCGGCACACGCCGACGATGTCGTGCGGCGTCGCAGCGGTGGTGAGCCGCCGCAGCAGAGCCGTCCCGATGTTGCCGCTGGCACCAGTGATGACGATCCGCACAGTGCCTCCTCGTCGTCTCCGTCCGGTGGACCAACGCTACGTTCGGGACCGGTGTCGCGCGACCGCAACGGGACCACCCCTACGCTGCCACCATGACGACCCGCCCGGGCCGTACCCCTTGGGTGCCCATCGTCCTCGACGTCGCCGCCAAGGCGGGGCTCATCGTGCTGCTGATCGTCGCCACCGTGTACCCCGACGTCGGCGGCGTGCGCGGCAAGGGCATGGGTGTGCGGGCGGTGGCTTACCCGATCGGTGCTTTCATCGTGCCGATCGTGTGGTGGCTGTGGTTGCGGCGGCGACGGACGGCGTACCCCTGGTGGGGGGACGTGCTCATCACCTTGCCGTGGTTCACCGACACCCTCGGCAATCGCCTCAACCTGTTCGACACCCTCGTCTCCTTCGACGACTGGATGCACTACGTGAACTGGATCTTCCTGACCGCCGGCGCGCTGGTGCTGACGACCAGCACGGCAGCCTGGTGGCCGCTGCTGGAGCGGGCGCTCGCGTTCGGCGTGACCGCGGCGCTGGGGTGGGAGCTCGGCGAGTACGTCGCGTTCATCCGGTTCTCTCCCGAGCTCGTGACTGCCTACACCGACACCTTGGGTGACATGGCGTTGGGCACACTCGGCTCGGTGACGGCCGCGGTCGCGCTGTGGCTGTTGCGGCGACGTGCGGAGCCCTCACCGCACCGGTAGGTCGCAGCTTGTCACCGGCCGCGCCGGGTAGGTCGGGACGCGGGCCGGTCCCGGTGTGGACGGGATCGCGGCGTCATCGATGTCGGGCGTGTTGCGCCGTCGATGCCACTGGGCTCGCTCACTGGTGCACCCTTCCACGCCTCAGCTTGGGTGGGACACTGGCGGGCGTGGAGAC
>JACCZT010000083.1 GCA_013695785.1 Nocardioidaceae bacterium | reverse complement strand
GTCGAGCTCCGTCAGGCTCATCGTGTGATGGGTGAAGAACGGACCGCCGTCGACCCGCTCGAAACCCGCGCCCGTCAACGCCTCGATGAGGTGGCCTTCGGTCTCCAGGACAGAGCAGCATAGTTCTTGCCCGGTCGACACCTCGACTGCCCACGCCAGAACCTCGTCCACCAGGCCGACCTGCTCCGGGTCGACCGCGAGGCTCAGCTCGTCGGGCGTCTCTGCACGAGATCCTGCATCCCACGCAGACCGGCGGCCGACTGATAGTCGTGGCGATGCATCGTGCCAGCCTCAGGCGGGCAGGACCGCGGGGCAACCGAATTACGAGCCGCCGATGCGCGGATCGAGGGGCCAAGACCTGCGGATCGAGGGACCAAGACCTGCGGATCGAGGGACCAAGACCTGCGGATCGAGGGGCCAGAACCTGCGGATCGCGGGTCAGGGGATGTGTTTGACCGCTCTCGCCGCTGCCCGCACGGCACTACGGGCGAGTGCCTCGGCATCCAACCGCGCCGCCACCACCGGCTCGGGTGCCGTGCCACCCAACATCGCCGGCAGCCACCACCGGTCGCCGTCGTCGCGAGGATGCTGCGGGTACGTCTCCTGCGCCTCGCCCAGTGCGACGGCCATCCGGGCGCGCAGCTCCCTGGAGACCACCCGCACGCCCGCGCCGGCTGGCGGGACGAATGGCTCGCCGACCACGATCGTGACGGCGGTGCCACGGCGCAGCGTCCGCCGCAGGTCGACCGTCAGGACGCGATGTCCACCCCAGGTCACCACGGGAACGATCGGTACGCCGCGCTCGATGGCCAGCGCCGCCGCTCCCGGCAGGAAGTCCTTGAGCATCCACGACCGACTGATCGTTCCCTCGGGGAAGACGCACACGAGCTCGCCCCCGCGCAGCAGCCGCAAGGCGCGGCGGTACGCTCCCGCCCCCTGCTCGCGGGCGACCGGGATGTGTCGCATGGCGCGCATCGCCGGCCCGGAGACCGGGTTGTCGAACGTGCCCTCCTTGGCCATGAAACGCACCAGACGCCGGCGACGGGTGGCGGCGAGACCGACGAACGCGAAGTCGAGGTAACCGTTGTGGTTGGCAGCGATCACGGCCGCGCCGCGCACCGGGATGTGCTCCTTTCCGCGCACGTCGATCCGCAGGCCGAGCACCGCGAAGGCGACACGGAGGGCCGCGATCACGAGGCGGTAGGTCAGCTCGTGCATGAAGGGTGAGGCTAGCCCAGATGCCCTGTGACGCGTACTGACACAATGCCCGGGTGTCCTCCTCCCCAGCCGAACCGGTCAAGCGGTCCTCCCGGCACCGGATGACGTCGGCCGAACGACGCGAGCAGCTCCTCGAGACCGCACGGTCGGTCTTCGCCGAGCGCGGGTTCGACGGCACCTCGGTCGAGGAGATCGCGGCCCGCGCCAAGGTGTCCAAGCCGGTGGTGTACGAGCACTTCGGCGGCAAAGAGGGCGTCTACGCCGTCGTGGTCGACCGTGAGGTCCAGCAGCTGCTCGCCATGATGCGGTCCGCGCTCACCGGCGGCCATCCGCGGGCGCTGCTGCAGCAGGCAGCGTTCTCGCTGCTCGACTACATCGAGTCGTCCTCAGAGGGCTTTCGCATCCTGGTACGCGACTCGCCGATCGGCTCTCCGACCGGGTCCTACGTCAGCATCATCGGCGACGTCGCCAGCCGGGTCGAGGACATCCTGAGTGCTGAGTTCAAGGCGCGCGGGTTCCAGACCAAGTTCGCCCCCATGTACGCCCAGATGCTGGTCGGAATGGTGGGGACGACCGGCCAATGGTGGCTGGAGGCGCGCAAGCCGGCCAAGGACGTCGTCGCCGCCCACCTGGTCAACCTTGCCTGGAACGGGTTGTCCAGCCTGGACTCCAAGCCTGAGCTGCTCCCCCGCGACGGCTGAGTCAGTCCTGCTGGACTTCTACCCGGTTGCCGCTACCGTCCACGCAGTGGAACCTGCGCACATCGGGGATCGCCTCGTCCCAACGGGTCTCGAAGCCCGCGGTACGCACGGCGAGCTCGACCGCGTCGACGTCGTGGACGGCGAATGCCGGGTGAGCCTTGCGCGCCGGCTGGAACGGCTCCTCCACCCCGACGTGCAGCTCGAAGCCGTCTCCGGCGAACCACACGCCGCCACGGGCGGCGAGCAGCGGCGGCTTGGGGATCTCGCGCAGGCCGAGCGCGCCGGCGTAGAAACGGCGCGCCGCGTCCTCCCCACCGGCAGGACACGACACCTGGACGTGGTGCAGCCTCATGGCCGGTCCACCGAGCCCGGCTCGCGGGTCGCGACCACGAAGACGCGCTCGAACGGCAGCACCGTACCGTGCTCGCTGCGCGGGTAAGTCTCGCAAAGCGCGGCGCGGTAGTCGGCCTCGAACACCGGACGCAGATCGTCGGGCAGTGCCTGCAGGTACGGCCGCGCGCCCGTGCCGCTGATCCAGCGGAACACCGCATCCTCCCCCGCGAGCACGTGCAGGTAGGTCGTCGTCCATACGTCGAGTGACCAGTCGGGATCGGCAAGCAGGTCGAGGTAGGTACGGGCGTCGACTCCACGCGCCGAGGCGACGCCCTCGGTGTGGCGCCGGAAGCGGGGGTCCGAGGCGAGCTCGGCGAGCAGGGTGTGGCTCGGTGCGTCGGAGTTGTTCGGCGCCTGGAACGCGAGAGTCCCACCGGAGGCGACGTGCTGCCGGAGCCGAGGGATGACGTCGAGCTGGTCCGGGACCCACTGGAACGCGGCGTTCGAGACCAGAAGGTCGACGGCAGCATCCGGTATCCACGAGGCGATGTCACCCTGGACGTAGGTCACGAGCGGGTCGTTGTTCTCGCGATCGGCGCGGTCGACCATCTCCGACGATGAGTCGACGCCGCAGATGCGCGCCCCCGCCCAGCGGGCGCGCAGGACCGGCATCAGGTGTCCCGGTCCGCACCCGAGGTCGACGATCGTGGCTGGGTCACCCGGCACCCGGGCGATTAGATCGAGGAACGGGCGGCTGCGTTCGCCGGAGAACGCGAGGTACGCCGTGGGGTCCCATTGCGGCATGGGGTGCCTTCCTATGAATGTGTCTTGATGTCAAGATACATCACCTGGCGGGAACCGCGTCGAGATTCTCGATGTCAAGAATCTCGACGCCTATGATCGGCTTCATGAGTGATGAGGTGGATCGCCTTCTCGAGGCGTGGCATCGCGAGCGTCCGGAACTGGACGTGTCGCCGATGGGTGTACTCAGCCGCGTCTCTCGTCTGGCGCGCCACCTCGACCGGGCCCGCAGCCAAGCCTACGGAGCCCATGAGCTCGAATCCTGGGAGTTCGACGTGCTGTCCGCGCTGCGC
>JACCZT010000046.1 GCA_013695785.1 Nocardioidaceae bacterium | reverse complement strand
GGTACGGGTCGACCGCCAGCTACGCCGTCGTCGCCTCCGCGTCCGGAAAACCTACGGCCGTGCGTGCAGTCGGGACCGCGTGCGCCAAGAACCCGTTGCCGATCGTCGTCCCCTGTCACCGGGTGGTCCGCAGCGACGGCCAGGTCGGCCAGTACGTCGGAGGGGTGGCCGCCAAACGGACGCTTCTTGCGCTGGAAGCGGCGGGCTGAGTTGACACCGGCTCCTCCGCGACCATACTTGCAACCGTGGTACATCATTTTCAGCAGAAGTGATGGCCTGGGTCCTCCTGAGCTACCGCGTCCCGCGCACCCCGTCCACGCCGCGGATCGCCGTGTGGCGCCGACTCAACCGCCTTGGGGCCGCTCATCTCGGCGATGGGCTGGTAGCGCTGCCTGAGGACGCACGTACGCGCGAACAGCTGGAGTGGGTGGCAGGCGAGGTCGAGGAGGCTGGCGGCACTGCGACGATCTGGCAGGCACAGACCATGCGCCGCTCGGATGCATGTCGGATCGCCACGGACATGGCCGCAGCTCGGGCAAAGGAGTACCGCGCAATCACAGAAGCCGCCTTCGCGGCTTGTCAGCTGACGGGGGCCGAGCGGGCCCGGCAACTGCGTCGGCTGCGTCGCGAGCTGCGGGCGGTCCAGCGGCGCGACTATTTTCCTACCGGCGAGCGGGCTCCCGCCGTGATCGCTGTACGCGACCTCGCGAAGCTCACCGCCCCGCCCGCTGGAGCCCTGGCCACATGAAGTGGGTGACCCGGTCGTCGGTGCACATAGACCGAGCTGCCTCGGCGTGGCTGATCGCGCGCTTCATCGACGATGACGCCACCTTCGCCTTTGTCTCCGACCCCGAGGACATCGCCGGTGATGCCGTTCCCTTCGACATCCGCGGCGTGGAGCTGGGCCACCACGGCACCGACTGCACCTTCGAGACGCTGCTGCGCGCCCACGACCTCATCGACCCGGTGCTGTGGCGCCTGGCCGCGATCGTGCACGAGGCAGATCTCGAGGACGACCACTACGACGCTCCCGAAGCACCCGGTCTCGACGTCGTGCTCCGGGGCCTGTCGATGGTCCGTGGCGATGACGACGTCCTGATGCTCACCGGGCCGGTCTTCGACGGGCTCTATGAGTACTTCAGGCGTGCACTCATGCTTGGCAAGGAGCCAGCATGACGACACCGGAACCGTACCTCCAACCGCCACCGCGCCACGACGTCGTACCGATGCGCACCGCGGTCCGGACCTGGTTCGCCATCTCGCTGCAGACGTTCGGCGGACCCGCCGGCCAGATCGCCGTCATGCAGCGCATCTTGGTCGATGAGAAGCGTTGGATCAGCCAGCGCCGGTTCCTGCACGCCCTGAACTACTGCATGCTGCTGCCCGGACCCGAGGCCCAGCAGCTCGCGATCTACATCGGGTGGCTGCTCAACGGCCGCCGCGGCGGTCTCATCGCCGGCACTCTGTTCGTGCTGCCCGGCGTCGTCGCCCTGATGACCCTCTCCGCCGTGTACGTCGGGCTCGGCGACACCGGAGTGGTGGCCGCGGTGTTCCTCGGCCTGGCGCCGGCGGTCATCGCCATCGTCGTGCAGGCAGTCATCCGCGTCGGCAAGCGGGCGCTCACCCACCCGAGCCTGGTGGCGCTGGCGGTCGCCGCCTTCGTGGCCCTGACGTTCTTCGACGTCGCATTCCCGGTCGTCGTCCTCGGCGCAGGTGTCGTCGGCTGGGTCCTCGGACGTCTGGTGCCGTCCTTCGCCGAACCCAAGGCCGACAAAGCCGACGCCGGTCCTGCGCCGCTGATCAGCGACGACGACCTGTGGAACGAGCGCCCGTCGGTCCGCCGTGCCGGCCTCACGCTCGGGGTCGGTCTCATCCTGTGGGCGGCGCCGGTGTTCGCCGTCGCCGTCCTGGTCGGTCGCGACACCATCTTCGTCGACCAGGGTCTGTTCTTCTCAGGTGCCGCGCTGGTCACCTTCGGTGGCGCCTACGCCGTGCTGGCCTACGTCGCGCAGCAGGCCGTGCAGACGTACGGGTGGCTGATGCCGGGGGAGATGGTCCGCGGGCTCGCCCTGGCCGAGACCACGCCGGGTCCGCTGATCATGGTCGTGCTGTTCGTCGCGTTCGTCGGCGCGTACCGCAGTCCCGGGGACCTGGACCCTTGGCTCGCCGCCGTGCTGGCGGCGCTCATCACCACCTGGGTCACGTTCGTGCCCTGCTTTTTGTTCATCCTGCTCGGTGCCCCGTACGTCGAGCGGCTGCGCCACAACCGCAACCTGTCGGCCGCGCTGACCGGGATCACCGCAGCCGTGGTCGGCGTCATCGCCAACCTGGCGGTATATTTCGCCCTGCACACGCTGTTCAGCGGCACCGACACCGTCACCTGGGGTGTCTTCGACTTCGAGATCCCGCAGCTGGGCACCGTGCAGGTCGCGGCTCTCGCGGTGACCGCGCTCGCGTGCGTGTTGATCTTCGGTCGCGGCCTCAGCGTGCTGCGTACCCTCGGCGTCTGCGCCGCCGCCGGCGTCCTCCTGTACCTCGCCGGCTAGGCCACCTGACCGCCGATACGTGGCAGCTGGCGCGCCGATACGTGGCAGCTGGTGCGGGCTCCCGGCACTTCGTCCGCACTTCACCGGGCGCACCGTCGCTTCACCTGGGTTGCGACCCCGGTGAGGTGACGCCGTACCAGGAGAACCTGGTAGACGAGTGACTGCTGGAATGAAGCGATCCGGAGTCGCGTACGGGCGCGCCAGCATCCACCTATGGGCGAGCTGGAAGTCACGTACGGGCGGTCAGCGGACGTGGATGATGTGCGCGCAGCTCTCACCCAGGTGGCTGGGGCCGAGCCGGACGTAGGTGTGCTCGCCCCACGCCCACGAGGCGCCGGAGAGCTCGTCGTAGGCCACGAACGTCTCGTCCCAGTCGAACCCGAGGGCAGGCATCCGCAGCTGGATCGTGGACTCCTGGACCGACCATGGGTCGTTGTTGACCACCACGATGACCGTGTCGTCGCCGGACTGCTTGGAGAAGCACAGGATCGCGTTGTTGTCGCTCGCGTGCAGCGTGAGGTCGCGTAGCTGCTGCAGCGCCGGGTGCGCACGACGGATCTGGTTGAGCCGCGTGAGGTACGGCGCGAGCGTCGCGCCACTGGCGCGCGCGGCGTCCCAGTCGCGGATCTTGATCTGAAACTTCTCCGAGTCGACGTACTCCTCGCTCCCCGGTCGTAGTGGCAGGTTCTCGAAGAGCTCGTAGCCGGCGTAGACACCCCACGACGGGGAGCCGGTGGCCGCCAGCACGGCACGCACGGCGAAGGCGTCGCCGCCGCCCCGCTGGATGAACCCGGGAAGGATGTCGGGGGTGTTGACGAAGAAGTTGGGTCGCAGGACGTCGCTGGTCTCGTGTGCAACCTCGGTGAGGTAGTCACCGAGCTCCCCGGAGGTCTCTCGCCAGGTGAAGTAGGTGTAGCTCTGGTGGAATCCCATCATGCCGAGCGCGCGCATCATCGCCGGCTTGGTGAACGCCTCGGACAAGAAGACGACGTCGGGGTCGCTGTCGCGGATCTCGCCGAGCAGCCGCTGCCAGAACGCGACCGGCTTGGTGTGCGGGTTGTCGACGCGGAAGATCCGTACTCCGTGGGACATCCACAGCCGCACCACCCTCAGCACCTCGACGAAGATGCCCTCGGGGTCGTTGTCGAAGTACAGCGGGTAGATGTCCTGGTACTTCTTGGGCGGATTCTCGGCGTACGCGATGCTGCCGTCGGCGCGCGTGCCGAACCACTGCGGGTGCTCGGTGACCCACGGATGGTCTGGCGCGCACTGCAGCGCCAGGTCCAGCGCGACCTCCAGGCCCAGCTGACCGGCGCGGGCGACGAAGGCGTCGAAGTCCGCGAACGTCCCCAGCTCGGGGTGGATGGTGTCGTGTCCACCCTCAGCGGACCCGATGGCCCACGGGGACCCGGGGTCGTCGGGGCCGGCGGTCAGCGTGTTGTTGGGACCCTTGCGGTTGACCCTGCCGATCGGGTGGACCGGAGGCAGGTAGATCACGTCGAAGGCCATGTCCGCAACGGCCGGCAGGCGCTCGGCGGCGGTGGCGAAGGTGCCGGAGAGGTAGGTGCCGTCAGCATTGCGGCGTGCGCCTTCGGAGCGGGGGAAGAACTCGTACCAGGCGCCGTACGCGGCCCGGCGGCGGTCGACGAAGAAGGGGTACGCCGACGACGCGCCGACCAGCTCGCGCAGAGGGAAGTGTGTGAAGACCGACTGGATCTCGGCGGTGATCGCCTCGTCCAGGCGGCTGACCGGGTTGAGGTCGGTCCTGCGTAGCGTCGTGGCGACGTCCTCGAGCAGCTGGCGTTGGGCTTCGGCGCTGGCGGGCAGCTCGGCGAGTGCGCGTTCAAACAGCAGGGCGCCTTCGAGAAGCATGAGCTCGGTGTCGACGTCCGCGCCGACTTTGATCGGAGCGTCGTGCAGCCACGTCGCGTAGGGGTCACCCCAGGACTCCACGCGGAACGTCCAGGCGCCGACGGCGTCAGGTGTGACCTCGGCCGCGTACAGGTCGTCCTCGGCCGGCACCATGAGGACGAGTGGGCGCCCACTGCCTTCGGGATCGGTCAGCACGACCCCGGCGCCGAGCTGGTCGTGTCCTTCGCGAAAGACCCGGGCGCTGACCTCGAAGCGCTCGCCAACCGAGGCCTTCGCGGGGTAGGCGCCGCCCTCGATGACGGGCTCGACGTCGAGGATGGGGATGCGCGCGATCATGGTTCCACGCTAGTCGAGTCCGCAGCCGGGTCCTCGAGCGGACGCCAATCCGCCGATCCCGCCCGCGGTGACCCCCTCATGAGAGAAGATGATCGATCAACCAGTGAGACACTGCGGTTCGAGGAGGGCAGCGTGGCGTCCACGTCGCAGCCGTTCGGCATCGCCGGTGAGCTCGAACAGCTCTCCGGCGGCTTCGCCATCCTCGAGGCGGCGCTGGCAGGACTGAGCTCCTCACTGCACGGCCTCGACGTGCAGGACACCGGTCCCGAAGATGTCGTAGCGACGTTCGCGGAGGCGATGGAACGGCTCGAGCGGATACTGGAAAGCGTCGGGTCGCAGGCGGCGGACGCCGCGACCGTGATGCGCCGGTTCGCGCGTGACCAGCCAGTGGGGGCTTTCCATGAGGACGGGGGAGACGCGCGTTGAACCCCGATCGTTTCCTCGGCCTCGATCCCACCCCTGGTGACCTGCGGGCGGCGGACGAGGTCACCAAGGTGTTGCGCTCCTGCGTGGTCGCACTCTCTGAGGGGCGTCGTCGGGTAGAGCACACCGCACGGCCGGACGGCCTGTGGCAGGGCGCGCACGCCGCCGCGATCGTCGACACGCTGACCGCGTACGCCGGTCGGCTGCGAGCGCTCGAGGACGCGGTCGTCGACTTTCTGCAGGCCTGGCAGCAGTGGCGCCACGGCATCGCCGGACGCCAGGACGAGACCGCCGCGCTCGTGGAGGCGGTCACCCAGCTGGTGGACGGCCCCGTGGACTCCGCCGACCCGCGCCGCGAGGCCCTGCTGCGCCAGGCGGGCGCGTTGCGCGACCGCCACCAGATCGCCGCCGACCAGACCGGCGCCGCGGCCGAGGCCCTGATCGCCGCCACCACCGTGGACCAGGAAGGCCGCGACCTGCCCGTCGATCTCCAGCGCGGCCTGCTGGCGCTGGAGGCGGCGGTCGAGCAGTGGTTGGCCGAGAGCGCCGCCGATCTGCGTCATGCGACCGAGACGATCAGCTCGGTCACCGAGCTGACGGCCGTCGTACCACAGCTCGTTGGTGTCGCCCCCGGTTCTGACGCCTCGCCCGAGGCGCTGCGGATCGCTGCTGCGGCACCGGGTTCGCACCGCCTCATCACCGCCCTGCACCGGGGAACGCCCGAACGACCGGCCGAGGAGCTGTCCGACGCGAGCTTTGCGAGCGAGGTCAGGGCAGAAGGCGCACTCGCCGACCGGGTGCGCGGAGCCCCGCATGCCGGCGACCTGGAGGGGGAGACCGCATGACCGTACTCATGGCGCAGGTCGACATCGACGTCCCCCCGGACTTCCACGAGGTGCCCGTCGACCCGAGTGTCGAGGACCGGCTCCTGGGGCAGACCGCAATTCTCGATGAGCTGTCGATCGCGGACCCGGCACAGCGCGAGGGTCTCGGTTGGTATCTCGAAGCGCTCTCGCGCAGCGTTACGGCGGGTGCCGTCGTCAGCACCGCCTTCTGCGCGGTACGCCTCGGCGGCACACCGTCCTCGGCGACCTTGACCGTCGCGGTTCACCCCGCTGCCGCCGAAGACCCGCTGGTGTTCACCACCGGAGCCGCTCGCGCTCTCCTCACCACCGGCGCGTACGAGAGCGTGGCGCAGGAGAACCTCGGCCGTACCCTTGCCGTCGTGGCCCGCGGTCGTGTCATCGGAGACGACGGTCTGACCTACTCCCAGGACGTCACCGTCGTCGTACCCGTCGCCGGGCACCGCCTGGCGGTCGTCGTCTCCCTGTCCACGACCGACCTTGCTCACGTCGCGACCTACGAGGCCGTGGTCAGGGACGCTGCCGCTTCGGCGCGTGTGCTGACCTGAGACCGCGTGGCGCGCGGTCCCGGCGCCTGTTACCGATCGGTTAGTGTGCACGCATGCCGCAGTACGTACGACTCGATGTCGAAGGCGGCGTCGGGACGATCCGCCTGGACCGCCCGAAGATGAACGCTCTGGACTTCACCCTCCAAGAGGAGATCCGGATCGCCGCGGACGCGGCCGCCGAACGCGACGACGTCGCCGCCGTCGTCGTCTACGGCGGTGCGAAGGTGTTTGCAGCCGGAGCGGACATCGTGCAGATGGCGTCGATGAGCGCCGCTGAGATGGGTGAGCGCGGTGGCGTCCTGCAGGCCTGCCTGACGGCGGTCGCCACGATCCCCAAGCCGACCGTCGCCGCGATCACCGGGTACGCGCTCGGTGGCGGCTGTGAGCTCGCATTGTGCACCGACGTCCGCTTCGCGGCCGACGACGCCAGGCTCGGCCAGCCAGAGATCCTGCTCGGCATCATTCCCGGTGCCGGTGGCACCCAACGGCTCAGCCGGTTGGTCGGACCTGCGGTTGCCAAGGAGCTGATGTACACCGGACGTTTCGTCGCCGCCGACGAGGCACTCCGGATCGGCCTGGTGGACAGGGTCCTTCCGGCCGCTGAGGTCTATGAGTCGGCGCTTGCCTGGGCGCGCCAGTTCGTCGGCGCCGCCTCCCTCGCGCTCGCGGCGATCAAGCGGTCGGTCGACCAGGGCCTGGACGAAGGGCTGCAGGCGGGACTGGAGATCGAGCGCGCCGAGTTCTCCGCACTCTTCGACACCGCCGACCAGAAGACCGGGATGCAGTCGTTCATCGACAACGGACCAGGCAAGGCGGTCTTCGAGGGCCGGTGAGCAACGTGAGTGAGCCGCATCCGCACGCCAGCGCCGAGGAGGTCGAGGCGGCGTGGCAGGACACCAAGCTGGCACAGGTGCTGTACCACGACTGGGAGGCCCAGACCTACGACGACAAGTGGTCGATCTCCTTCGACGACCGGTGCACCGCCTACGCGCGTGACCGCTTCGTCGCGGTCGCCGGTCAGGACGACTGGCCGTACGCACGCTGCCTGGAGATCGGCGCCGGCACTGGCTTCTTCTCGCTCAACCTGCGGCTCGCGGGCGTCGTCGAGGCGATCACCGTCACGGACATCTCGCCCGGCATGGTCGAGGTCGCCAAGCGCAACGCCGCAGGGCTGGGGTGCGCGATCGAAGGCGAGGCAGCCGACGCGGAGTCGCTGCCGTTCTGCGACGACACGTTCGACGTCGTGGTCGGGCATGCGGTCGTCCACCACATCCCCGACGTGGACAAGGCGTTCGGCGAGATGGTGCGCGTGCTGCGGCCCGGTGGGCGGATCGTGATCTGCGGCGAGCCGACGCGGTGGGGAGACTTCGTTGCCCGGCGGTTGTCGCGGGCGACCTGGTGGGCAGCGACGCACGCGACCCGGTTGCCGGTGCTGCGCGAGCGTTGGGCGCGGACCCCCGAGGAGCTCGACGGGTCCTCGCGCGCCGCGGCGCTCGAGGCGGTCGTCGACCTGCCCACGTTCGACCCCGACGAGCTCGCCCGCACCGTTCTTCGGGCCGGCGGTGTGGGAGTCCGCACGACCACCGAGGAGCTCACCGCCGCGTGGCTCGGATGGCCGATCAGGACGTTCGAGTGCGCGGTACCGCCGGAGCGTCTCGGCATGCGGTGGCGGACGTTCGCCTACCGCTCCTGGCTCCGGCTGTCGGCACTCGACCGGGTCCTCGGCGCCGTGGTGCCCGACGCGCTCTACTACAACGTCTCGGTCGCTGTCCAAGCCACGAAGACCGCGCGGTCAGCGATCGCCACGATCATCTGGATCATCGCGTTGCTGTGTGCGGTCGTGCTCGGGCTGGGTGCGCTGCTGACCGTCCTGGACGCCAATCAGGACAACGCGATCGTGTCGTTCGTCGACGATCTGGCTCGCCGGGTGGACGGCCCCTTCTGGGAGCTCTTCACCTTCAGCGGAAAGGGTTCGCAGGACAAGGAGATCCTCGTCAACTGGGGGGTCGGCGCCATGGCCTACCTCATCGTCGGGCGCATCATCGAACGCATCATCCGTCCCTGACGATCCGCAGCTTTTGGCCCCTCGATCCGCAGGTTCTTGCCCCCCGATCCGCAGGTCCTGCCCGTTGCGCCGCAGCACCGCGGTGTGACCCATCCCATGCCGGCACCGCTCGCTGCTGTGATTACCGGCAGGTAACCTGG
>JACCZT010000031.1 GCA_013695785.1 Nocardioidaceae bacterium | reverse complement strand
AAGGCTGACAAGGCCGAGCAGCTCGGCGTACCGATCCTCGACGAGGAAGGCTTCACCGCGCTCTTGCGCGACGGTCCGCCCTAGCCGGCTGGAGTCAGGCGTTGGTGCCTTCGTCGACCCACCTCTGGAAGACGTCGATCCGTTCCGCCGGCCATGCCCCGTCGCACGGCATACTGCCGTTACGCAGGCGGGCGAGAATGGCGTCGGCATGGTCGCGGACATCGTCGTACGACCACAGGTCGAACACAAAGGTCATCGCCTGGCGGTCCCGGGACCGAAACTGTGCCTTGATGTGCTTCTCGAAGCGGACCGGTTCGTCGGCTGCAGGCAGGACCACCAGCTGAGCTTCCTCGTCCGCCCGCTGCGCCAGGGCGGACACCCGGCCGCCGGGCGGTCCTGCGGTGGTGTTCCACCCCCAGCTGGGCATCGGCATATCGGCTGGGGGACGGGAGGCGATCTGAGAGTTCTCGACGGCCAGTCGCGAACCCCATTCGATGTAGGAGCCGAACGCGGAGCGGAACTCCGGATCGTTGGGTAGCCCTGCCTCTTGGGCGGACTGCATGAGCAACGACACCCAGCGGGCTCGCCACTCGTCGGTCAAACACTTGCCGGCGTGCTCCGAGATCATTCGCGGATACCCGCCATACTCCTGGCTGTAGTACGGCGGGCCGCCGAACACCTCACCAAGCCACTTCGCGACCCGCTGCGGATGGTCGGCCGACATGTTCGCGAAGATCGGCGCCAACATGGGGTCAGCCGGCACGAACTTCTCGTAGAACAGTCGGGTCATCCGGGTCAGGGCCGGGAGCCCACCGGCCCACTCGAAGATCGTCGGGGTCCGCTCTGGGGTCGGGTGCCGGATCGGTGAACCCCACGTACCAGTGCATGCCGGAGCAGAACGGCTTGTTCTGCGAGTGCCCGCAGCGACACAGTGCGTAGTGCTCGACAGAGGCGCCGTCATTGCGCGGCACGTCCTCGCCGTCCCCTTCGACCACCCCGATCCCGCCGCTGATCCGGTACGGATCGTCCTTCGAGACCTCGATGGCCGGCTCCCGCTGACCTGCGTAGTCCACCTGCTGCCGCGCCTCGACCGTGTCCACGGCGTAGCTCAGCGCTCCGGACGGACAGTCCCGAACGGCCCTGATGATCTCGTCCATCCGGCCACCGCTGGGCGTGACGAACGACTCCTCGCCGAGGTGGAACACCGTTGCCAACCGGTCCGTGCAGTGACCCGAGTGCTGGCAGATGCCGCGGTTGTCCAGCACCGTCACCTGCTGCCCGATATACGCGTCGCGCTGGTCGCTCACCCGGCGGGGATCCTTGTCACCGACGAAGCCCGTTCGCGCGCATGCACCGTCGCAGGACGGCTTGGACGCAGACTCGCCACATCTGCACAGCGACATCTGTGGCCGCGTCGGGACTGGTTCGCCGAGGTGGGTGTAGAGCGTGGTCACGCCGGTGAGCAGGTAGGGGCCGTCCGGTGCGACCCGGATCTGTGGAGCGAGGCCGGGTTGGAGCCGGTTCAGCTCAGCTGTCCAGTCGATGACAGCGTCTGGCCCCTCGGCTTCGGCCAACCTGCAGACCAGCTCCTGCAATCCGGCAGCGGCTTGCAGCACCCCGGTCGGAGCACCCAATCCCGCGCACAGGGTGGTAACAGACGTCGTCAGCTCCCACAGCCGCTCCTGGACTGTCACCTCTGCCGCAGGCACTCCCGGCGAGGGCGCTCGGGCATCCGACGCAGCATCCATGGCGGCAAGCGGCCGGATGACACAGTCCTGCAGCCACCCTCCGACCAGCGCAGCCCACTCGCTTTCGGCCATCCGCCGATCGAGCTCTTGGGCCTCCGCGAGCAGATCGGCCGGCAGTCGTTGCGGCATGGCTTGATTACATGCTTACGCGAGACGTTTGGTCAAGTGCTCACCGGGCACCGACGCCACCGTTGAACGAGTCCGTCTATGGCCTGACCCCGGCGCGGCTTAGGCTGGGCATTGACTGCCGCAGTGCGTGGGCAGAGGCGGCCCACGACGGAGGACTCAGCCATGAGCGACGACCAGCACCCGCCGAACGGCGACGCACCGGCAGACCCGCCGGGTCCGCCGCCGTACGGCCAGCGACCGAGGTACGGTCAGCCGCAGGGTCCCCCGCCGTACGGTCAGCCGCAGGGTCCCCCGTCGTACGGTCAGCCGCAGGGTCCGCCCGGATGGGGCCAGCAGCCCCAGTGGGGAGCGACGGGACCGCAGGGCACCCAGGGCTCCAACCGCAAGTTGTGGATCATCATCGGTGGCGTAGTCCTCGCCCTCATCGTGCTCATCGCAGCCGTTGCCGTCGGCGTCAGCCAATTCGGCGGCGACAGCGAAGCGTCACCAGACCCGTCCAGTCCCCCGAGTACATCGAGCCCGTCGGACACGGCCGCCCCCGCGCCGGCCGGAGGACCGATGAGCGCCGGTGGGGCAACGGAGCTGATCTCAACGCTGGAGGCAGAGGACTGGACCTGCTATGACTCGCTGTCCGACCCCGTCCCGGTCAAGCGCTGTTTCTACGCCCAGCCGGACGGCAGCGGCACCACCAGCGCGAAGATGACGCTGCAGTACCAGAGCGAGGACACCGTCGGTGCCGTCGCCGCAACGGCCAGCTCGCCGTCGGCCAAACAGTCCGAGCTGTTGAAGACCGTTGCGGGCTACGTGGGAGAGACCCTCCTGAACGGGAATGGCTCGGACCTCCAGGGCCTCATCAAGGCTGGAACGACCGAGACCATCGACATCGAAGGAGCATCGGCCAGCGGCTCGGACTTCTACTTCAACGTGTACGCGCCCGACTTCGACTTCGCCCAGATCGAGGCACCGCCGCTCCCGTCGTTCAACGAGACCCGTTCGACGATCGAGGACGCCGGGCTCAAGTGTGACCAGGACGGTCGCACCGTGATCTGCGACGGCGAGGTCAACGGCATCTCGCTGAGCGCGATCACGGTGATCGAAAACGGCGAGGTGGCCGGCGGGTGGTCGGTCTCGGCGAACAGTCGGGGCCCGATCAGACGCGGCGCGGAAGCTGTCGCGACCCTTCTGCGCGATGCCGGACTTACCGACGACGACGGCGCCGCCTTCGTCGCTGCGAACCCCCAAGACGGCCAGGCCGGCGACTTCGCCGGATATGCCGTTTCCATCATCATCAGTTCCTCCAGCGGCTACTACAACCTCCTGGTGAGCGTCGACCAGGTCCGCTGACCAACGCACAGACGGCGCGCCGTCGCCCCTAGGATGGGACGTGGTCCTGGGCCCGTACCGACACCACACCACGGGCCCACCCAACGACGAAGGGATGCTGGTCGCCCATGTCCGGCTCGAACGCGGAGATCTCCCGCGACGACGTGGCCCACCTGGCCAACCTCGCCCGGATCGACCTGACCGAGGACGAGCTCGAGCGGCTCGCCCCCCAGCTGTCGGTGATCTTGGAGTCGGTGGCCACCGTCGCGCAGGTTGCCGCGAACGACATCCCCCCGATGTCGCACGCCGTGCCACTGAGCAACGTCTTCCGCCCCGACGAGGTACGCCCCAGCCTCACGCCAGAGCAGGCGCTCGCCGCGGCACCACAGGTCGACCAGCAACGCTTCGCCGTTCCCCGCATCCTCGGGGAGGAGGCGTGACGGATCTGACGCGGCTCACCGCAGCCGCCCTCGCCGATGCGTTCGCGGCGCGCGAGGTGTCCGCCGTCGAGGCGACCCAAGCGCACCTCGACCGCATCGCCGCCGTCGACAGTGACGTCCACGCGTTCCTCCACGTCGACGTCGATGGTGCGCTCGCGACCGCGCGCGCCGTCGACGACGCACGTGCCGGTGGCACCGCAGTGCATCCGCTGGCCGGCGTGCCGATCGCGGTCAAGGACCTGCTCGCCACCAACGGTCTCCCGACCACCTGCGGCTCGAAGATCTTGCAGGGCTGGATCCCGCCGTACGACGCAACCGTCGTGGCGAGGCTCAAGGTCGCTGGTCTGCCGATCCTGGGCAAGACCAACATGGACGAGTTTGCCATGGGGTCCTCCACCGAGCACTCCGCGTACGGCCCGACCCGCAACCCGTGGGACCTCGGCCGAATTCCAGGCGGCTCCGGCGGCGGATCGGCCGCTGCAGTCGCCGCGTACGAGACGCCGCTGGCGGTCGGCACCGACACCGGCGGCTCCATCCGCCAACCAGGTGCGGTCACCGGTACCGTCGGCGTCAAGCCGACGTACGGCGGTGTCTCGCGCTACGGGCTCGTCGCCCTGGCCAGCAGTCTGGACCAGGCCGGCCCGGTGACCCGCACCGTCCTGGACGCCGCTCTGCTGCACCAACTCATCGGCGGTCACGACCCGCTGGACTCCACCAGCATCGACAGCCCGGTGCCCGCGGTCGTCGAAGCGACCCGCCGCGCCGACGTCTCGGGCATGCGTATCGGTGTCATCGCAGAGCTCGGGGGCGAGGGCTACCAGCCCGGCGTACGCGCACGCTTCGACGACGTCGTCGCGCTGCTGAGCAAAGCCGGCGCCGACGTCGTCGAGGTCTCCTGCCCGAGCTTCGACTACGCGCTGGCGGCGTACTACCTCATCCTGCCCAGCGAGGCGAGCAGCAACCTCGCGAAGTTCGATGCCATGCGGTACGGCCTGCGGGTCGCCCCCGACGGCGTCGAGGTCCCCAGCGCCGAGGAGGTCATGTCCGCCAGCCGGGCGGCGGGCTTCGGCGACGAGGTCAAGCGTCGCATCATCTTGGGCACCTACGCGCTGTCCAGCGGCTACTACGACGCCTACTACGGGTCGGCCCAGAAGGTGCGCACCCTCATCGCGCGCGACTTCGACGCCGCCTTCGAGGAGGTCGACGTCCTGGTGTCGCCGACCGCGCCGACGACGGCGTTCAGGTTCGGCGACAAGCTCGACGACCCGCTCGCGATGTACCTCAACGACATCGCCACCATCCCGGCCAACCTCGCCGGCGTCCCCGGTTTGTCCGTACCCAGCGGACTCGCCGACGAGGACGGTCTACCGGTCGGGGTGCAGCTGCTCGCGCCGGCGTTGGCCGAAGACCGGCTCTACAATGTCGCAGCCGCGATCGAGGCGATGCTGGCCGAGCAGTGGGGTGGGCCCCTGCTCGCCCAGGCCCCCGAGCTGGAGGTACGAACATGACGACGACCTCGGCCGACCCGGTCACTTTCGAGGACGCCCTCGAGCGCTACGACCCCGTGATGGGCATGGAGGTCCACGTCGAGCTCAACACCGCCTCCAAGATGTTCTGCGGCTGCTCGACGGTCTTCGGCGCCGACCCCAACACCCAGGTGTGCCCGGTCTGCCTCGGCCTGCCCGGAGCCCTCCCGGTCGTCAACGCCCGGGCCATCGAGTCCGCGATCAAGATCGGGCTGGCCCTGAACTGCTCGATCGCGCCCTGGTGCCGCTTCGCGCGCAAGAACTACTTCTACCCCGACATGCCCAAGAACTTCCAGACCTCGCAGTACGACGAACCGATCGCGTACTCCGGGTGGACCGAGATCGAGGTGGACGGTGTCTCGTACCGGATCGAGATCGAGCGAGCCCACATGGAGGAGGACACCGGCAAGTCGTTGCACGTCGGCGGCGCGACCGGTCGGATCCACGGCGCCAGCCATTCCCTGGTCGACTACAACCGGGCCGGCATCCCGCTGATCGAGATCGTCACCAAGCCGATCGAGGGCACCGGCGCCAAGTCGCCCGAGGTCGCCCGGGCCTACGTCGCCCACCTGCGCGAGCTCGTCCTGGGACTCGGTGTCTCCGATGTGCGCATGGAGCAGGGTTCGATGCGTTGTGACGTCAACCTGTCGCTGCGCCCGATCGGCGTCACCACGCTCGGCACCCGTAGCGAGACCAAGAACGTCAACTCGTTGCGGTCGGTCGAGCGCGCGGTGCGCCACGAGATCGGTCGCCACGCGGCGGTCCTCGACGGCGGTAACCGGATCGTCCAGGAGACCCGGCACTGGCACGAGGACACCGGCGTCACGACGGCCGGGCGGGAGAAGTCCGACGCCGAGGACTACCGCTACTTCCCCGAACCCGACCTGGTGCCGGTGGCGCCGTCGCGGGAGTGGGTCGAGGCGCTCCGCGCGCAGCTGCCCGAGCCGCCATCGCTGCACCGTGCTCGCCTGCAGGCCGACTGGGCGTTCTCGGACCTGGAGATGCGCGACGTCGCGGGGGCCGGGGCGATGAACCTCGTGGCCGAGACGGTCGCTGCGGGCGCTGCACCGCAAGCGGCCAAGAAGTGGTGGCTGTCCGAGCTCGCGCGGTACGCCAACGAGCACGACATCGCCATCGACGACGTACCGATGAGCCCCGAGCAGGTTGCACAGGTACAGGGTCTCCTCGACGCCGGACGCATCAACGACAAGCTGGCCCGTCAGGTGTTCGACGGCGTGCTGGCAGGGGAGGGGACGCCGGAGGAGGTGGTTGCCCGACGGGGGCTCGAGGTGGTCTCGGACGACAGTGCTCTCGGTGATGCCGTCGACCGGGCGATCGAGGCCAACCCCGACGTCGCGGCCAAGATCGCCGCGGGCAAGCACGCCGCGGCGGGTGCGCTCATCGGTGCGGTGATGAAGGAGATGAGGGGACGGGCCGACGCCGGTCGCGTACGTGAGCTGATCCTCGCCAGGCTCGGCTGAGCGTACGGTCGTTCACCGGTGCAGCTGGGTCTGACCCGCGCGCGCAATCAGGTCGAGCAGCTCGGCGTGGATCTCCTCGGGTTGCTCCAACGGCAGGAAGTGTGAGCCGCTGAGCTCGACATAGCGGCTGTCGTCGATCCTCTCGGCCGCGGTACGCACGTCGCGCATGCCGGCGAGCACGTCCCACCGGCCGGCGATGAGCGTCACCGGCACGGCGATGTGGGACAGGGACACGCGGTCGTGCCGCGAGGCGTGCAGAGCCAGGTGCGCGTACCAGTCGACGTCGGCGGCCATGAACTCCCGAACCGCCTCGCGGACCTCCTCGTGCCGCGAGGACGACATCATGAAGCCGCTGTAGCGCAGCGCCGTCGTGGTGACCCGGTTCCACGGGATCCGGTTGGTGACCGGGGTGGCCGCCCGGCCGGTGATCTTGGCGACGTGGGCGAAGCCCAGGAGGGCGGCCTTGGCGAGCGGTCGTGGCAGGTGCAGAGGGGCCAACATCGTGTTGAAGGTGTCACCCGGCACACCACCGACCGCCAGGATGCCATCGACGCGCTCGGGGTGGCAGTTGATGAGCTCGAAGGCGACGTTGACGCCCATCGACCACCCCATCACCACACACGAGGACAGCCCGGCGTCGTCCATGACGGCGATGGCGTCCTCCAAGAACGCCTCCATCCCCACGCGCTCGATGTCGTCTGGCCGGTCGCTCCCGCCGATCCCGCGGTGGTTCCAGGAGATGACACGTACGCCGCAGTCCGGTTCGAGCAACGCCGGCCACGCGTACGGACTGGTTCCGAGCCCGTTGCAAAGCAGCACCGGGGGGCCGTCGGCGCCGTTGGTCCACGCGCACAGCCGGGTCCCGTCCGCGCTGCGCACGTCGTAGAACCGCAAGCCCGCGGGAGCCTCGTCCTGCTGCTGCGATTTTGTGCGCATGAGCGGAGATTCTAGGCTTATGGCCTCGCTCTCGCCGCACCCGGCAGACGACGCGCCCTTGCCTGGAGGACACATGGCCCTGGTCTGGCTCCCCTTCGACCCGGCCAGACTCGGCGACGTACCGGCCGGGCTGGAGTTCGACACCTTCGGTGAGGGGGAGCCGCCAACGCGGATCGAAGAGGTCGAGTTCTGGGTGCCGCACTACGGGTTCACCCTGCCGTACGCCGACCTGGTCGCTGCGATGACGAGCCTGAAGGTCATCCAGACACAGTCCGCAGGGGTCGAGCACGTCAAACCACACGTACCTCGGTCGGTGACTCTGTGCAACGCTCGTGGCGTCCATGACGCCGCGACCTCCGAGCTCGGTGTGGCGCTGATCCTCGCGTCGCTGCGCGGTCTGCCAGAGCTCGTGCGTGCACAGGACCGGCACGAGTGGTTGCCCAAACGGGTGTGGCCGGCGTTGGCGGACCGGCGGGTCCTGATCCTCGGGTACGGCAGCATCGGGGCGGCACTGCAGCGGCGGCTCGAAGGATTCGAGTGCCAGGTCGTGCGGGTCGCGCTGCATCGACGTGCTGGCGTTCACCCCGTCGACGCGCTCGATGAGCTGCTGCCCACCGCCGACGTCGTGGTGCTGCTCGTCCCGCTGTCCGAGGCGACCCACCACCTGGTTGACGCGGCGTTCCTGGCGCGGATGAAGGACGACGCGCTCGTGGTCAACCTCGCGCGCGGCGGGATCGTCGATACCGATGCACTGGTCGCCGAGACGGCGACGGGGCGCCTGCGCGCCGCGCTCGACGTCACCGACCCCGAGCCGCTGGCAGCAGATCACCCGCTCTGGTCGACACCGGGCGTGCTCATCAGCCCCCATGTCGCCGGCGGTACCACCGCCATGGAGCCGCGCATGAGCCGGCTGGTACGCCAGCAGCTCGGACGTTTCGTTGCCGGCGAGCCGCTGGCCAACGTGGTCGACTGACCTCGACGCGTGTGAGTCAGGCGCTCATCGCCCAGCGGATCGTGGAGGTCAACGCGAGCCCGCTCGCCCGGACCGTGGTGGCCTCGGTCAACGGAAGGTAAGGCAACCGCAACGGCATCCGCGCCCACCGCGGCAGGGAGCCGATCGCGGCGGCGGACAGGACGGCATACGGCGCGCGCAGCGTCCACGGCACCGGTGGGTGCACCAGCATGAAACGGGCCGCCGCGCGCGCGGCGGCGGTGCTGGCCAGGACCGGGCGGAAGGACTGCAAGCAGTCGGCCAGCTCGCGCTCGGTCGTCGGCGGCGGGGCCGCCCCGAGGGCGCGGGCGATCACTGCGGCCTCGGCCACGTAGCGGTCCCGGTCGGCGCCGCGCAACGGGTCGGCGCCGTACGTGTCGTGCGCGGCCAGGAAGCTGTCGACCTCGGCAACATGCACCCACAGCAGCAGCTCGGGGTCATTGGCGGAGTACGGGCGACCGTCGGGCGCGAGGCCGGCGACGCGGGAGTGCACCGCGCGCACGACGGCGACGGCGCGGTCGGCGTCGGCAGTCGCACCGAACGTCGTCTCGGCAAGGAAGGTGCTGGTGCGCTGGAGGCGGCCCCACGGGTCCCCGCGGAACCCGGAGTGCTGGTCGACGGCTGCCATCGCGAGCGGGTGCAAGGACTGCAGGAGCAGCGCCCGCAGGCCGCCGACGAACATCGAGGCATCTCCGTGCACCCGGCAGATCGGGCTGTCCGGGGCGAACCGGCGGGGTCCGGGAGCGTTGTGGATGCGGTCGCGGCGAGATGGCCCCTCCTCACCGGCGACACGGCTGAACAGTGTCTCGCCGAGGCGGTGACGGACGGACTCCACAGCAGCGATCATGCTCTGAGTGTGCCAGCACCACGCGCAACTCACCGGTCGTCGAGCCGTCGCACGAGCGCGGCCACGATGTCGACCTCGGCGTCGTAGTACGCCATGCCCCACTCGGCGACCATCGCCGGGTAGCGGTACGCGACGTCGTCCCCGAGGGACTCGCGCACGGCCTGCAGCTCGGTGTGGCGCACCGCGAGGCGGTCGACGTACGCCTGGAGCATCTCGCGGGTCTTCGACACCGGCAGCAGGTGCCCCATCATCAGGCGCAGCGCGACCGGGTGCTTGAGCACGGGGAAGTCCGCCTCGGAGAGCAACAGCCAGTCGGTGAGCGCCTGCCGGCCGGGCGCGGTGACCCGGTAGCGGCGGGTGGTACGCCTGCCCTGGCGAGCATCGACCGGTGCGACCAGCTCTTCGCGGTGCAACCGGGACAGCTCGGTGTAGATCTGGCTCATCGCTGGAGACACCCAGTAGAAGGCCAGCGTCTTGTCCGAGCGCTGCTTGAGCTCGTAACCGGTGAGGCCGGCAGTGCTGGTGGCGCCGTCGAACACCAGCAGTCCCAGCAGCGCGTACGACGTCGTTGACAGTCGTGGGTGCACGCGACTACCTTTCTGTTCCTGTTAGGAAGATAGGTTACAACGCTTCGAGATGGGCCGAGCAGATGATCACCGCCGTCGCATTCACCACCGTCAACGTCGCCGACCAGCAACGCGCGAAGGAGTTCTACACCGACACCCTCGGGTTCGAGCTGTTGCGCGACGTGCCGATGGGCCCGCCCGACGGCCCGCGCTGGATCGAGGTGGTCCCACCGGGTGCGCGTACCCGCCTGATCCTCTTCCACGCACCGGACCAGATCGGTCCCATGGCGCAGTTCGTGCTCAGCACCGACGACCTCGTCGAGACGTGCAAGGAGCTCGAACGCAGGGGTGTGGAGGTCCTCGAGCAACCTGCGGTGGCCGAGTGGGGTGGCTGGTGGGCGAGCATCCAGGACTCCGAGGGCAACGTGGTCGGACTGGGACAGGAGGATGACGATGAGTGAGGCACTGCTGCTGGTCGGTACTCGCAAAGGCTTGTGGATCGGCCGATCGGATGAGTCACGGACCTCGTGGGAGTGGGACGATCCGCAGTTCCTGATGCAGGCCGTCTACTCGGCCTGCATCGACACGCGGGCCGGGTCGCCCCGGCTCTTCGTCGGCGCGGCGAGCGAGCACTGGGGTCCGCAGGTGTTCCGCTCAGATGATCTTGGTCGTACCTGGACCGAGACGCCGTCCGGAGCGATCCGATTCCCCGCCGACACCGGCGTCGCGCTCGAACAGATCTGGCAGATCCAACCCGGCCCAGCCGACCAGCCGGACGTGGTTTATGCCGGGTCGCAGCCGTCGGCGCTGTTCCGTTCCGACGACCGGGGCGAGAGCTTTGAGATGGTCCGCGCGCTTTGGGACCACCCGCATCGCGAACAGTGGCAGGCCGGGTACGGCGGCCAGGCCATCCACACGATCGTCCCGCACCCGTCCGACGACTCGCGCCTGACGGTCGCGATGTCGACCGGCGGCGTCTACCGCACCTACGACTCCGGGACATCCTGGTCGCCGGCGAACGTCGGGATCAAGGCGTACTTCTTTCCCGACCCGTGGCCGGAGTTCGGACAGTGCGTGCACAAGCTCGCGATGCACCCGAACGCGCCAGAACGGTTCTACGCCCAGAACCACCACGGCGTCTACCGCTCCGACGACGACGGGGCCAGCTGGATCTCCATCGCTGCAGGGTTGTCGAGCGACTTCGGCTTCCCCATCGCCGTCCACCCGCACCGTCCCGAGACGGTCTACACCTTTCCCCTCGTCGCCGACGGCGAGCGCGTACCGCCGGAGGGCAAGGCTCGCGTGTGGCGCTCCGACGACGCCGGCGCCACCTGGGCCGCGCATGGCGCGGGGCTCCCGGACAGCTTCTTCGCCGCGGTGATGCGCGACGCGCTGGTGGTCGACAACGCCTCGGTGGCCGGTGTCTACCTCGGGGCACGCGACGGCTCGGTGTTCGCGAGCCGGGACGAGGGCGACTCCTGGACGGCGGTCGCCGAGCACCTTCCCGACGTGATGTGCGTTCGGGCAGCGGTGCTATGACAATCCCTGAGGAATGACCAGCACATATCAATGCCAAAGGGTTGATTATCGTTGATCATCTCCACGGCATTGATATGCTCACCCTGTGTTCGTGATGACGGTGGACCAGCGCGGGAGCATGCGACGCGGTGACGCCGTGCCCGACCTCCTCGCGTCCCTCAACGCGGAGCACGGGGAGGACCTGTTGTTGCCGTTCGAGCGCACCGCCGGGGACGAGGTGCAAGCACTGTTCGCCACGGCTGCGACTGTCGTCGCCGTGACCGTCCAGCTGGTTCGCGACGGCGGCTGGTCGGCAGGGATCGGGATCGGAGCGGTGCAGGAGCCATACCCGCCGTCGGTACGCGCCGGTCGCGGTGCGGCGTTCGTCGCCGCACGTGCGGCGGTGGAGAGCGCGAAGGCAGCGCCGTACCGCATTCGTGTCATCGGTACCGAACCCGCCGCCGAACGAGCCGAGACGGCCTTGTGGCTTCTCGCCGGTGTGCTCGCCAAACGTTCGGTGCACGGTTGGGAGGCGGTCGGCACGATGTCGGACCACCAGACCCAGCGCGACGCCGCCGACGCGCTCGGCATCTCGGCGCAGGCGATGAGCCGCCGCCTGGCGGTGGCAGGATGGGTCGAGGAGTCTCGAGGCACCGCCCTCAGCGCGTATCTGTTGGACCAGGCCGACGTATCCGAGGAGCAGGCGTGACCGCGTTCGTGCTCACCATCGTGGCCGCCATCGTCGCGCTGCTCGGCTGGCCGTTCGTCCGACCCTCGCTGGGACGGATGTGGCTCGGTGCCGTGGTCGCGGGCGCGACGGGTCTCGCCGCGGTCGCGACGATCTTCGAACCGCAGGTCGACGGCGTGGAGCAGGATGTGCTCAGGCTGTTCGCCCTGGTGCTCGCCGTCTGTGGTGGCGCCGTGGTGACGACGGCGGCATTCGACGCGATCGACGCGAGCGGGCGGACCGACGGGACCGATCGGATCGTCCGGGCCGGTGAGGTGCTCCGCGGGGGCGCGTGGATCGGTGCCCTCGAACGGCTGGCCATCTTCGCGACCTTGGCGGCGCGTTGGCCTGAGGGCATCGCCGTCGTGCTGGCCGTCAAGGGGCTGGGGCGCTATCCCGAGCTGCGTCACCAGGAGACCGCTGACGGCACCGGCCGGCCCAACGCTTCGGGCGCGGCCGAGCGGTTCATCATCGGCACCCTGGTCAGCATGAGCTGGACGGCGATGTGCGCCTACCTCGCGTTCGCCCCGTACGTCCTGGACCTGCCGCGCTGAGGCGGCCTGTCGTAACCTGCAGGCATGGGCCACGACATCAAGCCGCGCAGCCGTACGGTCACCGATGGACTGGAGGCTACGGCGGCACGCGGGATGCTTCGAGCCGTCGGCATGGGCGACGAGGACTTCGCCAAGCCGCAGATCGGCGTGGCGTCCAGCTGGAACGAGATCACACCGTGCAACCTGTCCCTCGACAGGCTGGCGGACGCGGTCAAGGCCGGTGTCCACGCCGCCGGAGGCTACCCGCTGGAGTTCGGCACTATCTCGGTCTCGGACGGCATCTCCATGGGACACGAGGGCATGCACTTCTCGCTCGTCTCCCGTGAGGTCATCGCCGACTCGGTCGAGACGGTCATGATGGCCGAACGTCTCGACGGGTCGGTGCTGCTCGCCGGGTGCGACAAGAGCCTGCCGGGCATGCTGATGGCCGCGGCCCGGCTCGACCTCGCGTCGGTGTTCTTGTACGCCGGCTCGATCATGCCGGGCAACATAGACGGCAGGGACGTCACCATCATCGACGCCTTCGAGGCGGTCGGAGCCTGCATGCGCGGCCTGATCACCCGTGCGGAGGTCGACCGGATCGAGCGTGCGATCTGTCCCGGCGAAGGCGCCTGCGGCGGCATGTACACCGCCAACACGATGGCGGCGGTGGCCGAGGCGCTCGGCATGTCGATCCCCGGCTCGGCGGCACCCCCGGCGGTGGACCGCCGCCGGGACGGATTCGCGCACCAGTCGGGGGCCGCCGTCGTGGAGATGCTTCGCCAGGGAATCACCGCACGTCAGATCATGACGCACGAGGCGTTCGAGAACGCCATCGCCGTCGTGATGGCGCTCGGCGGTTCCACCAACGCCGTGCTCCACCTGCTCGCGATCGCCCGCGAGGCCGAGGTCGACCTGACGCTGAATGACTTCAACCGGGTGGGCGACAAGGTCCCGCACCTCGGTGACCTCAAGCCGTTCGGACGCTACGTGATGAACGACGTGGACCGGGTCGGTGGCATACCCGTCGTCATGCAGGCCCTGCTCGACGCCGGTCTCATGCACGGTGACTGCCTCACCGTCACCGGCCGCACCATGGTCGAGAACCTCCGGGCGATCTCGCCGCCGGACATCGACGGCGACATCATCCGTACCCTCGCCGACCCGATCCACGCGTCGGGCGGTCTTGTCGTCCTGCGTGGCACGCTCGCGCCCGACGGGGCGGTGGTCAAGAGCGCGGGGTTCGAAAGCGACGTCTTCGAGGGCACCGCCCGCGTCTTCGATGGCGAACGCGTCGCCATGGACGCTCTCGCTGACGGCACCATCGCCGCCGGTGACGCCGTCGTGATCCGGTACGAAGGTCCCAAGGGCGGGCCGGGAATGCGCGAGATGCTCGCCATCACCGGCGCGATCAAGGGCGCCGGTCTGGGCAAGGACGTCCTGTTGCTGACCGACGGCCGATTCTCCGGCGGCACGACCGGTTTGTGCGTCGGCCACGTCGCGCCCGAGGCGGTCGACGCCGGGCCGATCGCGTTCGTCGCCGACGGCGACACCGTCCGGCTCGACATGGCGGCTCGCACGCTCGACGTGCTCGTCAGTGCCGAGGTGCTGGCCGAGCGCCGGGTGGGCTGGGAACCGCCGGCCGCGCGCTACACCCGCGGTGTGCTCGCCAAGTACGTGGCGCTGGTGCAGT
Organism: Nocardioidaceae bacterium; assembly: GCA_013695785.1. Lineage (GTDB taxonomy): Bacteria > Actinomycetota > Actinomycetes > Propionibacteriales > Nocardioidaceae > JACCZT01. Next base: position 3,784 of record JACCZT010000031.1, on the reverse strand, counting down.
CCGCGGCCCACGGCGCCGTCTGTGGCTGAGCCAGCGTCGCGGATCTGGGACGCTCGTCTCGGATGCTGGTACAGCGAAGGGGGGTGGCTTGACCTCGACACGGCGACGCGGGACTGTTGTCGTGTGCGTCCTCTCTTGCTCGTAGTACCCGACTGACGCTGGCCCTCGGCCTCGCGTCACCCTCGAATGCCTCCTGGCACGAGGGTTTTTTTATGCGAGGACGACGGCAAGCGGCTCTGGTGAGCACACGAGGTGACGTTCCAAGGCAGGCCCGAGGCAAGTGAGGAAGAGTACATGAGCGAGCAGATGAGCGGTGCGAAGAGCCTCATCCGCGCCCTGGAGTGTGCCGGTGTCGACACCGTCTTCGGCATCCCCGGCGGTGCGATCCTGCCCGCCTACGACCCGCTGTTCGACTCCACCCAGATCCGCCACATCCTGGTACGTCACGAGCAGGGTGCGGGTCACGCGGCGCAGGGGTACGCGGTCGCCAGCGGGAAGGTCGGGGTCTGCATGGCCACCTCCGGACCGGGCGCGACCAACCTCGTCACCCCGCTCGCCGATGCCAACATGGACTCGGTGCCGATCGTCGCCATCACCGGCCAGGTCTCCAGCGGCGCCATCGGCACGGACGCGTTCCAGGAGGCCGACATCCGCGGCATCACGATGCCGATCAGCAAGCACAGCTACCTGGTGACCGATCCGGACCAGATCCCCCGCGTGATCGCCGAGGCGTTCCACATCGCCTCCACCGGCCGGCCTGGACCGGTGCTGGTCGACGTCGCGAAGGACGCGATGCAGGCGATGACGACATTCGAGTGGCCCGCTGAGGTCTCACTGCCCGGTTACCGTCCCAACATCCACCCCCACGGCAAGCAGGTGCGCGAGGCGGCCCGGATGATCGCCGCCTCGGTGCGACCGGTCCTGTACGTCGGCGGCGGCGTCATCAAGGCGCGCGCGTCGCAGGAGCTCAAGATCCTCGCCGAGATGACCGGGATCCCCGTGGTCACCACCTTGATGGCCCGCGGGGCGTTCCCGGACTCGCACGAGCTGCACCTCGGCATGCCCGGTATGCACGGGACCGTCGCCGCCGTCGGCGCACTGCAGCGCTCGGACCTGCTCATCTGCCTCGGGGCACGCTTCGACGACCGCGTCACCGGCAGGCTCGACACGTTCGCGCCCGAGGCCAAGGTCATCCACGCCGACATCGACCCCGCGGAGATCTCCAAGAACCGCACGGCCGACGTCCCGATCGTCGGCGACTGCCGCGAGGTCATCGCCGACCTCATCGTCGCCCTGCAGACCGAGCTCGACGGCGGCGCCTCGCCGGCGTTCTCGGCGTGGCGTACGCACATGCAGTCGGTCGCAAAGCGGTTCCCGCTCGGGTACGAAGTCCCCGAGGACGGATCGCTCGCGCCTCAGCAGGTGATCGAACGGATCGGGAAGTTCGCCGGTCCGGACGCGACGTACGTCGCCGGCGTCGGTCAGCACCAGATGTGGGCAAGCCACTTCATCGGCTACGAGCGGCCGACGTCGTGGATCAACTCCGGGGGGCTCGGCACGATGGGCTTCGGCGTCCCGGCAGCGATGGGTGCCCAGGTGGCACGACCGGGTGAGACGATCTGGGCGATCGACGGCGACGGCTGCTTCCAGATGACCAACCAGGAGCTGGCCACCTGCGCCTTGGAGGGCATCCCCATCAAGGTGGCGGTCATCAACAACTCCTCGTTGGGCATGGTGCGCCAGTGGCAGACGTTGTTCTACGACGGCCGGTACTCCAACACCGACCTGCACACCGGCGCCGACAAGGCCGTCCGCATCCCCGACTTCGTCAAGCTCGCCGAGGCGTACGGCTGCGTGGGGCTGCGCTGTGAGCGCGCAGAGGACCTCAACGGTGTGATCGAGAAGGCGATGTCGATAACCGACGTCCCCGTGGTCGTCGACTTCGTCGTCAACCCGGACGCGATGGTGTGGCCGATGGTGGCGGTCGGTACGAGCAACGACGACATCCAGGTCGCGCGTGACATGGCGCCGGACTGGGACGACGACTATCTGGGAGCCGAGCTGTGAGTCAACACACCTTGTCCGTGCTGGTGGAGAACACCCCGGGTGTCCTGGCCCGCGTGTCGGGACTGTTCATGCGGCGTGGTTTCAACATCGACTCGTTGGCGGTGGGGCCGACCGAGCATCCGGAGATCTCGCGGATGACGATCGTGGTCAACGTCGACGAGCTTCCGCTCGAACAGGTCACCAAGCAGCTCAACAAGCTCGTCAACGTGCTCAAGATCGTCGAGCTCGACAGCAGCGCGGCGGTCGAGCGGGAGCTGCTGCTGATCAAGGTCAAGACCGACGCGACCACCCGCGGACAGGTGCTGGAGACGGTGCAGCTGTTCCGCGCGAAGGTGGTCGACGTCGCGACCGACGCGGTGACGATCGAGGCGACCGGTGATCCGGGCAAGCTGGCGGCGATGCTGCGGGTGCTCGAGCCGTTCGGCATCCGCGAGATCGCCCAGTCCGGGCGGGTCGCGATCGGCCGTGGCGGTCGGTCCATCACCGACCGCAGCCTGCGCAGCGTCCCGGGCGGGTCGAGCCAGGCCGGATAGGCTCGTGCGCCACCCAACCCCCTGAGCAACCACCGAACCGAGGAGATCTTCGTGCCCGAGCTGTACTACGACGACAACGCAGACCTGAGCATCATCCAAGGACGCAACGTGGCAGTGCTCGGGTACGGCAGCCAGGGCCATGCCCACGCGTTGTCGTTACGGGACTCCGGCGTCGACGTACGGGTGGGGTTGCCCGAGGCCTCCAAGAGCCGCGCCAAGGCCGAGTCCGAGGGTCTGCGCGTCGTCGACCCCGCGACGGCCGTGGAGGAGGCTGATCTGATCATGGTGCTCGCCCCCGACCCGGTCCAGCGCAAGCTCTACGCCGAGTCGATCGAGCCCAACCTGGTCGACGGCGACGCGTTGTTCTTCGGTCACGGCTTCAACATCCGCTTCGGCTACATCTCGCCGCCGTCGGGCATCGACGTCGCGATGGTCGCGCCCAAGGGCCCGGGGCACCTCGTCCGCCGTGAATACACCGCCGGTCGCGGCGTCCCCGTGCTCGTCGCCGTCGAGCAGGACGCCTCGGGAACCGCGTGGGAGCTCGTGCTCTCCTACGCCAAGGCCCTCGGCGGCCTGCGAGCCGGGGGCATCAAGACGACCTTCACCGAGGAGACCGAGACCGACCTCTTCGGTGAGCAGGCGGTGCTCTGCGGTGGTGTCTCGTCGTTGATCCAGGCCGGGTTCGAGACCCTGACCGAAGCGGGCTACCAGCCCGAGGTCGCGTACTTCGAGTGCCTGCACGAGCTCAAGCTGATCGTGGACCTGATGTACGAAGGTGGTATCGCCAAGCAGCGATGGTCGGTGTCGGACACCGCGGAGTACGGTGACTACGTCTCCGGTTCGCGCCTCATCGACGACTCCGTCAAGGCCCGCATGAAGGATGTCCTCACCGACATCCAGAACGGCGCTTTCGCCGATCGGTTCGTCAACGACCACGACGCCGGCAGCCCGGAGTTCACCGCGTTCCGCGAGGAGGCGGCCAAGCACCCGATCGAGGCGGTCGGCCGGGACCTGCGGGGGATGATGTCGTGGGTCAGGACCGCCGATGACGACTACACCGAGGGCAGCGCCGCCCGCTGAGCCAAGGTCAGTTCCACGACTCGCTGAGCAGACGGTCGACCGCGAGCTGGAGCATCTGGGATCGGGACCTGTCACCGTGCTGCGCGGCGATGAAGTAGCTGCCG
>JACCZT010000001.1 GCA_013695785.1 Nocardioidaceae bacterium | reverse complement strand
CCGTCGACCTCCCCGGAGATCAGGCCCATCGCGATGCCTGCCACGGGGGCGCGCAGCGGCACTCCCGCGTTGAGCAGGCCCATCGTGGAGGCGCAGACCGAGCCCATCGAGGTGGACCCGTTGGAGCTGAGGGCCTCGGAGACCTGCCGGATCGCGTAGGGGAACTCCTCGCGGGTCGGGAGCACCGGCAGCAGCGCGCGGCCGGCGAGGGCGCCGTGGCCGATCTCGCGACGCTTGGGCGACCCGACCCGGCCGGTCTCACCGGTGGAGTAGGGCGGGAAGTTGTAGTTGTGCATGTAGCGACGCGTCTTCTCCGGGGAGAGCGTGTCGAGCTTCTGTTCCAGACCCAGCATGTTGAGGGTGGTGATGCCCAGAATCTGGGTCTCACCACGCTCGAAGAGCGCCGAGCCGTGGACCCGGGGGATCACGGCGACCTCGGCGGCGAGGGTACGGATGTCGGCGAGCCCGCGGCCGTCGATGCGGACCTTGTCTCGGAGCACACGTTCGCGGACGAGCGCCTTGGTGAGCCCCCGGATGGATGCGCCGAGCTCCTTCTCGCGACCGGCGAACTGCTCGCCGAGCTTGTCGAGGGTGTCGGCCTTGATCTCGTCCAGCCGCAGCTCGCGCTCGGCCTTGCCGGCGATGGTGAGCGCCTGAGCGAGGTCGTCACGTACGGCGGACTCCACCGCGGCGTAGGCGTCGTCCTCGTAGTCGAGGAAGACGGGAAACTCGCGGACCGGCTTGGCAGCGGCTGCTGCCAGGTCGGACTGTGCCTCGCACAGCTGGCGGATGAAGCCCTTGGCTGCCTCCAGACCGTCCGCGACGATCTGCTCGGTCGGCGCCTGGGCACCGCTTCGGACGAGGTCCCAGGTGGCTTCGGTGGACTCGGCCTCGACCATCATGATCGCGACGTCGTCCCCGGCCACCCGGCCGGCGACGACCATGTCGAAGACGGCGTTCTCGAGCTGGCTGTGGGTCGGGAACGCCACCCACTGGCCGTCGATGAGCGCGACCCGGACACCGCCGACCGGACCGGAGAACGGCAGGCCGGATATCTGGGTGGACGCCGAGGCGGCGTTGATGGCGAGCACGTCGTAGGCGACGTCGGGGTTGAGCGCCATGACCGTGATGACGACCTGGACCTCGTTGCGCAGGCCCTTGGTGAAGGTCGGGCGCAGTGGGCGGTCGATCAGGCGGCAGGTGAGGATCGCGTCCTCGCTGGGACGCCCCTCACGGCGGAAGAACGACCCGGGTATGCGCCCGGCGGCGTACATCCGCTCCTCGACATCGATCGTGAGGGGGAAGAAGTCGAACTGGTCCTTGGGCTTGCTACCTGCGGTCGTCGCCGACAGCAGCATGGTGTCGTCGTCGAGGAACGCCGCGACGGCACCGGCAGCTTGCTGCGCGAGCAAGCCGGTCTCGAATCGGATGGTGCGGGTGCCGAAGCTGCCGTTGTCGATGACGGTCTCGGCGGTGTGGATGATGGGTTCTCCCATGAGATACCCCTTTCTGGTACGCCCCTTGGCGTACTGATCTCGCGGAGCAGTCACGCGAGCGTGCGGCGGACGACCGGCGGCGTGAGCCACCGTGTGCCTAGGCGCCCGATCTTCGATCGAGACCCGCGGGTGTTTCGCTGCTGCGAAACGCCTCGAAGGCCACTACCGGAGACCGGGGCATTCGCCTCTGCTCCGAACTTGGACTTGCGGTATGGAGTTGTCTCAAGCGGCCGCTTCGCGGTGGAAGGGCCGCCTGTCTCACCTCAGCGGCGCAGGCCGAGGCGTTCGAGCAGCGAGCGGTAGCGCTCGATGTCGGTGTTCTGCAGGTAGTTCAGCAACCGGCGGCGCTGGCCGACGAGCAGCAGCAGCCCCCGACGGCTGTGGTGGTCGTGCTTGTGGTCCTTGAGGTGTTCGGTCAGGTGCGAGATGCGTCCGGTGAGGATAGCGATCTGCACCTCCGGAGACCCGGTGTCACCTTCTGCGGTGGCGTACTGCTTGATGATCTCTGCTTTGCTCAAGTCCTTGAGCGGTGCGACGGCAGACTTGGCTGACACGCGTTTCTCCTTCAGGGTTTCGTTGCACGGCGCGCCGGGGCCTGTATCACCCGGGCACTACGATCCGTGGCCGATAGACGGCATCCACCAGACTAACAGCGGGGCCATCGTCGCCCCTAATCGCTGACCCTCTGCGTTGTTACGTTGTCAAGACCATGCCCAACACCGGCCCGTTCTACCCCTACCCGGCGACACCTGAGTCCGTCGAGGCGGTCAGCAGCGCGTTGCTGACGAGCGCGACCTCGATGCGGACGGTTGCCGACGACGCAGTGGACCAGCAGATGCAGGCCGCGGGACAGACCTTCGGATTCCTGCCGCCGTTGTTCGAGCCGGCGGTGCTACGGACGCGTT
>JACCZT010000179.1 GCA_013695785.1 Nocardioidaceae bacterium | reverse complement strand
CATGTGCAGGCCTGCTTCGACGAGCTCGGCCGCGACCTTCGTGACATCACGTTGTGCGTGGTCGACCTCGAGACGACCGGCGGCTCGGCAACGGCCGGCTCGATGATCACCGAGGTCGGGGCGGTCAAGATCCGCGGTGGTGAGATCCTCGGCGAGTTCCAGACCCTCGTCAACCCGCAGGCATCGATCCCGGCGTTCATCGCGGTGCTGACCGGCATCACCGACGCGATGGTGGCGAGCGCACCCCCGATCGACTCGGTGCTCCCCTCTTTCTTGGAGTTCGCCTCCGGTTGCGTGCTGGTCGCGCACAATGCGCCCTTCGACATCGGGTTCCTGCGTCACTTCGCCGGGCAGCTCGGCCGTCCGTGGCCAGCCCCGGAGGTGCTCGACACCGCAACCGTCGCGCGCCGGGTCCTCACCCGGGACGAAGTGCCCAACTGCAAGCTGTCCACCCTCGCCCGCCACTTTCGGGCCACCACAACCCCCAACCACCGCGCTCTCGACGACGCACGGGCCACCGTCGACGTGCTGCACGCGTTGTTCGAACGCCTCGGCACCTTAGGCGTCCACACCCTCGAGGAGCTCGTCACCTTCTCCTCGCGGGTCACCGCCGCTCAACGCCGCAAGAGCCATCTCGCCGGGCATCTGCCGCCCAAGCCTGGCGTCTACGTGTTCCGGGACGCACACGACAACGTCCTCTACATCGGCACCTCCAAGAACCTCCGCGTCCGGGTCCGCTCCTACTTCACCTCCAGCGAAACGCGGACGAGGATGGGCGAGATGGTGGCGCTCGCCGAACGTGTCGAAGGCATCGAGTGCAGTACCCCGCTCGAGGCCCAGGTCCGTGAGCTGCGCCTCATCGCGCACCACAAGCCCCCCTACAACCGGCGGTCTCGGCACCCCGAGCGCTCAACGTGGGTCAAGCTGACCAACGAACCCTGGCCGAGGTTGTCCCTCGTCCGCGCGGTCGGCGACGACGACGCCGACTATCTCGGGCCGTTCGGCAGGCGGCGGACCGCCGAGAGCGCCATTGCGGCGTTGCACGAGGCGTTCGCCGTACGCCAGTGCAGCGGCCGAATGGCACGACACCCGCGGCTCTCACCGTGCGCGTTGGGCGAGATGGGCGCATGCCTGTCACCGTGCGACGGCTCGGTAGAGCGCCAGGTCTACGACGCGGAGGTGCTTCGCCTGCGCAGCGCACTGGTGGCCGATCCCGGCCAGGTCGTGGAGGCGATGGCGACCAAGATGCAGGTGCTCTCCGCGCAGTCACGCTACGAGGACGCCGGCGTCCAGCGCGACCGGCTCACCAGCTTCCTGCGCGCCAGCGCCCGCACCCAACGGCTGAGTGCGCTCACCAGCTGCGCGGAGATCGTCGCTGCGCGACGCGATGAGGAGTCCTGGCAGGTGCACGTCGTCCGTCGCGGACGCCTGACCGCGAGCGGGACGATGCCCGGCGGCGCCGACGCGGCGTCGTGGGTCCAGGCGCTGCGTGGGACGGCGGAGACGGTCGTCGCGGGTCCGGGGCCCGCACCCTGCGCGACGCCCACCGAGTCCGAGCTGGTGCTCAAGTGGCTGGAGTCCACCGGGGTACGCCTCATCCACGTCGAAGGCGACTGGGCCTGGCCGGTGCACGGCGCCAACCGGCACTTGAGCCGCCTGGACGCGATCGATGCGGCGCGGGTCCAGCTCACCCCGTTCGATGAGCAGAGCACCGGCGGCTGGCGGACAGAGCATCAACCGCCGCGGTGAATCCCTGGGCTAGTCTGCGACGGCACCCAAGTCCGTGGGAGGACCCGTGATCACTGCCATCGTGTTCATCAACGCCGACGTTGCTCGGATCCCCGAGATCGGCGCCCAGATAGCCGACCTAGACGGGGTCAGCGAGGTGTACTCCGTCACCGGTCAGATCGACCTGATCGCCCTCATCCGTGTGCGCCGGCACGAGGACATCGCCGCCGTCGTCGCCGACCGGCTCAACAAGGTCGAGGGCGTGGCGTCCACGCAGACCCACATCGCATTCCAGACGTTCTCTCAGCACGACCTCGAGGCCGCGTTCAGCATCGGCGTCGACGACCACTGACCGGCAGCATCAGGTGACCGGGTCGGCCGCCATCTGTTCGGTCACAGCCACCCATCGAGCCAGCACGTCACGCGCTGCCCCGGAGTCCAGCGACCGCTCGACGCGCCCGCGCGCGGCGAGGAGTCGGTCGAGGAGGTAGGCGTCACTGGCGTCGTACGCCGCAAGGCCCGCTGCGGCGTTGAGCACCACGGCGTCTCGTACGGCTCCGGTCTCGCCGTCGAGCAGGCGCCGGAACACCTGCGCGTTGAACGCCGCGTCGGCCCCGCGCAGCGCCTCGGCCGTGCTGTAGCCGATCCCGAGGTCCTTGGGGTCGAGGCGTTGCTCGTCGACCGTTCCGTCGTTCACCACCCAGACGGTGCTCGTCGTGGTCGTGGTGAGCTCATCGACGCCGTCGTCACCGCGAAAGACGAGGGCATCGGTGCCGCGGCGCGCGAACACGCCGGCCATGATCGGCGCCATCGCCCGGTCAGCGACGCCGACCGCCATCGCCTGCGGACGCGCCGGGTTGGTCAGCGGCCCGAGCACGTTGAAGGTCGTGGCAATGCCGAGCTCACGGCGGGGGATGGCCGCGAACCGGAGCGAGGAGTGGAACATCGGCGCGAAGCAGAACGTGATGCCGACCTCGCGTACGACGTCACCGACCCGGTCCACCGGCAGGTCGAGCCGTACGCCGATGGCCTCGAGCACGTCCGCCGCTCCGCTCGCGCTGGAGGCCGCTCGGTTGCCGTGCTTGACCACCTGGACACCGGCGCCGGCGACCACCACTGCCGCCATCGTGGAGATGTTGACGGTCTTGGCGCGGTCACCGCCCGTGCCGACGATGTCGACCGAGCGCCCGGCGACCTCCAGCGGCGCGGCGTGGGCATACATCGTCTCGACGAGGCCCTCGACCTCGGCGACGGTCTCACCCTTGCTGTGCAGCGCAACGGCGAAGCCTGCGATCTGCGCTGCCGTCGCGCTGCCGGAGAGGATCTCCTGCATCGCCCACGCCGTTGCGGCGGCGTCGAGGTCGGTGCGCGCGACGAGTGCCGACAAGACGTCGGGCCAGGTGTGGGAGGTCAAGGCTGGATCGTCGCTCAGCGTGCGGCGGACTGCGCCGAGCGGGTACGCAACAAGGCGATGACCGCGTCGGCGAGCGAGATGGCGTCGATCGGGTGCGGCACGACGGCGTCGGCGTTGGACCAGGTGGCCAGCCAGGCGTCTTCGGCGCGGCCGGTGAGCACCAGCACCGGCGGGCAGAACGCGATCTCGTCCTTGAGCTGACGGGCGATCCCCATCCCGCCGGTGGGTACCGCCTCGCCGTCCAGGATCGCGAGGTCGACGGTGCGGGTGTCCATCTGTTGGATCACGACGGGCTCGGTCGCGCACTCGAGAAACTCCAGTGCCGGCAGGTCCGGGTGCGGTCGAGTACCGAGGGCCAGCATCACGTTGGCGCGGGTGTCGGAGTCGTCGCTGTAGACGAGGACACGCAACCGCGGTGCGGCCGCGCCGGTCGAGGAGTCGCTCACGCTCGCATCGTAGCCCGTGCGCGGGGCGCTGCGCGTAGGGGTCGGGATGCCCGAGCGACCGGCATGCGTTCATAATGACTGCGTGGCGACCACATCCTCGATCCCAGCGGCCCGCCTTCACGGCCAGCCCAACCGGCCCTCCATCGTGACGGTCGGGACGATCGTGTGGCTCTCCAGCGAGCTGATGTTCTTCGCTGCGCTGTTCGCCGCCTACTTCTCGATCAGGGCTGTCAGCACCGATCTGTGGATCGTCGAGACCGCCAAGCTCAACGTGCCGTTCGCGGCCGTCAACACGCTCGTCCTGGTGCTCTCGTCGGTGACGTGCCAGTGGGGCGTGTTCGCCGCCGAGCGCGGGCGCGCCGGACGTACCGGCACGATCCTCCAGGTCGGCCAGTGGGGCATGCGCGAGTGGTTCGTGCTCACCTACTTGATGGGTGCCTTCTTCATCGGCGGTCAGGCGTTGGAGTACGCCGAGCTGGTGAAGGAGAACGTCACCATCGCGGCGTCGCCGTACGGGTCCGTCTTCTACCTGGCGACCGGCTTCCACGGCCTCCACGTCGTCGGCGGTCTGATCGCCTTCTTGCTGGTCCTGGGCCGTACGTTCATGGCCCGCCGGTTCACGCACGAGCAGGCGATCACCGCTATCGTCGTGTCCTACTACTGGCACTTCGTCGACGTCGTGTGGATCGGTCTGTTCGCCACCGTCTATCTCATCAAGTAGGCAGTACCCGACGGGCGGACCGGGGCTACCCGTAGGTAAACTGACAGTGGTCAGCTGATCGGCTCACAAGACGGATCGAGGTCCCCTCCGTGCGGTTTCTCTCCAGGCGCCGTCGGCATCCGCTGGCCGGTTTCGTGGTGTTGCTGCTCGGGCTGGTCGTCGCGGGTGGTCTGTACTCGACTCTCGCCCCGCGCTCGGCCGGAGCCGACACGGCCGATGCACGCCAGGTCGAGACGGGACGCCAGTTGTTCCTGGTGGGCTGCGCGGGCTGCCACGGCAAGAACGCCGCGGGGATCCTCGCTGCGAAGGGCGGCAACTACGGCCCGTCGCTGGTCGGGGTCGGCGCGGCAGCTGTCGACTTCCAGGTCGGAACCGGTCGGATGCCTCTTGCCAACAGCTCGCAGCAGGCCCCGCGCAAGCCTCCGGCCTACACCGCCGAGGAGACCGCCGCCCTCTCGGCGTACGTCGCGAGTCTCGCGCCAGGGCCGGCGATCCCGGACACCGAGTACACCGACCCCTCCGACGAAGCCGACGTCACCAACGGCGGTGAGTTCTTCCGTACCAACTGCACCGCCTGCCACAACTCCGTCGGGGCTGGCGGCGCCCTGCCCGGTGGGCGCTACGCTCCCCCGCTCGACGACGTCAGCGGCAAGTACATCTACGAGGCGATGATCACCGGTCCGCAGCAGATGCCGGTCTTTGCCGACAGCGTGATCACGCCGGAGGACAAGCGGGACATCATCGCCTACATCGAAAGCGTCAGCGAAGAGCCGCGGTACGGCGGTCTCGCCGGCGGTGGGCTGGGCCCGGTGTCCGAGGGACTGTTCAGCTGGATCATCGGGATCGGCGGGCTGGTCGTCGCCGCGATCTGGATTGGTGCCCACGGTGCGAGAGTGAAGAAGCAGACATGAGCAGCGAGCTGCCGGTACAACGCCCGCGCAACGACATCGAACCCGCCGAGCCGCTGGACAACCCCGGCCTGCCCGAGCACCTGCCACGCCCGACCGACGTCGATCCGGCGATGGAACGTCGCGCCGAGCGTCAGATATCGGCATTTTTCGGGCTCGCCACGCTGCTGACCCTGGTTTTCTGCGTCGCCTACTTCGTCGTGCCCAAGGACGCGACGTTCCTGGGCTGGTCCGCGCTCAACTTCAGTCTCGGCGCGTCGCTCGGCCTCGCACTGCTGGCGATCGGGATCGGCGCCATCCAATGGGCCAAGAAGCTCATGGACGACCACGAGGTGATTGAGATGCGCCACCCCGTCGCGTCGTCGGAGGAGGACCGCGCAGCGACGCTCGGCATGCTCAACGACGGGATCAAGGAGTCAGGTTTCGGCCGGCGTCCGATGATCCGCAACAGCCTCCTCGGCGCGCTCGGCGTGCTCGGGCTCCCGGCTGTGGTGCTGCTCGGTGACCTCGGCCCCCTGCCCGGCCGAACGCAGTTCAGCACGGTGTGGACGAAGGGGATGCGGGTCGTCACGGACGTCTCGGGCCTGCCGATCAAGGCCGCGGACCTCGAGGTGGGCGAGCTGGTCAACGCCGAGCCCGCGATCTTGTTCGAGACCGACGAAGAGGGCGAGCGGGTCCTGGAGGGCACCGAGGCGCTGCAGGCAAAGTCCAAGGCCGCGGTGATCGTCGTACGCATCCGACCGGAGGACATCACCGCCCCTGCGGGTCGGGAGAACTGGGGTGTCGACGGCATCTTGTGCTACTCCAAGATCTGCACCCACGTGGGCTGCCCGATCAGCCTCTACGAGCAGCAGACCCACCACGTCCTGTGCCCGTGTCACCAGTCCACGTTCGACCTTTCCGACGGGGGTAGTGTGATATTCGGGCCCGGAAAGCGGCCGCTGCCACAGTTGCCCTTGTCCGTTGACGAGGAGGGTTATCTCATCGCTACCAGCGACTTCACCGAACCTGTCGGGCCGAGCTTCCCTGAGATCGAGCAGGAATCATGAGCGACACCAAGACGCCAACGCACACTCCGGTCGAGCAGACGAAGTTCGGCAAGCGCGCAGGTGGACCGGTGAAGTGGCTCGACGAACGTGTCGGCGCCGCCGGAGTCGCACGCGGGCTGATCCGCAAGGTCTTCCCCGACCACTGGTCGTTCATGCTCGGTGAGATCGCGCTCTACAGCTTCATCGTGCTGCTGTTGAGCGGCACCTTCCTGACATTCTGGTTCCAGCCGAGCATGCAGGAGATCACCTACACGGGGTCCTACACGCCGCTCTACGGGCTGGAGATGTCCCAGGCGTATGCCTCGACCCTCGACATCTCCTTCGACATCCGCGGCGGACTGCTGATGCGGCAGATCCATCACTGGTCCGCGATGCTCTTCATCGCCGCGATGTACGTGCACATGCTGCGGGTGTTCTTCACCGGCGCGTTCCGCAAGCCGCGTGAGCTGAACTGGGTCATCGGTGTCCTGCTCATGGTCCTGGGCCTCATCGAAGGCTTCGCCGGCTACTCGCTGCCCGATGACCTGTTGTCCGGCACCGGCCTGCGGTTCGTCGACGGCCTGATCCGCTCGATCCCGATCGTCGGCTCGTACCTGGAGTACTTCGTCTTCGGCGGGGAGTTCCCCGGCAACGAGATCATCCCCCGCCTGTACATGGTGCACATCCTGCTGGTCCCGGCACTTCTGCTCGGGCTGATCGCTGCCCACATGTTGCTTCTCGTCTACCACAAGCACACCCAGTGGCCCGGGCCAGGCCGCACCGAGAAGAACGTCGTCGGCTACCCGGTGCTGCCGGTGTACGCCGCCAAGGCCGGCGGGTTCTTCTTCGTGGTGTTCGGCTTCACCGCGCTGATGGGCGCGGTCCTGCAGATCAACCCGATCTGGGCGTACGGACCGTACAACCCCTCCGAGGTCACCGCGGGCTCCCAGCCCGACTGGTACATGGGCTTCGTCGAGGGGGCGGTACGCCTCATGCCCAACTGGGAGTTCACGACCCTCGGCTGGACCTTCAGCCTGAACGTGTTCATCCCCGCCGTGCTGCTGCTCGGTGCGTTCTTCACCGCCATCGGGGCGTACCCGTTCATCGAGCGCTGGGTGACCAAGGACGACCGCGAGCACCACCTGCTCCAGCGTCCGCGCAACGCCCCGGTCCGCACCGCGCTCGGCGTGGCGGCCATGACGTTCTACGGCGTCCTGTGGATTGGCGGGGGCAACGACATCATCGCGACCCAGTTCCGTCTGGACATCTACGCGATCACCTGGTTCTGCCGCGTGATGGTGTTCGTCGGCCCGGTGATCGCCTTCATCATCACCAAGCGCATCTGTCTGGGCCTGCAACGCGCCGACAAGGAACAGGTCCTGCACGGCTACGAGTCCGGAGTGATCGAGCGTTCGCCTGACGGCGGCTACTCCGAGCGTCACACGCCGCTCTCAGAGGTCGGCCAGTACGAGCTCACCACCCACGAGCGTGTCGAGGTGGCGGCTCCCCCGCCGGCTGCCGACGACCGCGGCGTGCGCGTACCCGGCGCTCGAAAAGCCCGCCGTCATGCGTTCGTGTCGAAGTTCTACTACGGCGACGTGGTCGACAAGCCGTCGCGCGATGATGTCGACGAAGCCCGTCACCACGCTGGCCACGACGGCCACGAGCTGGAGGCGGACGAGGAGTTCCGTGGCGTCGGCGAGACCGGCGTTCCCCGCTCCCACTGACCCGTCATCCGCGGAGGCTGGGGTCAGGTGAGGGCGGAACCGGCTTTGACGTCCTGGTACGACTGGTCCCAGTCGGTCCAACCGTTGCCCTGCTCCAAGGTCCGCGAGGAGTTGACGAACTTCACGACGTCACCGATCTGGCTGCTGCCGTAGAACCACCGCGCGTTGGAGGTGCTCATGCCGACGCAGCCATGGCTGACGTTCGCCGTGCCTTGGGAGCCCACCGACCACGGTGCGGCGTGGATGAACTCGCCACTGTTGGTGACACGCATCGCGTACCGGACGTTGCTGATGTTGTAGTACTCCGGGTCATCGCGATCGATGCCGGTCGTGGCGGCGTCCATGCGTTTGGAGAGGTACTTCTCCATGATGACCTTGGTGCCGCCGCGGGTCGCGAAGCCGGCCTTGCCGGTGGTGACGGGAAGCGTACGTACGACCTCGCCCCCCGAACGCACGGTCAACGTCTGGTTTGCGACGTCGACCGTGCTGACCCTGGAGCTGCCGATGGAGAAGCCCACGTCGCGGCTCTCCTGCCCGTAGATGCCGTTGCCCACGTCGACACCGTTGACGTCTGCGGTGACCTGTACGTCGGTGCCGGCGGGCCAGTACGACTTGGGCCGGTAGCGCACCTCGGAGTCGCTCGTCCAGCTCCAGGAACCTTCGACGCGCGGCTTGGAGGTCACCTCGAGGCGCTTCTCCACAACTGCGCGCCGGTCGACGGGGATGTCGAAGGTCACGATGATCGGGATACCGACACCGACGGTCTGCCCTTGCAGCGGAAAGACGCTCGGATAGGTCTGCTGGTCCAGAGTCAGCGCCTCGGTGGTGAACCGCGTGTCCATGGTCTCGGCTTGTCCGTCGGTGTTCTCACCCTTGGCGACCACGTGATAGGTCTCGCCAGGCTCGAGGAGATCCGCGGCGACCCACGACGTCTTGTCCTCGCTCATCGCACCGCCGATCCGGGTGTCGTCGGACGGTTTGCGGCCCCGGTAGACAGTGACGTTGCGCAACGTGCCGTCTGCGGCGGTGGCCTTGACGACGGTGTCGACGGTGACGCCTTGCTCGTTGTCGTCGACGTTGACCGAGAGCGAGACGGGCGAAGTGTCAGGTTCGCCGGCCGACACCGGAGAGGCTGCGGAGTCATCGGTGGGGTCATCGGTGGAGTCGCCGCTGGAGGGGGTGCACGCCGACAGCACGACGACACTCGCCGCGATGGCCGCTGTGATGCTGCGACGTCGCGACAGGTGTCTGAGCAGACCGGTACGCCCCGGCGGTATCATCCAAACTCCTCGCGCGTCGTTGGCCCCCACGGCAAAGGGTAGCAAGTGGACCGAGCCCACACGAACACGTCGGGGCGTCAGTGCGCGTGCACTCCGCGGTAGTACTCAAAGACCCATCCGCACAAGCACACCGCGCCGATCCCGGCGCCGATGATGAAGAGCCACCAGCCGATCGCGACACCGAGCACGATGACCGCGAACGCCATCGCACAGAACAACGGCCACCAGCTGTACGGAGGGAAGAACCCGAGCTCGCCGGCACCCTCGACGATCTCGGCCTCGCTGCGGTCTTCTGGACGAGCAGGGATCTGCTTGGCGACGACGCCGGCGTAGAACGCGACGAGGGAAGCCAGCAGGGTCGTCATCACCAGAGCGGCCGTACCCGTCGGGTCACCTGCCAACAACCAGTAGATGGGTGCGACGACCGCGAAGAAGATGCCGCAGGCGCCCATCACCCAGGCTTCGGCCTTCACTTGTCGTCCCCCTTCTCCTCGGCGACATGTCCACCGCGGCCTGCTACGTCTGGTGCGTCCACGAAGCTCTGCTTACCCTCGGCTTCATTCTGCGCAAGCTCGGCCGCGGCGACGTCAGGGTGGTGCAGGTCGAATGCCGGGCTCTCAGAACGTATGCGCGGCAGCGAGGCGAAGTTGTGCCGTGGCGGTGGGGAGGATGTCGCCCACTCCAAGGAGCGGCCCCACCCCCATGGGTCGTCGACGCCCACGAGCGGGCTGCGGCGCGAGACATAGACGTTGTAGAGGAACGGCAGCGTCGATGCGCCGAGGATGAACGCCCCGATCGAGGAGACCTGGTTGAGGGCGGTGAATCCGTCCAGCGCACCGTAGTCGGCGTAGCGCCGAGGCATGCCGGCGACACCGAGCCAGTGCTGGACCAAGAAGGTGACGTGGAATCCGGTGAAGAGCAGCCAGAAATGGATCTTGCCGAGCCGCTCGTCGAGCATCCGTCCGGTGAGCTTGGGCCACCAGAAGTAGAACCCCGCGAACATCGCGAACACCACGGTCCCAAAGACGACGTAGTGGAAGTGTGCGACCACGAAGTAGGAGTCGTTCAGCTGGAAGTCCAGCGCCGGCGAGGCGAGAATGATGCCGGTCAAGCCGCCGAACAGGAACGTCACCAAGAACCCCAGGCAGAACAGCAGCGGCGTGTCAAAGGACAGAGATCCCCCCCAGAGCGTGCCTATCCAGTTGAAGAACTTCACGCCGGTGGGCACCGCGATCAGGAACGTCATGAACGAGAAGAAGGCCAGGTCCACCGCCCCGGTGGTGAACATGTGGTGAGCCCAGACAGCGACCGACAGCGCGGCGATCGACAAGGTGGCGCCGACGAGCCCGACGTAGCCGAAGATCGGCTTACGGCTGAAGACGGGGAGGATCTCGGTGACGATGCCGAAGAACGGCAGAGCGATGATGTAGACCTCGGGATGGCCGAAGAACCAGAACAGGTGCTGCCACAAGATGGGGCCACCATTGGCGGCGTCGAAGATGTGCGCGCCGAGGCGTCGATCCGCCTCCAGCAACAGCAGCGCACCGGCGAAGATCGGGAACGCGATGATGACCATGAGGCTGGTGACCAGGGTGTTCCAGGTGAAGATCGGCATCCGGAACATCGTCATGCCCGGTGCTCGCATCGTGAAGATGGTGGTGATGAAGTTGACCGCCCCGAGGATCGTGCCGAGGCCCGCCGAGTACAGGCCCATCACCCACAGGTCACCACCGAGGCTCGGTGAGTTCACGGCGTCGTTGAGAGGGGCGTACGCATACCAGCCGAAGCTGGCGGCGCCGCCGGGGGCGATGAACCCGCTGATGACGATCAGGCCGCCGAACAGGAAGAGCCAGTAGCTGAACATGTTGAGCCGCGGGAACGCCACGTCCGGCGCACCGATCTGCAGCGGCATGATCGCGTTGGCGAACCCGAAGAACAGCGGCGTGGCGAAAAGCAGCAGCATGATGGTGCCGTGCATCGTGAACAGCTGGTTGTACGTCTCGTCGTCGACGAACTGTGTCCCCGACGCCGCAAGCTCGGCGCGGATCATCAGCGCCAGGACGCCGGCGAAGAGGAAGAAGGCGAAGGACGTGATGAGGTACAGGTTGCCGATGACCTTGTGGTCCGTCGTGGTCAGCACGCGCACAATGCGCTGTCCCAGGGGGCGGGCGACGGGCACGCCTCTGCCGGGGATCGTCGCGGTGCGCTCAGCGGTAGTCACGACTCTGCTCCGTTCTCGGCCAGGCCGGCGATCGTGTTGGCTTCCTCGCCGCCCTCGGGCTCACCGACCTGACCAGCCTGTTGCAGCTGGAGCAGATGGGCGTCGTAGTCCTCGGGTGAGACGACGTTGACGTTGAAGATCATGCGCGAGTGGTAGAGCCCACAGAGCTCGGCGCAACGTCCGGTGAACCTGCCTTCGCGGGTAGGCGTCAGATCGAAGGTGTTGGTCTTGCCCGGGACGACGTCCAGCTTGAAGTAGAACTCCGGGATCCAGAAGGAGTGGATGACGTCGGGAGAGTTGAGGTTGAACCGCACCGACTCACCGACAGGGAGGTAGATGTCCGTCGGCGCCGAAGGTTCTCCGGTGTCGAAGACCGGTTCGCCGTTGGTGGCTTCCTCGTCGAGGTAGTTGAACGTCCACTGCCACTTGCTGCCCACCACGGTGATCGTGTGGTCGGGGTTGTCGACCTTCGCCAGCATGTCGTTCTGCGCCTTGACGGTGTGGAAGAAGAAGACAGCGACCACGATGACTGGCGCGACGGTGTAGAGCACTTCGATCGGCAGGTTGTAGCGGACCTGCGTCGGGACCTCGCTGTCGGAGCGCCGACGATAGCGGACGACGGTATACATCATCAGTCCGAACACCATCAAGAAGACCACGAGGACAGCGATCCACCCGCCGACCCACAAGTTGAACATCGCGTCGGTACGGTCGCTGGCCGCCACTGGCAGCGCGAGCCGCTGCCACGAGTTGGAGGCGTCCTTGGCGCACCCGCTGAGCAACACCATCGCCAAGGCGGTGAGCACGATCACGCGGAAAGGAATGCGACGACCCGGACGACGCGGGTCGCACGCTACGTCGTCGTGCGGGGGGAGGTGCAGACCCACGGGGCGCCTTTCTCGCTCGAACCTCGTCCGGATCGACCGGCGGACTGCCAACGCGAACCTGGTGCGCGCGGGCAACTCATCGACATCAGAACCCTACTGCAGCCACGCCGAGGCGCATCCGCCAGGTGAGGCTCGGCGCCGCGTGCGCCGACGCCCTGCCAGGCTTCACACCCGTCCGAGAACGGCACTCGCCTCCGAGCACGCTTCGTCGCCGTACGCCATGGCGAACCGCCCCCAGAACAGCTCCATGTCCAGCGCATATTCCTGCGTGCCAGTGGTCTCGACGACGCTTGCAGCAAGTGTGCATCCGACCTGGGCAGCGCGCAGGTCGCCGAGCCCGACCGAGATGGTGGCGAGATAACCGGCGCGGAAGCTGTCACCGACGCCGGTGGGGTCGACCGCCTCGATGCCGGGGACGGCCCGGACCTGAAGGACGTCCTCGTCGCGTCGATGGACGCGGGCGCCGGCCGGACCCTCGGTGACGACGCGCGTGCCGACCCGCGCCTGCACCTGCTCTGCGGACCAGCCCGTCTTCTGCTCGATCAGCGCCGCTTCGTACTCGTTGCAGAACAGGTACGCGGCGCCGTCGATCAGGTCGCGGATCACCTCGCCGCCGGCCCAGGCGAGCTGTTGGGAGGGGTCGGCGGCGAAAGCGTAGCCACGGTCGCGACACTCGCGGGTGTGGCGGACCATGGCGTCGGGGTCGTTGGGGCTGACGACGACGAGGTCGAACGGTCCGTACCGGTCGACGAGCGGCGCGAGCGCGATCTCACGCGCCTCGCTCATCGCTCCCGTGTAGAAGGATGCGATCTGAGCCATGGCGTGATCGGTCGTACACACGAACCTCGCGGTGTGCTTGGTGTCCGAGACACGCACCGCCGAGCAGTCCACGCCATGGCTCTCGAGCCACTCGCGGTAGTCATCGAAGTCGCGGCCGACCGCACCGACCAGCAGTGGCCGCTGACCGAGCACCGCCAGCCCGAAGGCGATGTTGGCGGCGCAGCCGCCACGGCGCACCTCAAGGTCGTCGACGAGGAACGACAACGCGATCTTGTCCAGCTGGTCGACCACGAGCGAGTCGGCGAACTTGCCGGGGAACGTCATCAGGTGGTCGGTGGCGATCGACCCGGTCACGGCTATGGACACGACATTCTCCGCCTGTACTGGCTCAGCTCAGAATGCAGTTGTTAGTACGCGACTCAGTGGAAGGAGTCGCCGCAGGCGCACGAGCCGGTCGCCACGGGGTTGTCGATGGTGAAGCCCTGCTTCTCGATGGTGTCGACGAAGTCGATCGTCGCCCCTTGGAGGTACGGGATGCTCATGCGGTCGACGACGACGAAGACGCCACCGAAGTCGTAGGCCTCGTCGCCGTCGAGGTTGCGCTCGTCGAAGAACAGCTGGTAGCGCAGCCCGGAGCATCCACCCGGCTGGACCGCGATGCGCAGACGCAGGTCGTCGCGCCCCTCTTGCTCCAGCAGGCTCTTGACCTTGCCGGCCGCTCCCGGGGTCAAGGAGACGCCTGGGGCGGCGGTCTCGGTGGTGGACTCTGTGGTGCCCTGGACAGTCATGTGTCGCTCCCGATGTCTTGGGTGTTCACTGCGCTCCAGTCTACGCACAGTGCCAATCAGAACGACCACGTGCGTGCGACGCGGCTCGCCAGCTGCCGAAGGCTGGCGTACGGATCTTCCAGGGCTGCGTGCTCACCGACCAGTTCGACCACGGAGTACGCCGCCTCGATACCCATCGCGCGCATCTCCCGCGACCCGACGAGGACCTGGCCTGCGAGCACCACGCACGGGCGTACCGCCTGGGTCGCGAGCTGGGCGACACCGTGGACGACCTTGCCCGAACCGGAGGAGAAGTCGTACGCCCCCTCCCCCGTCACGACGATGTCGTGCTCGGCGGTACGTCCGGCGAGCCCGGTCGCCTCGATGACCAGCGCGATCCCAGAGCAGCGGGTACCGTCGAGGAGCAGCAGTGCGAACCCGAGCCCACCGGCCGCTCCAGACCCTGCTGCGTCGGCGACCCTCCGCTCGGCCGGCGACGACCCGCACACCGCGTCGACGAACCCGTCCAGGACCCGGTCGACCCGCTGGCGCGCGTCATCTTCGAGCCCCTTCTGGGCGCCGAAGGCGTTGGTCGCACCGAACATGCCCAGCAGCACGTTGTCGACATCGCTCGCGAGGACGAGCTCGACCCCCTCGAACCGTTGCCGTGCCGCGTCGACCGCGACCGAGCCGACCCCCGCCAGGTGCCGCGGCCCCCGGTCGAGCGGACCGTCGGCGGTGGCTCCGAGAGCGGCCAACATTCCGGCGCCGGCGTCGTTGGTTGCGCTCCCCCCCAAGCCGACCACGATCCGCCCCGGCGACAGGTCGAGTGCCGCGATCAGCGCCTCGCCGACCCCGACGGTGGTGGCAGACTCCGGGTCGCGCCTGTCCGCTGCGACGAGGTGCAGGCCGCAGGCCTGCGAGGACTCCAGGTAGACCGTACGGTCGCCGGCGTGGCGGTCGGTCACCAGCATCGTCACGGGTACGGCGTCGCCGAGCGGGCCGCGTACCGTGACCACACGCAGCTCACCGCCGAGAGCGGCGTGCAGGACGTCGACGAAGCCGGGGCCGCCGTCGGCCATGGGTGCGAGGGTGAGATCGTCCTCGGGGGCCCGCCGGGACCACCCGTCGGCGATGGCGTTTGCTGCCTCGACGGCGCTGAGTGTGCCCGCGAACTTGTCGGGGGCGATCAGGACGCGCATGACGCCATTGTGTCGGGCGTACCTCCGGCAACCTCAACCGAGGCCGGGGGCCCCCCACAAGCCGAGCCAGCGTCCTAGCTCGGGCTCGACCCGCAGGTCACCTTCGATCAGTCCGCGGACCTGCAGCTCCAGCACGTTGTCGCGCTGTTGGTTGCCAGCGGGTGCGAACGGGTAGAACGTGCCGCGCTTGTAGAGGTAGACGAGTCCGAGCGGGGCACCGGAGGGGGCCGTGAACCCGATCAACGAGCACAGCAGGGACGACCCGAAACCGTTGTCCTGCAAGGATGTGTTGACCGCATGCAGCTCGGTGACGAGCCCACTGAGGTCGGCGGGATCTTGGCGATCGAGCAGCCAGGTGAAGCCGTACGAGTCGGTGCTCCGCTCGACAGCAGGACCTCCGTCGGCGTCGAGCAGGGCTTGTACGTCGGTCTGCGTTACCGAGAACGCCGCACCCTCGTTGGCGCGGTAGCAGACCGCGCCGGTACCGAGTGGCGTGAAGCCACCGCCGGCCTGGAGCGTGAGAGCGGCCTGCGGCACGGCGAACAGCACGTCGAGGTTGGCCTCGACCGGCTTGTGCCGGCCGAGCAGTGAGTCCCAGAGTCCCATTCGTCTCCCCCGTCACTGCATCGGTCGGCCGAGATCGGCCGCGACACTGGACAGCTGCTGCAGTCGGCGTTCGGTCGAGGGATGCGTCGAGATTAGTGCGCTCAGCGAGTCGCGGCTGAAGGCGGGGGCGAAGAAGAAGGCATTCATCGCCTCGGCCTGGCGCAGGTCCTTGGTGGGGATGCGACCCATGTCACCGGAGATCTTCACCAGCGCGGACGCGAGCGCTGACGGCTTGCCGGTCAGGTAGGCGGCAGAACGGTCGGCGCTCAGCTCGCGGTAGCGCGACAGCGCACGCGTGAGCAGGAAGCTGATCGCGTAGACCACGATGCTGACGACCCAGATGACGAGCATCGCGGGGGCGCCGTTGCTGTCACGGCGGCCACCACCGAAGTACAGGCCCCAGCGGGTGATGAAACCGGCCAGCAGACCGAGGGCCGAGGCGACAGTCATGATGGCGACGTCGCGGTTGGCGACGTGGGCGAGCTCGTGGCTCAGCACGCCCTCGAGCTCCTCGGCACTCAAGCGCTGCAGGATGCCGGTGGTGACACAGATCGACGAGTGCTGCGGTGAGCGGCCGGTCGCGAACGCGTTGGGCAGGTCGGTGTCTGCGATGTGGACGCGCGGCTTCGGCATGTCCGCAAGGGCACACAAACGGTCGATCACGCCGTGCAGCTCCGGCGCCTGCTCAGGTGTGACCTCTCGCGCCCGCATCGAGGCCAGCGCGAGCTTGTCCGAGAAGTACCACTGAGCCCAGGCCAGAGCGACCACGATGACGATGCCCAGGACAGGGCCGGAGTAGTAGACGAGAACCGCACCGAACCCGACGTACACCGCCCCGAGCAGGAACGTCACGACGCCCATGCGGGCGGTCAGGCCCCCATCACTGCGGAATCTGGTCTTGGCCACCAGCTGGTCCTTCCTGTCGCTCTCACCTGGCTGAACGTACGGCCGCCTCTGGACGTTCCGCCACCGAGCACGCGTCCTGCCAGTGCTTGCGAGGGACGACACGAGGCTCAGCCGGGGATGAGGCCCTCCTCGCCCAGCATCTCGGCGACCTCGGCGAGGGTCGCGTCGGACGGGGGGAGGATCAGGTCCGAGTCCACGAGCTCCTCATCGGGGACCGGTACGCCGTGTGCGCGCACCGCGTCCAGCAGCGCCGGGAGGGCGATTGCGAAAGCAGCCTCGTCGCCGGCGGTGATGGCGCGCTCGACGTCGCCGTCGAGAGCGTTGAGGTCGTCGAGGTGTTCGTCGGCGACGGTGAGCTGTCCCTCGCCCAAGATGCGCACGATCATGCCTGGCCCTCCGGCTTGGTCTCGCGAGCGGGGGTCTCGACCGCGGCGGAGTCACTGTCGCGGGCCTCGATCGCCGGTGCCGGCGAGCCCGAGCCGAGCTGGTTCTTCATGGCAGCGAGCTCAGCATCGACCGACGTGCCGGCCGACAGGGCGTCGAGCTCGCGGGCGATGTCGTCGCCGGGGCTCGCGGTGACGTCCTCCAGGGCACCGGAGGCGATCAGCTCGTCGACGGCGCCGGCCCGCGCCTGCATCTGGGCGGTCTTGTCCTCCGCCCGCTGGACGGCCAGCCCGACGTCACCCATCTCCTCGGAGATGCCGGTGAACGCCTCGTTGATCTTGGTCTGCGCCTCAGCGGCTGTGTATGTCGCCTTGATCGTCTCCTTGCGGGTACGGAACGACTCGACCTTCGTCTGCAGCCGACGAGAGGCGAGGGTGAGCTTCTCCTCCTCGGCCTGGAGGTTGGCGTGCTGCGTCTGCAGCTCGGAGATCTGCTGCTGTAGACCAGAACGCCGGGTCAGTGCCTCGCGGGCGAGGTCCTCGCGGTTGTTGGCCAGCCCCTGTTGCGCCTGGTCGTGCAGCTTGTTGCCCTGCTGCTCGAGCTGGGTCATCTGCAGCTCGACCCGCTTGCGGCTCGTCGCCACGTCGGCGACGCCGCGGCGTACCTTCTGCAGGAGCTCGAGCTGCTTTTGGTAGCTGTAGTCGAGGGTCTGGCGGGGATCCTCGGCGCGGTCCATCGCGGAGTTGGCCTTGGACCGGAAGATCATGGTCATTCGTTTCATGATGCCGCTCATCGCGCTGTCGGTCCCCTTCGTCTTCTCATCCTGAGCCACACGTGGCTGACTGCACGTGCAGGAATCGGTCTATGACCACCTTACGGGCCCGTGGTGGCAGCCGGACAGGCGTGAGTCGAAGGTAGTCTGGCCGCCTACCCGTACCCCGGCGGCCCCACCAGCCGTACAGAAGGCAGCAGATCAGTGTTCTCACGCAGCAAGCCAGCCCCTGACTCCGCGCCCGCGCTGAGGCAGGAGAGCGACCTCGGTGGGAAGGGTCGGCGAACCCCGACCCGCAAGGAGGCCGAGGCGGCGCGGCGGCTGCGGATGAAGCCACCGACGACACGCAAGGAAGCGGCCAAGATCGCGCGCCAGCGTCGCAACGAGGGCCGAGCCCAGGCTCGCGCGGGGATGGCGACCGGGGACGCGAGGTACCTGCCGGCGCGTGACCGAGGTCCGGTACGCCGGTTCTCCCGCGACTTCGTCGACTCCCGACGTGGTGGCGCTGAGTACCTCATGCCGATCCTCGTCGTCGTGCTGCTGCTGAGCGTGGTCAACACGCCATGGGCGGTCCGGGCGGTCTTCGCGGTCTGGG
>JACCZT010000144.1 GCA_013695785.1 Nocardioidaceae bacterium | reverse complement strand
GTCCGCGACGGTGCACTTGCGCTGACCGACGCGGTGACCAGCCACGTCCCCGAGCTGGCGGGCACCGGGTACGACGGCACCCCGGTGCTCGACGTCCTCACGATGACCACGGGCGTCGACTGGGTCGAGGACCACCGGAACTCCGAGCCTCGCCTCCCGGCTGCACGGGCTATAACGGGCTTTCGTGCCCCAGTGGATCGCGGGGTGCAGAACAGTTCAACTCCCCCCTCGCGCACCCTCAAGAAGTACGGTCCGTCCGTGGCCAACCATCGCTTTTACCTACGGTGTGACGTTGACCCAGGGCATGACCGAGTAGCGGGTCGCGCCGTCGTCGTTCAGCATGGATTCAGGGTCGTACGGACAGACTTGTGCTGAAGTGGAGCCGGACCGGCTCCTAGTCCGTCCCATCCGAGGAGAGATCATGAACCGCAAAGCCAAGGGAGCCGTTCTGGCGGTCGCCGCAGTAGCAGCGGTCGGTGCCGGGACAGGTATTGCGACGGCAGTCAGTGCCGGCGATGATGACGCCGCCGAGACCCCGATCACGGGTACGCCGTTGGAGCGTGCCTCGGCAGCGGCCCTGGAACACACGGGCGAGGGTCGTGTCACCGAGACCGAGGTCGGCGACGAGGAGAGCTACTACGAGGTCGAAGTCACCCTGGCCAACGGTCGAGAGACCGACGTGCAGCTGGACGAGGGCTTCAACGTGGTGAGCGCCTCCGCCGACGCCAACGGCGACGCGGACGACGACGAGTAACCAACCACCGTCTAAACCTCAGACGCCACGTGACGGTGATCACCTTGACCGTCACCGTGCGGTAAAGGACATTGTTGGGGCCCAATCCGGACGATCTAACCTACCCAGATCCAGACGACTTGAAACCAGCCGTCCGGCGACCGCGGCGTAACGATGTGACGTCGACTCCGCGTCGTCAGTCGAGGGCGCCGAGTCGGCGCAGGACCGTACGCACGTGCTCGAGCGAGGAGGGGTGCGCGAGGCCGGTCGTGTCGTCGAAGTAGAAGCCGTCGCCGATCAGCTGGACGGTACGCGCGAGCGCGTTGTCACCGAGATGCTCGGCGAGCACGAGGAACCAGCCCTCACGGAGGTCGGCGAGGGCGTCCCGCCCTCTGGCGTCGCACTCCTGCGCGATCCGGGCGGCAGCGATAAGGGCGCGGTCGAAGGCACTTCCGGTGTCGGTCGAGGTCTTGAGGTAGAAGTCGACCGGGCCCTCAGGCGCGGTGCGCATCGCGGCCACGTCGGCCTTGCCCTGCTCGCGAAGGCGGTCGAGCATCGCGGTCACCAGGTCGTCCTTGCTGGGGAAGTGGTAGAGCAGCCCGCCTTTGGACACCTCGGCCCTCGCTGCGACTGCGTCGAGGGTTGCGGCTCGGCTCCCGCCCACGACCAACAGCGCTTCGAAGGCATCGAGCAGCCGGTCGCGCGTCGCTGTCATGGAGATCACCCTATCCGGGGTCAGTTGCCGTTGAAGTAAACCGTCCAGCCGGTGTAAAGTGTACCGGCTGGACGGTTTAGTAAACGAAGGCAAGGAGGACAGCATGAGTGCCCTGATGGCTCTCGCGAGGGGCGAGACACCGATAGTGACACGGGAGCCGCCGAAGGCCGGCCTGCGCGCGTGGGCAGCACTCGTCGTCCTCATGCTGCCCGTCCTCATGGTCAGCATGGACAACACGGTCCTCAGCTTCGCGCTGCCTGCGCTCAGCGCGGCCCTTGCTCCGGGGGGCACAGAGCTGTTGTGGGTCGTCGACATCTACGCCGTGATGCTCGCCGGCCTGCTGGTGGCGATGGGAAGTCTCGGCGACCGGATCGGTCGCCGCCGGTTGTTGCTGGTCGGGGCCGTCGGCTTCGGTGCCGTGTCGGTGCTCGCGGCGTACAGCCCGACGGTCGAGGTACTGATCCTCAGCCGCGCACTGCTCGGCATCTTCGGGGCGACACTGATGCCCTCGACGCTGTCGTTGCTCCGCAACATCTTCCTCGACCGTGCACAGCGCCGCCTCGCGATCGCCGTGTGGGCGGCGGGCTTCTCCGGAGGCGCCGCCTTGGGACCCATCGTGGGTGGCTACCTGCTCGAGCACTTCTCCTGGGGTTCGGTCTTCTTGATCAACGTCCCGGTGGTGCTCGCTCTGCTGCCGCTGGCACGCGTCCTCGTTCCCGAGTCGCGAAATCCCACACCGGGACCCGTAGACCCGATCAGCATCGCTCTGTCGATGACGGCAATGCTCCCGATCGTCTACGCCATGAAGGCGGTAGCCGAGCACGGGCTGACCAACAGCGTCCTGGGCGCGACCGCGATAGGCATCGCGAGCGCCGTGGCGTTCGTGCGCCGCCAGCGCGAGCTGACCCATCCACTGCTCGACCTGGAGCTGTTCGCCGATCGGGCGTTCAGTGGCGCCCTGCTGTCCAACCTGCTCAGCATCATGGCCCTCGCGGGGTTCTTGTTCTTCTCCGCGCAGCTGCTCCAGCTCGTCATCGGCCTGAGCCCGATGAACGCGGCCATGGTCCTGGTCCCCGGCCTGCTCGCCACGATCGCCGCCGGCCTCGTCGCCGTGCGCCTGGTGAGGTACGTCCCGGTCCGGGTGCTCGTCAGCGGCAGCTTCGTAGTCTCGGCAGCGGGCTACGCGATCGCCGCCTTCGTCGGTGACTCGCCGACGACCGCGTCGGTGATGGTCGCCTTCGCGGTCCTCGGCACCGGCATCGGCCTGGCAGAGACGTTGACCAACGACGTCATCATCGCCACTGCACCGGCGCACAAGGCCGGTGCTGCCTCGGCGATCTCCGAGACGGCGTACGAGATCGGCGCCGTGCTGGGCACCGCCGTCCTCGGCGGCATCCTGACCGCCACCTACCGGGCCGGGGTTATCGTCCCGTTCGAGGTCACCCAACCGGCGGCGGTGGGCTCGGTGGAGACCCTAGGTGGGGCGACCGAGTCGGCGAGGTCCCTGACCGGCGGCGCGCAGCAGGTGCTGCTTGACTCTGCGCACGCAGCGTTCGACGTCGGCGTGCAGCGCACGTCCGCGGTGGCCATCCTGATCGCGCTGGGCGCCGCAGCCGTGGCGTACGTGACGCTGGGCGACGACCGCCCGAACAAGTCCTAGGGACAATAGCTGGGTGGACGACGCCGAAGACCTTGCGCTCGAGGCCGCACAAGCGATAGCAGCTGGAAGCGGAGCAGCCCAGCACGCTGCCGTCGTGGTGCTGGGCTCGGGCTGGGCCGGCGCGCTCGCCGCGCTCGGCGAGATCCGCTGGCGTATGCCCGCGGGGAGCCTGCCCGGCTTCCACGCGCCAACCGCGGTCGGCCACGCCGGAGAGGTGTGTTCGCTCGACCTGGACGGGCACCGGGTGCTCGTGCTGTCCGGCCGCACCCACCTGTACGAGGGCCACGGGACAGCGGCCGTCGCGCACGGCGTCCGGACCGCGGCGGCGGCCGGCGCGCGCACCGCCGTGCTCACGAACGCCAACGGGTCGCTGCGGTCGGACTGGCCACCTGGCACCGGCGTCGTGCTGACCGACCACCTCAACCTCACCGCGATGTCACCGCTGGTCGGTGCTCGGTTCGTCGACCTCACCAGGTGCTGGTCACCGCACCTGGCGACGGCAGCGCTGGCGACCGACCCGGCCTTGGTCGCGGGGACGTACGCAATGCTCCCCGGGCCGCACTACCAGAGCCTCGCCGAGTCGCGGATGCTGCGGTCGTTCGGGGCTGACGTCGTCGGCATGTCCGCGGTGCTCGAGGCGATCGCGGCCTGTGCCCTGGGCATGTCCACGCTCGGCCTGTCGGTCGTCACGACGGTGGAGCTGGACGATAATGGCGAGCACCCGGCGTTGAACGACCCTGACGAGGTCGTGGAGATCGCCGCGGCGTCGGCCACCCGGCTCGGCGCCGTCATCCGCACCACTCTTGCGAGCGAGCTGCACGCCAGAGCGCACGACGAGCCTCCAGGAGGCCTCGCATGACCGACACACCCACCCACCCGACCGTGGCCGGTCCGGTCTCGGCGCCCACAGCCGCGATCGAGGCCAACGGCATCAACGTGATCGCCGAGAGCGAGCGCAAGGGCACCCCTCGCACCCTGTTCTGGCCATGGTGTGCCTCCAACATCTCCGTCTTCGGGGTCGCGTACGGGTCGTACTTCCTCGGATTCGGCGTCTCGTTCTGGCAGGCGACGATCGCCGGCCTGCTCGGGACGGTGCTGTCCTTCGTGCTCGTCGGACTCGTCTCTCTCGCCGGCAAGCGCGGGTCGGCTCCGACGATGGTGCTGTCGCGGGCAGCGTTCGGCGTGCGTGGCAACGCCGCGCCGACGGGGGTCTCGTGGGTGCTGTTCGTCGGGTGGGAGACGGCGCTGTGCTCGCTCGCCACGCTGGCGACGGCCACCGTGATCGAGCGGCTCGGCGGTGGTGGCGGCAACGTCGTCAAGATCGTCGCGTTCCTGGTGATCGTCGCGGTGGTCGTCGGCGCCGGGGTGCTCGGCTTCACCGCGATCATGCGGTTGCAGGCGTGGATCACGGTCGCGACCGCCGTGCTGACCGTCGGTTACGTCGCCCTGACCGTGGACGAGATCGCCCTCGGCGCCGTGGGCGCCCTGCCGTCGGGTGGCTTCGCCGCAGTGGTCGGACTTGCGATCTTCGCCACGGCGGGGTTCGGCATCAGCTGGGTCAACTGCGCGGCGGACTACTCGCGCTACCTGCCGCGAAGCGCGTCCAGCCAGGGTGTGGTCTGGTGGACGACCTTCGGCGGTGCCATCGCGCCGGTGATCCTCGTCCTCTACGGACTGCTGCTCGCAGGGTCCGAGCCCGGACTCATGGCCGCCATCGGAGCCGACCCCGTCGGCGCGCTCACGACTCTGCTACCCACGTGGTACCTCATCCCGTTCGCCGTCGTGGCGGTCGCCGGTCTGGTCGGCGGCGCGGTGCTGGACATCTACTCATCCGGCCTGGCGCTGCTCACCCTCGGTCTCAAGGTCCCGCGATACGTCGCGGCCGGAGTCGACGGCGTACTGATGATCCTCGGCACGATCTACGTCGTCTGGTTCGCCACCGACTTCATCGGGCCGTTCACCGGCTTCCTCATCACCCTCGCCGTCCCCGTCGCCGCGTGGGCTGGCATCTTCATCGCCGACATCGCCTTGCGCAAGACCGATTTCGCGGCGGCCGAGCTGTACGACCCGCGCGGACGGTACGGCTCGGTCAACGTCCTCTCTGTCGCGCTCTTCGTCGCCGCGACGGCGATCGGATGGGGCTTGGTCACCACCTTCGCGACGCAGGCGTGGCTGACGTGGCAGGGCTACCTGCTCTTCCTCATCGGCGGCAAGGAGGGTGAGTGGGCGTTCGCCAACCTGGGCATCATCGCGGCGTTGCTGATCGGGTTCGTCGGGTACGCCGTCTTCGCTCGCGGCGCGGTCCGCGAGCAGGAGGCGGTCAGTCCTCGGCCCGGTGCAGGTCGCGCAGCGTGAGGTAGTGCTCGGCGTTCTCGACGATGTCCTGTCGCTCCTGCTCAGAGAGCTCGCGCCGCACCTTGGCGGGGATTCCGGCGACGAGTGAGCCAGGGGGGACCTGCGTGTCCTGCAGCACCACGGCGCCGGCGGCGACCATCGAACGGGCCCCGATGTGCGAACGGTTCAGCAGGACCGCGCCCATGCCGATGAGGCAGTCGTCCTCGACGGTACAACCGTGCAGCACTGCGCGGTGTCCGACCGAGACGCCGCTTCCGACGGTCACCGGCACGTCGGTGTCGACGTGCGCGACGCACCCGTCCTGCAGGTTGCTGTTCGCACCGATCGTGATGGGGGCGTTGTCGGCGCGCAGCACCGCGGCGTACCAGATGCTGGCGCCGGGTCCGAGCCGTACGTCGCCGACTATCACGGCGCCGGGCGCGACCCAGGCGGTCTCGTCCACGGCCGGCGTCGACCCGGCCACTGCGCGCAGGAGGGGTTGCTCACTCATGTCGCCACCGTAGCGGCGCCGGCCACGGCGAGCGAGACGAAGTGTTGTCCGCGGCCGGTGCGACGTGTCACGCTGGACCTCAACTATTGTTGTGGTCGAGGTCGGGCTCGGCCAGATCGGAGGCGGTACGCCGTGAGCGACGTCCGGTGGGATGTGCGGCACCTCAGCGTCGGACAGGTTGCCCAGCGTTCGGGGGTGGCGGTCTCTACGCTCCACTTCTACGAGCGCAAGGGTCTGCTTGCGGCCGAGCGCACGTCGGGCAACCAACGGCGCTACCGGCGCCATCTGCTGCGCCGGATCGCGATGATCCGGATCGGTCAGCGCGTCGGCATCCCGCTGGCCGAGATCAAGGAAGCGCTCGATGAGCTACCGGCCGACCGGGTGCCGAACCAGCGGGACTGGGAGCAGCTCGCGTCACGCTGGCGTGCGGACCTCGACCTGCGGATCCAGGCGCTGCACGAGCTGCGCGACGACTTCACCGGATGCATCGGCTGTGGATGCCTGTCGCTCGAGCGATGCACGACCTTCAACCCCCGCGACGTGCTCGGCGACCAAGGCCCGGGCCCACGGACGCTACCCGTCCGCGGCGACGACTGACCCGCGCGAGCATACTGCCCTG
>JACCZT010000125.1 GCA_013695785.1 Nocardioidaceae bacterium | reverse complement strand
CACGGTGCCCGCGGCCGCGCCGGCGATCTCGGCAACGGCCTCGGCGACGGCCGCCGCCAGCGCGCCGGGGGAGACGACGCGGTGCTCGGGCCGGGTGCCGGTGCGGCGTACGGCATCGGGCAGGTCAGGGTCGGGCACGGCGATCCGCGCCACGTCGGCGGCGAATTCGAAGATCTCAGCGGAGTTGCGGTAGTTGGTCGACAACCTGAACTCGTGCTCGAGCTTGCCGTCCAGCGCCGTCCGCCGCGCGAGCGCAGCCTCCTGCGGATGCGGCCACGACGACTGCGCGGCGTCACCGACGATCGTCCAGCTGGCGTACCTGCCGCGCCGGCCGAGCATCCGCCACTGCATCGGCGACAGGTCCTGCGCCTCGTCGACGAGCACGTGCGCGAAGCTGTCGTCCTCGATGCTCTGGGTGGCGTGGATGCGCACGGACTCGTCCCGGTCGTCACGGTCACGCCGCTCGAAGGACATCAGCTGCTTGACGGAGTACGGGTCCTCGTCGTCCTCGTCGAGCTCGGCCGGCACCTCGCCGAGCAGGTAGCGCAGCTCGTCGATCAGCGGTACGTCCTCGATCGAGGGCTGGAGCCGCACCGAACCCGCCGGCTGCGCCCAGGACGCGAGCAGGTCGTCGATCTCACTGCCGCTCAGCGCTCCCCCGGCGTGGCGCTGCAGCACCTCGCGTACGCGCAACGACTCCCACACGTCGATGGCGTCCAACGGCGGCCACCAGGTCGTCGCGAAGTCAAGAAAGCGGTCGTCGGTCCGGATCGTCGCGGCGAACTCCTCCTTGCCGTCCTCGCGCGCCCGCTCGCCCTCGACCTGGCGCCACAGGGCGTCGATCAGATGCTGCTGGACCTTG
Organism: Nocardioidaceae bacterium; assembly: GCA_013695785.1. Taxonomy (GTDB): domain Bacteria; phylum Actinomycetota; class Actinomycetes; order Propionibacteriales; family Nocardioidaceae; genus JACCZT01. Next base: position 5,988 of record JACCZT010000125.1, on the reverse strand, counting down.
GGATAGACGCGGTTGCGTCGCTTGCCGCCGCCCAACAGCTGCTCGCGCAGCTGCCGCAACGCGCGCGCGTCGAATCGCAGGACGTCGTCCCTGTAGAAGTAGCGGAAGCTGTCTGGCTCCCCGAGCTGCGCGCCACGCACCGCCTTCTGCAGCACGCCCTCCATGCGCGCCGACCCCTTGGTCGCGGCGGCCCGGGGCGGGTCGTGCCGGCGGGCGCGGATGCCGTCGACGACCTCACCGAGCGCCCGCAGGGTCACGCTCGTCTCGCCCAGGCTGGGCAGGACGCGTTCGATGTAGTTCATGAACACACCGGAGGGGCCTACGACGAGGACGCCACCGGACTCGAACCGTCGGCGGTCGGTGTACAGCAGGTACGCCGCCCGGTGCAGCGCCACGACCGTCTTGCCCGTGCCTGGTCCACCGCCGATGGTGGTGGCACCGCGGCTCGGCGCCCGAATCGCCTCGTCCTGCTCCTTCTGGATGGTGGCCACGACCGAGTGCATGGTGCTGTCGCGGGCCCGGCTCAGACTGGCGAGAAGAGCGCCTTCGCCGACCACGACCATGCCGTCGGGAGCGTGCGCGGCGTCGAGGAGGTCGTCCTCGACGCCTACGACCTTGCTCCCGCCGCAGCGCAGCACCCGCCGGCGTACGACACCGGAGGGGTCCTGGGCGGTGGCCTGGTAGAACACCGAGGCCGCTGGGGCGCGCCAGTCGATCAGCATCACCTCGCGGTCGGCGTCGCGTACGCCGATGCGGCCGATGTAGCGGGGCCCGTCGGTGCGCAGGTCCAACCGGCCGAACACCAGTCCGTCGTGCGCGGCGTTGAGCGCGGCGATGCGCTTGGAGGCCTGGTAGACCATGGCGTCGCGCTCGACCAAGCCGCCCTCGTGCCCGAGGTGGCCGCGGGCGTACCCCTCGTCCCTCAGCGCGTGCGCGACCCTGGCCGACTCGGCGAGGCGCTCGTAGATGGTGTCGACGTAAGCCTGCTCGTGCGCGATCTCCTGCCGAGTCTGCTGCTCGGTCGGTACGCGTGTCGCATCCTCGCTGGATCGCTCTGTGTTCGTTGCTGCCACCGGACTCCCTCATGCGATTTGCGAACGCCCAAGTCTACGCGTCACCGCACCGATCTATTCCCACTAACCCCCACCGGGAGATTCGTCGGCGATCCGCGCTCACTCGACCGGGCGTTACGGTTGGCCTCGGGGTCGGCCGCTGCCCGCAGGAGATGCCGTGCCCCGTCGCGCCATGACAGCCGACACCCGGCTCAGCGTCGCGCTGCATGCCGCCGCTCAACGCGCGGTCTATGCCGGCACGCCGATCCCGACACTTGTCGATGAGCTCCACAGCCTTGCCGGTGACCGCCCGGACATCCTGGCGCAGACCGCCGGCCTCGTCGCCGGCGCGTGGTCGGTGAAGGCGCCGCCACGGACCCATCAGCGCGCGATCGCCGATGCCCTGCTAGCGCTGCCCGGTGTCGATGCGGGCGAGGTGGCCCGGGGGGCAGCGCTCGGACGCGCCCGGGCCCTCACGCCGCGCTACCGAGCAGCGGCACCGGCGCCGGCGCCGCGAGATCATCGACCGTCATAATGGCTGGGTGAGCGCCGTCGACTGGTTCCTCCTCGGCGCGCCTTGGGACTGTTCCGGTACCGCACGCGGTGAGCAGGCCGCGCCTGACGCCTTGCGTGCGGCGGGGCTGTCCGCCTTGGTGGGCCAAGACCTCGGCGACGCCGTCACGGTGGTCGACAGCACCGACCGCGACGAGGACACCGGTGTGCTCGCGCTGCCCGAGACCGTACGCGCCGCTCACGCCGTGGCCGACGCCCTCGGCCGAGCGCTGCAGGACACCCCTGACCGGCGGCCGTTGGTGGTCGGCGGGGACTGCAGCATCCTGCTCGGCATCGTCCCTGCGTTGCGCCGGCACGTCGGCACGGTCGGGCTGTGGTTCATCGACGGGCACCCGGACTTTCTCGATGGACATGCGTCGGAGACCGGCGAGACAGCGGACATGGACCTGGCGCTGCTGACTGGTGCGGGCGCCGAGTCGTTGGTCACGTTGGCAGGAGCACCACCGATGGTGGACGCCCTCGACGCCGTCCTGCTCGGCCATCGCGCCGACGACGTCGACCAGGGCGCCGCCGACGAACGTGCTCGGCTGCCCGCTGCGTTGCGCAGGATCGACGCTGCGACCATCGGCGTCGACCCCGGGGCGGCGGGCCACCGAGCCTCGACCTGGCTGAGCAGAGTCGGCGAGGGCGTGTGGCTGCACCTGGACCTGGACGTCCTCGACCCGCAGTCGCTGCCGGCGGTGACGTACCCACAACCCGGAGGGCTGGACTGGGACCAGCTCGCGGTCCTTATCGACCCGCTGGCGCAGTCACCGCAGCTGATCGGCCTCAGCATCGCCGACTTCCGGCCGGACCTCGACCCCACCGGCGACCTCGCGGCACAGGTGCTCGACGTCCTCGCACAGGTTCTGCGGTGAGTCGTCAGAGGACGGTTGTGGGCGAAGTTGGAGATGCAATTGCCGTAGGAGTGACTACCGTGCGTCGAGAGGCACGATCTCGACAAGCACCAGGAGAGTCCGATGAGCACGTCCGATGAATCAACCGAGCCGCGGCGCAGCAGCGACGACGCCCGCGCGGACGACGACACGCGCACCTCGTCGCATGCCGACGACGGCACGTACGACGACTCCCGCGACCGCAAGAGCGTGGTTGAACGGGAGAAGGAGGAGCACGGCGGCATGAAGATCGGGTCGGCGTTCTTCGGGTGGCTGACGGCGACCGGGACCCTGGTGCTCCTGGTGGCGCTGATCGCGGCCGCCGGTGCGGCGACCAGCCTAGGCACCGACACCTCGATCGGTAGCGCCGTCGACGATGCCGCCGCCAACGCCGGCACGGTCGGCATCGCCGGCGGCATCGCGCTCCTGGTCATCGTGTTCATCGCCTACTTCTGTGGCGGCTACGTCGCCGGCCGGATGGCCCGCTTCGACGGCATCAAGCAGGGCATCGCCGTCTGGCTGTGGGCGATCGTGATCGCGATAGTGGCGGCCATCCTCGGTGCCGTCGCCGGCGACGAGTACAACGTCCTGTCCCAGCTCGATGCCTTCCCGCGTGTCCCGCTGTCCGAGGGCGACCTGACGACCGGGGGAATCGTCACCGCCGTCGCCGTCGTGGTGGCCGCGCTGATCGCCGCCATGCTGGGCGGGCTGGCCGGCATGGGCTTCCACCGGCGGGTGGACCGCACCGGTCTCGGCAAGTAGGCCAGCACCCCTCGGCGCTCATCCTCCCTCGAGGATGGGCTGCCCGAGGGAGTGGCTGCGGCCGCGCATCTCGGCCACGACCTCATCACCGCCATCGCCGTCGGTACGGGTGATGCGCACGTCATAGATCCCCGTCCGCCCACGCCGTACCCGTTCGGTGGCCCGCGCGGTCAGCTCGTCGCCGACGACGCACGCGACGACGAACGAGATGTCGAAACCCGCGGCCACCGTGACCTCGTCGTAGGTGTTGCAGGCCGCAGCGAACGCCGTGTCCGCCAGGCTCGCGAGATAGCCGCCGTGACACCGTCCCCACCCGTTGACCATCGTCTCGGTGACCACCATCGCCACCTCGGCCCGACCGACGCCGACGGCGACGAGCCGCATGCCCATCGCGACACTCGCCCGGTCCGCAGCCCACATCGTGGCGACGCAACGGCGCGCGATCTCCAGGGCAGGCGGCTCCGACATGTTTCCTCCTGCGGGTTGCCCGACCGAACGGTCGGTCCTAGGCTGCAACGGACCCGATCACCCCGTCAAGCAAGAGGATCCCATGGACCCCGCGGTCGCGACAGCAACGTTGCCCGAGCTCATCGACAAGCACGCCGACCTGCTCGCGCGCGCCCAACGGGCGACGCGAACCCGGGAGTACTTCTCGGCTTTCCCGGAGTCGCCGAGTCCGCGCGTCTACGGCGAGGACGCCGCCGCGGCCGGTCAGTCGGCGTTCGATGCGCTCCTGGGCACCGAGCTCGACCTCGGCCAGCCGACCGACGGCTCCTGGGTCGGTGAGGAGGTCTCGCCGTACGGGATCGCCTTGGGCGTGCGCTACCCGCACGCCTCCAACGACGCCCTGCTCAAGGCCGCGCTACGGGCGGTGCCGTCGTGGCAAGGCGCGACTCCCGTCCAGCGCGCTGCGGTGGCCACCGAGATCCTCGTCCGGATCAATGCGCGCAGCTTCGAGATGGCGCACGCGGTGATGCACACCTCGGGCCAGGCCTTTGTGATGGCCTTCCAGGCCGGAGGACCGCACGCCCAGGACCGCGGTCTCGAGGCGGTGGCGTACGCCCTCGCCGAGCAGGAGCGACACGCGGCGTCGGTGCTGTGGGAGAAGCCGCAAGGCAAGCGCCCGCCGCTGCGGATGACCAAGACCTTCACGCCCGTCTCTCGAGGCATCGCTCTGGTGATCGGGTGCAACACCTTCCCGACGTGGAACAGCTATCCCGGCATGTTCGCCAGCCTGGTCACCGGCAACGCCGTGATAGTCAAGCCGCACCCCCGGGCCGTGCTCCCACTCGCCCTCACGGTCTCCATCGCTCGCGAGGTCCTCACCGAGTCCGGTTTCGACCCGGACGTGGTGGTGCTTGCGGCCGAGCGGACCGACGAACCGATCGCCGCCGAGCTGGCGACCGACCCCCGTGTCGGTGTCATCGACTTCACCGGCTCGACGGCGTTCGGCGAATGGCTGGAGGACAACGCGAGGCAGGCGCTGGTCTACACCGAGAAGGCGGGGGTCAACGCCGTCATCGTCGAGTCGACCGACGACTACCGCGGTGCGCTGGCCAATCTCGCCTTCACGTTGTCGCTGTACAGCGGCCAGATGTGCACGACGACTCAGAACGTGTACGTCCCCAAGACCGGGGTGGCGACCGACGAGGGCACCAAGACCCCCGACGACTTCGTCGCCGACCTTGCTTCGGCGCTGGACACGCTGCTCGGCCAGGACGACGCCAAGGCCGCGGGCATCCTCGGGGCCATCGTCGACGATGACGTCGCCCGGCGCCTCGAGCAGGCGGCCGCCGGTCCGGCAGCGATCCCCTCGCGGCCGATCGAGGTCGACGCCTGGCCTGACGCGCGCATTCGTACGCCGTTGGTGCTCCGCGTCGACGCGGGCAACCGCGACGCGTACGCGCAGGAGTGCTTCGGGCCGATCTCCTTCGTCGTCGAGACCGAGACCCGCGACGATGCGGTCGCCCTGCTCGAGGATCTGACCGACGAGGTCGGCGCCCTCACGGCCGGCGTCTACTCCACCGACGAGGAGTTCCTGGACGAGGTCCGGACGGCGTCCCTGCGTGCCGGTGTAGCCCTGTCGGAGAACCTCACCGGCGGGGTCTTCGTCAACCAGACCACGGCGTTCTCGGACTTCCACGCCACCGGCGCCAACCGCGCAGCGAACGCCACCTACACCGACGCCCACTTCGTCGCCGGGCGTTTCCGTGTCATCGAAGCCCGTCGGCACGCGCCGCCGCAATGACCGCCCGACCGATCGACCCGGACCTGGCGACCGGCGCGAAACGCGTCCTGCCGTCCGGCGCACCGCGCCCGCGGTACGACATCGACACCCTGCTCGGCGTCGCTGTGCGCGTCTTCACCGAACGCGGCTACGACGGCACCAGCATGGAGGACATCTCCCGCGCGTCCGGCCTGTCCAAGTCCTCGCTCTACCACCACATCCAGAGCAAGCAACAGCTGCTGCGGCTCGCACTGGAGCGGGCGGTCGGCCCGCTGTACGCCGTCGTCGAGGAGCCCGGCGCAACGACCGGACCCGCCGTCGCCCGGCTCGCCCACGTCATCCGCCGCGAGGTCCACGTGCTCGCCGAGCAGCTGCCGTACGTCACGCTGTTGCTTCGCGTCCGCGGAAACACCGAGACCGAGGCGTGGGCGCTGGAACAGCGGCGCGCGTTCGACTCGGTCGTGGCGTCGCTCGTTCAGCGCGCCATCGACGAGGGCGA
>JACCZT010000104.1 GCA_013695785.1 Nocardioidaceae bacterium | reverse complement strand
TCAGTGCCTACCGCACCCAGAGCAAGCAGGACGCCCTGCTGGAGGAGCTCCGGCTGGGCTACGTCGCGTTCACCCGCGCCAAGGCGACGCTTGTCGTCAGCGGTCACTGGTGGGGGCGTACTCAGATTGCGCCGCGCGGACCGTCCGCATACCTGCAGCAGGTGCGTCAGTGGTTGCAGGCCGCCGGTTCGGACGCGTCGATCTGGGCCGAAGATCCCCGCGCGGACCTGCCCGACGGACAAGACCCCACCAACCCCCTCGTCGCGCAGCGCGCCATCGTCGCCTGGCCGGCACCCACCGACGGACCGTGGGTGCGGAGGCGCCGTGAGGTTGCCGCCGAGCTGCGGACAGTGATCGCCGATCCGCCCGCACACCAGGCCGCGGTCCCCGACCGACCCGATGCGCTGGACGCGGATCAGCGCAGCGGCTGGGAGCGGCTCAGCGTCCTCGACGGCGACATCGTCGACCTTGTGGCCGAGGCGCAGGTCAGCCATCGCGACACCGTCGAGGTGGCGCGCCCGGCAACGCTGTCGGCGACCGCGGTGGCGAGGTTGCGCGACGACCCGGACGGTTTCGCCCGCGCCCTCGCCCGCCCGATGCCGCGCAGACCGGCACCGTCCGCGCGCTTCGGCACCCGCTTCCACGCCTGGATCGAGGCACACTTCGGTCAGCAGATGCTCCTGGCCGAGGACGAGCTGCCCGGACGCGACGTCACCGACATCCGCGATGACACCGAGCTTGCAGACGTCATTGCGGCCTTCAGTCGCGGTCCCTTCGCCGACCGCAGACCGCACGCGATCGAGGCGCCGTTCTCCTTGCGGCTTGCCGGGCAGGAGGTCCGTGGGCGCATCGATGCCGTCTACCGCACCGCGCACGGGTTCGAGGTCGTCGACTGGAAGACCAACCGCCGTGCCGACGCCGACCAGCTGCAGCTGGCGATCTACCGGCTCGCATGGGCAGAGACGCACGACCTCGACCTGTCCGAGGTGACGGCTGCGTTCTACTACGTGCGCCTCGGCCGCACCGTCCGCTACGCCGATCTGCCTGGTCGCGACCAGCTGGAGGCGGTCGTCGCCGGTACGCACCCATCGCCGTAGGCTCCATAGGTGAGCGAATCCGCCGAGCCGGCTGCTTCCCGCCCGCTGTTCACCTTCGCCAACAACGTGCACGACCGGCGGTCGCTGCTGCGTGCAGACGAGGCGGCGTTGCAGGCCGCCTGGGACGACGACGAGTCACGTGCCACCGTCGTTGGAGGCGACCACATCGCCACCGGCGGCGACGCGCTCTGGTGGACCCCCACTTCGCAGGCACCGGCGGGCGAGCGCATCCTGCTGGGGGCCCTTGGTGGACGAGAGCACTTCGCGGTCATGATCGACCGGGTGCCGGACGAGTGCTCGCCGCAGACCCTGCGCGAGCTCGCTCCTGCGCTAGCGGCAGACGAGGCGGGGCTCGCGGTGCACGCGATCAGCGTCGCGCAGTGGCACCGTACCCACCAGCACTGTGCGCGGTGCGGTGCGCCCACCGCGGTGGCCCAGGCCGGCCACCTGCGCCGCTGCCCGGCCTGCGGCGCGCAGCACTTCCCGCGGACCGACCCCGCAGTCATCATGCTCGTCACCGACGGCGACGACCGCGCCCTGCTCGGCAGGCAACCGGTGTGGCCCGAGGGCCGTTACTCGACGCTGGCAGGTTTCGTCGAACCCGGGGAGTCGCTCGAGGACGCCGTGCGCCGCGAGATCATGGAAGAGGCCGGTGTCGTCGTCGGAGAGGTCACGTACGCCGGCAGCCAGCCGTGGCCGTTCCCGTCGAGCCTGATGCTGGGATTCTTCGCCCGCGCCGCCTCGTACGACATCGCCGTCGACAACGACGAGATCGAGGACGCACGCTGGTTCACCCGTGCCGAGGTCACCGAGCTGACCGCCGCCGGTGGGCTCGGGCTGCCCGGAACGCTGTCGATCTCACGCTGGCTCATCGAGTCCTGGCACGGCGGCGAGATCACCGGCGCCTGGCGCTGACCCACACCTGCCCTCCACGATTTGTGAGCTCACGCGTCGTTCCCGGCGCAGAAACCAACCCTGGACTCACAAATCGTGGGGGACGGCTGAGTCAGACGCCGAGCTGGGCCTTGACCTGCGCCACCGAGGGGTTGGTGAGGGAGGACCCGTCGGCGAACACCAGCGTCGGTACGGTCTGGTTGCCCTTGTTGGCCTTCGCCACGACCGCTGCGGCCTCGGGCTGCTCCTCGATGTCCACCTCGGCGAAGTCGGTGATACCTTCGCGCCGCAACTGGCCCTTGAGACGGTGGCAGTAGCCACACCACGGGGTCGAGTAGAGCGTGAACGCAGCAGGCATGTCTTGTCCCCTTCGATGACTAGTGTTGACGCTGTTCGCAACATGACCGCCGCAGCCGTTATTCCGCCATCACCACCGCCACGACCGACGCCCACGAGGAGCTCCGTGCGACCCACCGCCGACGACCTGCTCGCCGCGCTCGACCCCGAGCAGGCCGAGGTCGCACGCGCGCTGCACGGGCCGGTGTGCGTGGTGGCCGGCGCGGGCACCGGCAAGACCCGTGCCATCACGCACCGCATCGCCTACGGCGTCGCGTCCGGCGTCTACACGCCCACCGAGGTGCTGGCGGTGACGTTCACCGCACGGGCCGCCGGCGAGATGCGGGGCCGCCTGCGCACCCTCGGTGCCGACGGGGTGCAGGCGCGGACGTTCCACTCCGCCGCGCTTCGCCAGGCGCGCTACTTCTGGCCCCAGGTCTACGGCGGCGACCTGCCCGAGGTCACCGCCTCCAAGCTGCCGCTGCTCGCCGAGGCCACGCGGCGCTGCCGGGTCTCGACCGACCGCACTCTCATGCGTGACCTGGCCAGCGAGATCGAGTGGGCCAAGGTCAGCAACGTACGGCCCGCCGACTACCCGGTCCTCAGCGCGCAGGCCGGCCGCGGCTTCGACACGATCGACCGCGCGACCACCGCGCACGTGTTCGCCGCGTACGAGGAGGTCAAGCGCGAGCGCGGCCGCATCGACATGGAGGACATCTTGCTGTGCACCGCGGCGCTGCTGTCCGAGGACGAACGCGTCGCCGCACAGGTGCGCCGCCAGTACCGCCACCTCGTCGTCGATGAGTACCAGGACGTCAACCCGCTGCAGGCGACGCTCCTCGAGCAGTGGCTCGGCGGGCGCGAGGACATCTGCGTCGTCGGTGACCCGCTGCAGACCATCTACTCCTTCGCCGGTGCCTCCCCGACCCACCTCAACGACTTCACCCGGCGCTATCGCGGCGCCACCCGCATCGAGCTCGTACGCAACTACCGGTCCACCCCGCAGATCATCGAGGCTGCCAACACCGTCTCCGCCAAGGGCCGCCGCGACGGCGTCACCCTGCGCTCACAGCAGGAGGCAGGTCCGGCGGTCACATACACCAGCTACTCCGACGAGGTAGCCGAGGCAGAGAGCGTCGCCGCGCAGGTCCTGCGTCTACGCGACGCCGGGACCGCGTTGCGCGAGATCGCCGTCCTGTTCCGCATCAACGCCCAGTCCGAGGCGTTCGAGGAAGCTCTGGCCGCACGTGACCTGCCGTTCGTCGTCCGCGGCGTCGAGCGGTTCTTCGACCGTCCCGAGGTGCGCCAGGCCGTCACGTTGCTCCGCGGCCAGGCCCGCGGCGGCGATCCCGGTTCCGGTGACTTGGTCGCCGACACCAAGGACGTCCTGACCTCGATGGGCTACTCCGAGCAACCGCCGAGCGGAGCCGGCGCCTTACGCGACCGGTGGGAGTCCTGGCACGCCGTCGTCTCGATGGCGGCCGATCTCGCCGCAGCCGACCCGGGTGCCGACCTGTCCGTGCTCGTCGCGGACCTCGAGCGCCGCGCGCAGAGCTCTCACGCCCCGATCGCCGAGGGCGTGACGCTGGCGACGCTCCACACGGCCAAGGGCCTGGAGTGGGATGTCGTGTTCTGCATCGGCGTGCACGAGGGGACGATGCCGATCGTCTACGCCGACACCCCCGCGGCCGTGGAGGAGGAGCGCAGGCTCCTGTACGTCGGCGTGACCCGCGCCCGACAGCAGCTGCACGTGTCCTGGTCGGCGGCGCGCAGCCCCGGCGGGCGCGGCAACCGCCGGCCGAGCCGGTTCCTCGACGGTCTCCGGCCTGCCGACGAGGTGAGCGCGACCGTGGGGCGGTCCCGCCGGCGTACCGCTCGCGAACGAGGCGTCGCCCACTGCCGGGTGTGCAACGTCGTGCTCAGCACCGGCGCCGAGCGCAAGATCGGGCGCTGCTCGACCTGCCCTGCGACCTATGACGAGGAGCTCTTCGAGGCGTTGCGCAGCTGGCGCGGGGAGCAGGCCAGCGCGCAGAAGGTTCCGGCGTACTGCGTCTTCACCGACGCCACCTTGACCGCGATCGCCGAGGAGCGCCCGGGTGACGCTCCGGCGCTGCTCAAGATCCCCGGTGTCGGCCGGACCAAGCTCGACCGCTACGGCGACGAGGTCCTCGCCCTGTGCTCGCCCTGACCGCCGCTCAGCCGCAGGCCGCGGCCACCCGCAACGTCGACTTCGCCAGAAGTTTCCCGTAAATCAATTGCGCCTCGAATTGCCAGCCGCGTAGGCTGCCCTCATGTCGTTGAGCTAGAGGACCCCTCGGGTCCTCCCCTGAGTGCGGAAGGAGGCGTTTTCCATGGACAAGATCATGTGTGTCAAGCCGGCGTTCAATGCCGCCCGCACGCGTGTCGTTTCTGGCCGTGCCGCCACCTTCGCTACGGGGGACACCTCCGTCTTCGGTGCGGCGTACCTCGGCCAGGACCTCGGTGCATCGGTGCGTGGCATCGATGCGCACAAGCCGGCATTCGCTGTCACCACCCAGGGGCGAGCTGCCTGGAGTCCACCTGTCTAGATCACCTCAGATCGGCAGGAACACTCCAGGCCGCGGAACCCTCACCGGGATCCGCGGCCTTTTTGTATCCCCGGATCCACCACCTCTCACACAAGTCCGTCAGATCTAGCCTCACGAGGAGGTGACATGACCATCAGCGTTCTCGACGTGCTCGTGGTCGACACCAAGCACGACACCGTCCTGCCGTGTCACACGAGCGATCCGGAACTTTTCTTCGGAGAGACACCGCACGACGTCGAGGTGGCGAAGGCAATGTGCCTTGGCTGTCCCGTACGTCAGCAGTGCCTCGCCGGAGCCAGGGACCGGGCCGAGCCATGGGGCGTCTGGGGCGGCGAGCTCTTCTTCCAAGGAGCCGTCATCCCGCGCAAGCGGCCCCGAGGTCGTCCACGCAAGAACGACGTCTACGCCGCCTGACCGCCCACCGAAGGAAACCCACATCCATGTTGACCACCAGCACCCCCAGGAGCATCACCATGAATCTCATGCACGAAGAACTCGCTCGAGCACACAGTCTCGAGCGCCTCGAGCAGGCGCATCACCAGCGGCGGGCCAGCGAGCTCGTCCGCGCCAAGCGCCTCGCTCGTCGGGCGGAGAGGGCGGCCTACCAGGCCCGCCTCCACCTCGCCCGGGTTCTCTGAGGCGTCAAGGCGCACAGCGTCGAGAACGTACCTCGGAGGATCTGACGGACAGCACCACCGAGAAGAAGCGGCTGCTACGACCACCCGGTCGTGGCAGCCGCTTCGTCATCCCGGCACTTCCGGGCGCGCTTGATCTCAGTCGGCGAAGCCGGGCAACGAATCGGCCAGGACGTCACGGAACGGCGCGGTCGCCTCGAGCTGGCTGAGCACGCCGATCCCACCGACCCAGACGCGATGGATCAGCAGGTACGACGGGGGCAGGTTGATCTGCATGGCGGTGCCCATGCCTTCGCGGTCCGGCCGGCTGACCCGGGCCGCCTGCTCCCGCATCCACTGCCGGCTGAACGCGAACGTCGGCGATCGCGCCGGCTCGACGAACGGCCCAAGGTAGGCGCGCATCAGGTCGGCGTCGACTCGCGCGCCCCGCCGCAGGAACCCCTCCGCGCGCAACCCTTCGACGACGGCGTCGTAGTCGTCATCGACGGCGTGCCGCAGCAGCCGCCCCACCACCGGCGGCAGGGTGCCGCCGGGCAGGCGCGCGACGGCCCCGTAGTCGACGACGCCGAGCCGGCCGTCTGCGAGAATTCGGAAGTTGCCGGGGTGCGGGTCGGCGTGCAGCAGTCCGACCCGCGACGGTCCGGCGAACATGAACCGTACGTAGATCTCCCCGAACTTGTCGCGGTCGGCCTGCGAACCGCTGTCGATCAGCGCCGCCAGCGAGCAGATGCTGTCCAGCCACGTGGTCACCAGGACCCGGTCTGTGTGATCCACGACCTTGGGCACCACGACATGCTCGTCGTCGCTGAACTCCGCGGCGAACGCGGCCTGGGCCTCGGCCTCCAAGGCGTAGTCGAGCTCCTCCATGATCCGGTCCTGCAGCTCGGTGACGAGCGGCTTGATGTCCAGGCCCGGCGCCAGCACCCCGAACAGGCGGCTGAGCCGCGCGATCTGGCGCAGGTCGCTCTCCAACGCCTTGGCAGCGCCGGGGTACTGCACCTTGATGGCGACCTCGCGGCCGTCGTGCCACCGGCCGCGGTGGACCTGCCCGATCGAGGCGGCGTACGCCGGCACGTCGTCGAAGCGGATGAACGAGTCCCGCCAGCTGCTGCCGAGCTCTCGCGCCATCACCCGGTGCACGGTCGGCGGCGACATGGGGGGCGCCGAGTCCTGCAGCTTGGTGAGCGCCTCGCGGTACGGGCCGGCGAGCTCGTCGGGCATCGCCGATTCGAAGACGCTCATCGCCTGGCCGAACTTCATCGCGCCACCCTTGAGCTCTCCGAGGACACTGAAGATCTGCTCGGCCGTACGCTGCTGCACCTCGTTGACCACGGCGTTGGCGGGTGCGCCCGCCAGTCGGCGCCCCATTCCCAGTGTGGTCCTGCCGGCGAAGCCGATCGGCAGGCTCGCAAGGCGGGCAGTGCGGGCGAACGCGCCGCGCGGGAATCCTGAGCCGGCGTCACCGTGCGGGTCGTCAGCGCTCATGTGTCCATTGTCGCGGTCAGGGCAAACGCGCCCAGCACGTGGCAGCCGCACGCGCGATGTACGTCGACCGTCCGCGTCTCGGTGTCGGTGGCCCTGGGGCCGATGAACACGACGGTCGAGTGGTCGGCTGCGGCGCCGGAGTCGATCACGACCAGCAGCTGGGAGACCGTCTCGATGGCCGCTGCGTGGCAGGTGAGCACCGAGACCGCCGCGGCGGACCGCTCAGAGTCGGCCAGCGGACGCTCGACCTGCGCAAGGAGCGCGAGCCAGTGCGGGTCCCACTCGGCGCGTTGCAGGTCGGCGCACCGGACGCACGGTGTCTTCCCCGGTACGACGAGAGGACCGACCTCGACACCGTCCTGCTGCGCCTGCACCAGCAGGTGGGTCAGCTCCTCGTTGGCGAGCGCGTCGACCAACGAGCGAGCGCCGACCCCGGTCGCCATCACGACCACGAGTGTCGGTCGGTCGACGGGCTCGGCCGAGGCGCGTACGCCCGACCGGGTGAGCAGCTCGCGTACGCCTGCCGCGATGTCGGTGGTGCCCGCATCGTGCACGATCTCGACGTACGAGCCGCGTCGGCGCTCGAGGCGTTGAGCAACGCCGTCGGCGGCCCAGCCCTGGGCGCTGAGGTGGCGAGCCTCGGCGCGCAGTACGTCGTCGGGTCGCTCGTGCCAGGCGCCGGCGTCGACCAGCAGGCCGGCGCCGTGCAGCTCGGCGATCACCGCGACCGGGTCGTCGGTGAACTCCGGTACCTCAGTCGCGACGAGGTGTGCGAGCAGGGCGACGTCGCGAACGCCGTCGAGCAGGCGCAGCATCTGCACCAGGCCAGGGCGGTCGCGGAGCACGTACCCGCGTCCCGGCGCGGTGCCGAGCTGGAGGTGGTGGGGGTCGCGGCGGAGCACCGTGGTGCCGGGGCGCAGGGCAGGGCGCATGCATCCTCCTGGGATCGAGCCGTGTCCCCACTGTGCCCGCTGCCGGGGTGGGGTCCACGGTTGTCCACAGGGCCGCCTGGCCCTCAGCTGTCAGCGAGCCCGCCGGCGGCCGCGCAAGGCTCAGGCGCGGCCGAGGATGCGGTTGAGCTTCGTGCTGCACACCGGGCAGGTGCCCTTGGCCATCCGGGTGCCGTTGTCGGCGACGACCACGTCGCCACTGGCCTCGCGCTTCTCCTTGCACTTCACGCAGTAGAACTCGCCACTCCACGTCTCGTCAGCCATCGGATCTCCTCGGTAGGTCGATGTGCTTGCAACCTACGCCCGTTAACCCTGCGGGGGGCCCAAAACTCGCGGGCCGGAAGGCCCGGGCAACCGGCGTCCGTTGCGACCGGGTTCGAGGTCGACGGCGGGGACGGGGTCTCAAGCGGTGACAGCAGCCAGATCGCCGATGTCGACCACCGCTGCCACGCGGGCGAGGACGTCTGGATTCGCGCGGTAGTAGACCCAGGTGCCCCGACGCTGCGAGTCCACCAGACCTGACTCACGCAGCACCTTGAGGTGGTGGGAGATCGTCGGAGCCGAGAGGTCGAAAGCACCAGTCAGCTCGCAGACGCAGGCTTCCCCGCCCGCATGACACGCGATCATCGACATCAGCCGGAGCCGGACGGGGTCGCCGAGTGCCTTGAAGAGCACCGCCAGGTCCGTTGCGTCCGCCACGGACAGTGGCTCACTCGTCAACGGGGCACAGCACCCTTCGGCCAGAACGTCCAACTGCTTGGTCACAGGCTCTAATTTGACAGATTACGAATCAACGCGCAAGATCGGGTCCACATGATTTGATGTATGTCTAACCAGGAGGATGTCGTGTCACGTGTGCAGCTTGCCCTGCGGGTCAGCGACCTCGAGGGGTCGATCGCTTTCTACTCATCGCTGTTCGGTGCCGAACCGGCAAAACGGCGACCTGGGTACGCCAACTTCGCGATAGCCGAGCCGCCGCTCAAGCTCGTGCTGATCGAGGGGACACCGGATGCGCCGACGGTGCTGGACCACCTCGGTGTCGAGGTGGAGTCCACCGAGCAGGTCGGCGACGCGACCCGGCGATTCAAGGACTCGGGCCTGGCGACGTTCGAGGAGACCGATACCGACTGTTGCTACGCCGTGCAGGACAAGGTCTGGGTACACGGGCCCGGCAAGGAACCGTGGGAGGTCTACGTCGTCAAGGGCGAGGGCGGCTCGACGTCGACGAGCGTGCCGAGCGGCGCCGATTCGGCCGGCTGCTGTACGACCGCCGCCGCCGACGAGGCGGCGTGCTGCACCCCGGCGGCCGCGTCGGCGTGAGCGACCTCACCAACGAAGGCAGCACGGCCGGCAGCTCCACCCAGACGCCGGTACTGGCGCGGCTGTCCTTTCTGGACCGGTTCCTGCCGGCGTGGATCGTCGTAGCCATGATCCTGGGTCTCGTCCTGGGCCGGACGGTCCCAGCACTGGACGACGTCCTGGACGCGATCAAGGTGGGCTCGGTCAGCCTGCCGATCGCTGTGGGGCTGCTGCTGATGATGTACCCGGTGCTGGCTAAGGTCCGTTACAGCGAGACCTCTCGCGTCACTGCCGACCGCAAGCTGTTGGCGGCCTCGCTGGTCCTGAACTGGTTGCTCGCACCTGCGCTGATGTTCGCCCTCGCGTGGTTGCTACTTCCGGACCTGCCTGAGTACCGGACCGGCCTGGTGATCGTCGGGCTCGCCCGTTGCATCGCCATGGTGCTGATCTGGAACGAGCTCTCGTGCGGAGACCGCGAGGCCGCCGCAGTCCTGGTGGCGATCAACTCCGTGTTCCAGATCGTCGCGTTCGCGGCCTTGGGCTGGTTCTACCTGCAGGTCCTTCCAGGCTGGCTGGGGTTGTCGACCACGAGCGCCGACTTCTCCGTCGCGACGATCGCCCTCAGCGTCCTCGTCTTCCTCGGCATCCCGCTGGTCGCCGGATATCTCACCCGCACGCTCGGCGAGCGGGCGAAGGGTCGTGACTGGTACGAGGCCCGGTTCTTGCCCACCATCGGCCCGATCGCCCTCTACGGCCTGCTGTTCACCATCGTGATGCTGTTTGCCCTGCAAGGTGACGCGATCACCAGCCACCCTCTGGACGTCGTCAGAATCGCGCTGCCGCTGCTGGCCTACTTCATCCTCACCTTTGCCGGTTCTTGGTTCATCGGCTCCCGGCTGCACCTCGGCTACGCCAAGACCGCGACCCTGGCATTCACCGCGGCCGGCAACAACTTCGAGCTCGCGATCGCCGTCGCCATCGGTACCTTCGGGGTCACGTCCGGCCAAGCGCTTGCTGGCGTCGTCGGTCCGCTGATCGAAGTACCCGTTCTCGTCGCGCTCGTCTACGTCGCGCTGTGGCTCCGTGACCGCACAACAGCTGAGGAACCCGCATGACCCCAAGGCCCGAGGTGCTCTTCGTGTGCGTCCACAACGCAGGCCGCTCGCAGATGGCAGCCGCGCTGCTCGACCGTCACGACAACGGCAGGATCCGCGTCCGTTCGGCAGGATCGCAACCAGCAGACCAGCTGAACCCGGCTGTCGTGACCGTCATGGCCGAGATCGGCGTCGATCTCACCAAGAGTTTTCCCAAGCCGCTGACCGACGAGGCGGTACGAATGGCTGCCGTCGTCGTCACCATGGGCTGTGAGGACACCTGCCCGATCTACCCGGGGAAGCGGTATCTCGACTGGGACCTCGACGACCCCGCCGGCAAGGACATCGACGCCGTCCGCGTGATCCGCGACGAGATCGACACCCGCGTCCGAGCCCTCCTCGTCGAGCTCGGCGACGACACCGCGTAAGAGGCGGCTGGTTGGCGCTCGGTCAGCGGTGCTGCTGGCTGCAGAGGACTTGGAGCCGCTCGAGGAGACGGTTGCGATCCCCCGCCGACCCCGAGACGACGCGAACATCATCGAGGTGACGGCGTTGATCATTTCTTGACCTTTGCGCGGGATGTTGTCACATTGCGCGGGTTATATCCCGTGCACACTGACAACATCACACGTAAACGTGGGAAACCACCGCGGAGGAGGCCCCCGGCCAGGGGCGATCCGCCTTCCCCAAGCCGATGCTCCCGGTGGTTCCGGAGGCCTCGTGCCGCAGACCGTACGTCCATCGCGCCAGGTCCGTCAACCGTTTGCGGGAACGGGTTTTCCACTCCTGTGGATAACCCTGGGGAAATACTGTGCGTCGCATCGGGAACGCTTGTGGACGGCGCGGCCACGATGGTGCACAACCTGTGGGAATTCGGTGCCGCCCGAGACCTGGCACACCGCCATTTCTGGGTGGTCCCCGGCGCGGCCTGTGGATGGCAGAATTCTCGTCGGTGCCCGCCGGTAGATTGGCAGACGTGTCCCAGCCCACGGTCGAGATCCGCCGCAGCCGCCGGCGCAAACGCTCGGTGCAGGCCTATCGAGACGGCGCCAAGATCGTCGTGATGATGCCGGCGAGCTTCAGCGCCGCCGAGGAGAAGCGTTGGGTCGACACGATGGTGCAGCGGATCGAGCGCAGAGAGCTGCGGCGCGTCCCCACCGACGACGCCCTGATGGAGCGGGCCGCGCGGCTCAGCACCCGATATCTCGATGGTCGTGCCGACGGCGCCAAGGTCCGGTGGGTCGACAACCAGCGGTCCCGCTGGGGGTCGTGCACCCCGAGCGACCGGACGATCAGGTTGTCGCGCCGCCTGCAGGGCATGCCCGAATGGGTCCTCGACTACGTGCTGCTGCACGAGCTCACGCACCTGATCGAGCCCGACCACGGTGCAAGGTTCTGGCAATGGCTCGAGCGCTACCCGCGCACCGAGCGGGCGCGGGGATTCCTCGACGGCGCCGCGATGGCCGCCGGCCTACCGCAGCTCCTCGACGACTGAGGCCAGCCGCCGCCGGGCGTGCCGCACCAGCGCGCGCACGGAGTCATCGGTCCCCTCTGGCAGCGCGTCGACGCCGAACCAGCGCAGATCGGTCGACTCCTCGCTGATGACGGGCTCCGCGCCGTGCGCCGCGGTCGCGACGTACTGGACGTCCAAGTGGTGCGCAGGAGACACCGGACCGCACGGCACCTCGTGGTGGGACAGCAGCACCGGCTCGTCGCCGACGAGCAACAGGTCGGCGATGCCGCTCTCCTCGCGTCCCTCGCGCAGCGCCGCCGCCGCCACGTGCTGGTCGCGCTCCTCGCAGTGGCCGCCGGTCTGCAACCACCGGCCGATGCGCCTGTGCAACGTCAGCAGCACCTGCTCGTGGTCGGCCGAGACGATGAGGATGCTTGCGGTCAGGTGGTCGGGTCGGCACCACCGGTAGGTCGCATCGGCGTGACTCGTCAGGTGCGCCAGGTAGTGCTGCCGCAGGGTGTCCTGCGGCGGGTCGGGTGCCTCCCAGTGCCGCAGTACGGCGGTCGCGTCCGCGTGCAGGCTCACCGCGTGCCGGGACCGCCGGCGTCGCTGTCGTCACCGTCGCCGGCGTCGGTGTCGGCCTCGTCGTCGGTGTCACCGGTCGACTTCGCGTCCTCGTCGGCCTGGTCGAGCAGGTCGGTCAAGGCCGCGGCGAACTCCTCATCGGTCGCCTCGGTCGTGTCCGCCTCGAAGGCAAAACCCAGGGGGTCGTCGAGGTCGGAGGCGTCCGGCATCAGGTCGGGGTGTGCCCACACGGCGTCGCGGGCTGCGGGTCCCTGCTTGTCCCGCAGGGCCCCCCACAGCGTCGCGGCCTCACGCAGCCGGCGGGGCCTCAGCTCGAGGCCGACCAAGGAGGCGAAGGTCTGCTCGGCCGGTCCGCCGGCGGCGCGCCGGCGGCGTACGGCCTCGCGCAGCGCGACAGCCGACGGCATGCGGTCGACGGTGGCCTGGCCGACGACCTCGTCGACCCAGCCCTCGATGAATGCGAGCAGCGCCTCGAGCCGGTCGAGGGCGGCCTGCTGCGCCGGCGTGCGTTGCGGCTCGAAGAGCCCACCGGACAGCGCCTCCTGGATGGCTGCGGGGTTGGCGGGGTCGATCGAGCTGATCTGCGCCTCGATCGCGGAGACGTCGATCGAGGTGCCCCTGCCGAACTCCTCGATGGCGCCCACGAGGCTGGACCGCAGCCACGGCACGTTGGCGAACAGCCGGTGGTGGGCGCACTCGCGGATGACGACGTAGAGCAGGACGTCGCTCTCGCTCTGGTCGAGTCCCTCGCCGAAGGCCCGGACGTTGGCGGGCAGGATCGCGGCGACCCCGTCGGGGCCGAGCGGCAGCCCGACGTCGGTGGTGGAGAGGACCTCGGTGGCGAGGCCGCCGAGGGCCTGGCCGACCTGCTGGCCGAACATCGCGCCACCAGCCTGGCCGAGCAGCCCCATCAGCGGTCCGGCCATTGACTTGGCCTCGGCGGGCAGTGCCTCGGACATCGCGGTGACGACGTGCGCGGCGATGGGCTCGACGAGGCGCTGCCAGGTCGGCGTGGTCGACTCGACCCACTGTGCCCGACTCCACGCCGCCGACGTGGTGGCGCCGGCGGACAGGTCGGTGACCGCGTCGAGCCAGGCCTCCGCGAGGCGTACGGCGTCAGCGATCGCGCCTTCGTCGGCGGTCGTCGGCGACGGGTCCGGCTTGGCTGCGACGGTGTGGCGGGCGACGTCCTTGGCGAGGTCCCAGTTGACGTTGCCCTCGTGCGGGCTGAACATCCGCTGCATCTGCGCCATCAGCACGTTCATGTCCGGCATGCCACCGCCGCCGGTGAATGCCGCGAACATGCTCTCCATCGGCGTGCCCTTGAACGGGTTGGCCTGACCCGAGGAGTCACCGCCGGTCTCGTCAGGGAGGTTGTCATCACGCGGGTCTGTTGCCATGTCACAAACGTACCGGCAACGCCGACGTCGACGTAGGCGCGGCGCTCACGGCCAACAGCGCCGCCGCCCGCGCGGCGCACGTAGGCTGGCCGCCATGAGCGACGTGATCCGACTGCTGGACCTGCGCGACGAGCCGTTGAGCGTCGACGAGGTCTATCGCGCCGTCGCCGATCCGAGCGCCGGCGGCATCGTGCTCTTCGTCGGTACCGTTCGCGACCACGACGGCGGCCACGGCGTCGACGCGTTGGCGTACTCCGCACACCCGACGGTGCTGGAGCAGATGCGTGCGGTCGCCGACGGGGTGGTCGAACGGTACGACGTGGTCTCCCTCGCCGCGGTGCACCGGGTCGGTGACCTGGGTGTCGGTGACATCGCCGTCGTCGTGGCCGTGGCCGCCGTCCACCGCGGTGGGGCGTTCGAGGCGTGCCGGGCGTTGATCGACGACCTCAAGGGCTCGGTGCCGATCTGGAAACACCAGTCGTTCGACAATGGCACCGATGAGTGGGTGGGTTCCCCGTAGACTCAGGGCGTGACGATCCTGTACTGGCTCGCCGCCCCCCTGGCGGTCACCGCCGTGGCCATGATGTGGGCGCTGTGGTCGGCGCGCTCGGCGCGCGGTGAGCGCACGTCGGCCGCCGACTATCGGCGCTTCAGCCAGGCCGTCACCCGGCCGCTTCCACCCGCCGCCCGTACCATCGTCACCCAGCGCCGCGAGCGCCCCAGCGGAGTGGCGGTGCGCCCGTCGGCCACCCGCGACTCCGCACCACGGTGACCAGCGGTGACGCGGCGGCTCCAGCCGCGATGACCGGACGCGTCCGGTGAGTCGTCGCCGCACCACCGTGGTGTGCGCATCGGTCCTGCTCGTCGTCCTGACCTGCGTGGCGTTCCTGCTCCCGGTGCCCTACGTCACCTTCAAGCCGGGGCCGACCTTCGACGCACTGGGCAGCTACGACGACAAGCCGGTGATCGAGATCGGGGCGGGTGCCAAGACGTACGAGACCAGCGGCTCGCTGAGCCTGACGACCGTCTCGGTCACCCGGCCGGACTCGCGGATCAGCCTGGTCGAGGCGTTCGTCTCGTACTTCGACTCCGACGACGCTCTCGTCCCCCGGGACCTTGTCTATCCCGAGGGGGAGACCGTGGAGCAGGCCGAGGAGCAGACAGCGGCGCAGATGAGCGGGTCGCAGCTGACGTCGGAGGCGGCCGCGCTGGAAGCCGCCGGATACCCGGTCGACTCCGTCCTGGAGGTGGCCACGGTGACTGAGGACGGGCCGTCGGACGGCGTCCTGGAGCCCGGCGACGCGATCCGCGCGGTCGCGGGCACGACCGTGCGCACCTCGGCGCGGGCCGCCGAGGCGATCGCCGGAAATACTCCTGGCAGCGACGTGCGGCTGCGGATCGTGCGCGACGACGAGCCCCGCACGGTGACGGTCACCACCGTCCCCGACCAGGTCGACGGCTCGAAGGCGCGGGTCGGCATCACCCTCGGCGAGAGCCTGGACCTGCCGTTCACGATCGAGAACAACCTCGGCAGGGACATCGGCGGTCCGAGCGCGGGCTCGATGTTCGCCCTGGCCATCTACGACAAGCTGACCCGCGGCGACCTGACCGGTGGGCGGCAGGTCGCCGGCACCGGCGAGATCGAGGCCGACGGCACCATCATCGCGATCGGCGGCATCCACCAGAAGATCGTCGGCGCGGCGGAGTCGGGCGCCTCGGTGTTCCTGGTGCCCGCCGACAACTGCGCCGAGGCCGTCGCCGGCGGCGACGAGGGGATGACGCTGGTGAAGATGAGCGAGCTCGAGGACGCCATCGCCTCCCTGGAGACCCTGGCCGAAGACCCCGATGCGAAGGTGGCCTCATGCAGCTGATGCCCGACTCCGCCCTGCGCCAGGTGACGCTCGAGGTCGAGGCGCACGTCGCCGAGGCCGGATGGGACCAGCGCCCGCGGTTGTACGCGCTGGTGCCGAGCACCGAGATCCTGCAGCACGAGCCCGCTGTCGCCGCGCAGCTCGGGCTCGACGAGTTCGACTCCGCCGGCACGTTCACCCCGATCGAGCAGGAGGAGCTGCCGGTCGACCGCGCTCTCGAGGACATCCTCACCGAAATCATGTGGCCGCCGCAGGTGGTCGGCTGCGCCGCGGTGCTGGAGCGGCTGATGCTGCCGCCGAGCGCCGAGGACGCCCTGCCCGACGACCCCGACGCGCTGGAGTCCTACGCCGCCGAGCACCCCGAGCGCAAGGACGTACGGATCGCCGTCGCGGTCACCCGGGCCGGCGACGCGCACTGCGCCCTGCGTACCCACGACAGCGCCGAGGGGGAGTCCGAGCTGCTCGAGGGACCGGACCTGGTACCGGCGCTCGTGCAGATGCTTGGGCAGACCCTGGCAGACTGACGGTAGGGACTTCTTCGCGCCGGGCCCGCCGGCGGACGAGACGACCCGCCTGCGCACCACCCAAACCGGAGGACAACAGTGAGCGACGGACCCGAACCGATCCTCGAGCGTGCGGAGCGGCCGCCGCCTGCGCAGCAACGACGCCGGGTGCTCGTCCCGACCGTCGTGACGCTGGCGGTGCTGCTGTTCCTCGGGGCGGTCTTCACCGGGGTGTGGACGGACCGGCTGTGGTTCAAGTCCGTCGGCTACTCCTCGGTGTTCACCACGATGCTGTCCACCCGCATCGTGATGTTCATCCTCTTCGGGCTGGTCTTCGCCGCCGTCGTCACCGTCAACGTGGTCGTGGCGTACCGCTCGCGGCCGATGACGATGGCTCAGCTCGGCGCCAACGACTCGGTGGCGAGATACCGCCAGGGGATCGACCCGCTGCGCCGACCGATCGTCATCGTGATCGCGCTGCTGACCTTCGTGTTCGCCGGCTCGACCGCGGCGGGGCGCTGGCGTACGTACCTGATGTGGCAGAACGGCACGGACTTCAACAAGGCCGACCTCTACTTCGGCAAGGACATCGGCTTCTACGTCTTCGACTACCCGTGGTTCCGGTTCCTGCTGTCGTTCGGGTTCACATTGGTCTTCCTCTCGGCGGTCGCGGTGGCGCTGGTGCACTACCTGTACGGCGGCATCGCGTTCCAGGGCCGCGGCCGC
>JACCZT010000072.1 GCA_013695785.1 Nocardioidaceae bacterium | reverse complement strand
GTGCCTACGGACGCGGACAATTGCACCGGGGCGGTCAATGGCTGTGCACACGTACGGAGGGAACCGATGAGCGGTGCGGCGCGTCACACAGGCATGGGCCGGCGAGCAGCAGCAATCCTCCTCATCGCTTTGTTGCTCGCCGTCTCCGGATGCGGTGAGGCTGGCGTGACGAGTGGTGAACCGGCCGAGCAGACCTACGAAGGGCAGCTCGATCTCACCCGCGAGGAGGCACAGCACCCCGGCTCTGGCGCCGCGGGAGACGTCGTCGATTGTGACACTTGGGGGAGCGGGGGGTTCAGCGACGTCGACGTCTACGCGGAGGGCGCTACGGCGAGCGGCCCCGAGCAGGCGCTGATGGTTGCCGCCAGCGAAAGTGGATTCGGTGGTGTGCAGGAAGGCTTGCGCGTGGGCAAGCGGGAGGGGGACCGGGTTCTCTACGTCCTTGAGATGAACGGTGCGGTGAAGCAGGCAGTCATCGTGCACAACGGTCCGGCCACCGAAGGCGCGGGCGGCGCAGGTTGGTACGTCGAGTCATGGGCGCACTGCGACTACTCAGAGCTCCCGCGATCCTTCACCGACTCCCCGGGGCTGCAGATCTGGTCAGACTCGTCCGGTCGCAAGGTGCCCACGACGACCATCGAGTCCTGGCGTGGGCCGGAGCACTGCGACTGGCAGTCGATGACCTTCCTGTACCTGGGGAAGGCCGTATTCGTTCGCAACCCGCAGCGCGAGGTCGCCGATTACTTCGCCGAGCCGTACGACAAGCACGCTGAACTCCCGGCAAGTGCGGTCGACACCGGCTTTGAACGCGCCGGCGACCACCTGTGGCTGTCGCCCGAAAAGGAGCGGGCCTTTGTCGGCACAAGGGACGACGTGGAGATCTGGCCCCGCGCGATCCGACATCTCGGCTGCGCTTGAGCCTTGGTCGATTCGTGGTACTAGCCTCGCGTCAGCTGCTGGAGGCGCTCGGCGGTGCAGGGGTCCACGGGCGTGTAGATGACCACGTGCAGATCCGGGTGGTCCGAGGGTGCCAACCGGTGGTGCTCGAGCTGCAGAGCACCGACGACCGGATGCTGGAACGACCGCTCGCGTGAGGTGAACGGCTCGATGTCATGGCTGCCCCACCAGGTGCGAAACGGTTCGCTGGTGTCGAGGAGCCGGCCGACGAGCCGGGCGAACGGCGCGTCCCCGAGTCGATGTCCGGCCTCTGCCCTGAACTGTGCCAGGAAGTGACGGCTGTCCGTCTCCCAGTCGGGCAGCAGGTCCCGGACGTCAGGATCGGTGAAGACGAGCCACAGCAGGTTGCGGTGTGCTGGACTCACTGTCGCGACGTTCGGGTAGAGCGCCTCGTACGCGGTGTTCCAGGCGGAGATCCCCCAGTCGGGGGCGATCGCGTACGCGGGGTAGCCGGCCAGGGCGTCGAGCAGCCGTCGTACCGGTTGGGGCGCATCGCGCACGGGATCGACGCTCTCGAGATCGGCCGCGGAATAGCCCGCCAGCTCCAGGATGTAGGCGCGTTCGCGGACCGAAAGCCGCAGCGTCGCGGCGATGGCGGTGAGCACCTGGCGGGACGGGTTGACCTCGCGTGCCTGTTCGATCCAGGTGTACCAGGTGACGCTGACCCCAGACAGGAACGAGACTTCCTCGCGCCGCAGGCCGCGTGCGCGTTGCCGGGTGTGCTCGGGCAGCCCCAGCTCGGCGCGACTGACGTTCAGTCGTCGCGACTTGAGGAACTCGGCGAGCTCGCGCCGGCGGTCCGAGTCCACGGTCATACGGACACTCTGACACCTGATCGCGCAGCGCCACTAGTACTCCCACTACTAGTGGCCGAACGCTCTGGCGGACCGAGCACTCCGCCTTGCATGGTGGTAGCGGGCAATGCAGGCAACACGCCGGACGGAGACATTCGTGACCACCGATCAGTCGTCGCAGCAACGGTCCGCCGTCGACATCAAGCCGCGGAGTCGTGCTGTCACCGACGGGCTGGAGGCGGTCGCCGCGCGGGGCATGTTGCGGGCGGTCGGGATGGGGGATGAGGACTTCGCCAAGCCTCAGCTCGGCATTGCCACCTCCTGGAACGAGATAACTCCCTGCAACCTCGGGCTGTCGCGCCTCGCCCGAGCCGTCAAGGACGGCGTGCACGATGCGGGCGGCTACCCGCTGGAGTTCGGGACGATCAGCGTGAGCGACGGCATCGCGATGGGCCACGAGGGCATGCACCTCTCCTTGATCTCACGCGAGGTGATCGCCGACTCGGTGGAGACGGTGATGCTGGCCGAGCGGTTCGACGGAAGCGTGCTGCTGGCCGGGTGCGACAAGTCGCTGCCCGGCATGCTGATGGCCGCGGCTCGGCTCGACCTCGCGTCGGTCTTCCTGTACGCCGGCACCACCATGCCCGGCCTTGCGCGGATGTCGGACGGTACGGATCGTGAGCTCAGCATCGTCGACGCCTTCGAGGCTGTCGGCGCCTGCCGCCAAGGCCTGTTGACCCGCGAGGACGTGGACGCGATCGAGCGTTCGTACTGTCCTGGCGAGGGAGGGTGCGCCGGCATGTACACCGCCAACACGATGGCCAGCGTGGCGGAGGCGCTGGGCATGGCACTGCCGGGGAGCGCATCGCCACCGGCGAGCGACAGCAGGCGCCTCGTGCTCGCGCGCCGCTCGGGGCAGGCCGCGGTCCAGATGCTCCGAGAGGGCATCACCTCCCGCGACGTGCTCACCGCTCCCGCATTCGACAATGCGATCGCCGTGGTGATGGCGTTGGGCGGCTCGACGAACGCCGTCCTGCACCTGCTGGCCATCGCCAACGAGGCGGAGATCGAGCTCACGCTGGACGACTTCAGCCGCGTGAGCGCTCGTACGCCGCACCTGGCCGACGTGAAGCCGTTCGGGCCCCACTTCATGAGGGACGTCGACCGGGTCGGTGGCATCCCTGTGGTGATGAGGCTCCTGCTGGAAGCGGACCTGCTGGACGGTGACTGTCTGACCGTCACCGGGCGCACCGTCCGCGAGAACCTCGCGACCCTCGAGCCGCCCGAACCCGACGGCACCGTCATCCGGGAGCTGAGCAGGCCGTTGCACCGCAGTGGCGGTCTCACGGTCCTGCACGGATCCTTGGCGCCCGAAGGGGCGATCGCGAAGACGGCCGGCTTCGACGCCGATGAATTCACCGGACCCGCGGTGGTGTTCGACGGAGAACGGGCAGCCCTGGACGCCCTTGCCGCCGGAACCATCAGCGCCGGTGACGTGGTGGTGATCCGGTACGAGGGTCCGCGGGGAGGACCCGGAATGCGGGAGATGCTCGCCATCACCGGGGCGATCACGGGGGCAGGGTTGGGCAAGGGCGTGCTCCTGCTCACCGACGGGCGCTTCTCCGGGGGTACGACCGGCCTGTGCGTGGGACACGTCGCGCCAGAAGCTGCCACCGGTGGGCCGATCGGCCTGGTACGCGACGGAGACCAGGTCCGACTCACGATCGGCACCGGAACCCTCGAGCTGGACGTAGAGCCCGAAGAGATGGAGCGTCGACGTACCACTTGGCGACCAGAGCCACCGCGGCACACGCGTGGCGTGCTGGCAAAGTACGCACGACAGGTCGGCTCCGCATCCAGCGGCGCCGTCTGCGATTGACCACCACCGGAGAGGACGACAGATGAACCCGCAGGAGTCCGACCTCGCTCGACGCACCTACACGACCACCGCCAGGCGGATCCTGCCGCTGCTCGGACTGTGTTACTTCCTGTCCTACCTCGACCGGACCAACGTGTCGGTGGCGGCTCTGACCATGAACGACGACATCGGGCTGTCGGCATCGGCATTCGGCCTCGGCGCCGGTCTGTTCTTCTTCGGTTACTTCATCTTCGAGGTGCCCAGCAACCTCATCATGAACAAGGTCGGTGCTCGGATCTGGATGGCACGGATCATGATCAGCTGGGGCATCATCTCCGCCCTGCAGGCGCTGACTCAAGGGACGTCCAGCTTCTACCTGCTTCGTGTCCTCCTGGGCATCGCCGAGGCAGGCTTCTTCCCGGGGATGATCCTGTACCTCACGTTCTGGTTCCCCGCCGGGCAGCGGGCCCGCGTGGTCGGGTGGTTCATGGCGGCTGTTCCGCTGTCGTCAGCGATCGGAGCACCACTCGGTGGCCTGCTGCTCAAGCTCGACGGCGTGGGAGGTCTCGCCGGCTGGCAATGGCTCTTCATCGTCGAAGGCGTCCCCACGGTCATCGTCGGCATCATGCTCTAC
Organism: Nocardioidaceae bacterium; assembly: GCA_013695785.1. Classification (GTDB taxonomy): domain Bacteria; phylum Actinomycetota; class Actinomycetes; order Propionibacteriales; family Nocardioidaceae; genus JACCZT01. Next base: position 3,561 of record JACCZT010000072.1, on the reverse strand, counting down.
TTCCTGCTGACCGACCGCCCCGAGAAGGCGGACTGGCTGCCCGAGGACCAGCGCAGCTGGCTGATCTCAACGCTCGACACCGAGCGCAAGGAGGTGGAGTCCAAGCACTCGATGAGCGTCCTCAAGACGCTCTCCCACCCGCGGGTGCTCGGCTTGTCCGCTGTCTACTTCGCCATCGTGTTCGGCCTGTACGGCCTCGGGTTCTGGCTGCCCACCATCATCAAGGAGAGCCTGCAGATCGAGGACAACTTCAATGTCACCCTGCTGACGGCGGCACCGTACGCCGTGGGGGCGATCGCCATCGTGCTCGCGGGGCGAGTCGTCGACAGGCGTAATCAACCGGCCAGGGTGACTGCGATCACGATGTCACTGGGCGGCCTGGCGCTTGCCATCACCGCCTTCGCCACCGCGTTGCCGTGGATCGGGTACGCCGGGCTCTTCGTGTGTGCGGTGGCCGTCATGGCCTCCTTCCCGGGATTCTGGCGGCTGCCGTCGGCGTTCCTCACCGGTGTCGCGGCCGCGGCCGGGATCGCTACCGTCAACGCGATCGGCAACCTCGCCGGATTCGCCGGACCGTACTGGGTGGGGTGGCTAACCGACCAGCTGGGCGAGGCCAAGTGGGGCTTGGTCTCGATCGGCGTCGTGATGATCGTCGGCGCCGGGCTCGTGCTGCGGCTCGGCTCGGTGTTCGAGCCCGCCCGTCCGGACGAGCACGCCGTCGGGCACTCTGGCAGGTGAGTACGGGTCAGGCAGGCCTCCGGGCAATGAACACGAGCTCGCGGCCCAGTCGGTCCGGCGCGTCGCGCACATCGTCGATGACGTAGCCGCGTGCGAAGAGGGCGGCCTCGACCTCCTCTCGTTCGCGGAAGCGGAGTGTGGAGTCCGACGTCAGGACTTCGCCGTCGGTGGCGAACACGAACGTTGAACGGAAGCTCACCAACGGCCCGTCCACGTCGGTCAGCTCGACCCAGGTCTCGACGTTGCCGACGCCCGGGATGTCGGTCGTCCGGTACGACGTCGCGCGGTTCCAGCTCTCCCAGGCACGGCACGCCGGATCACGGGTCTCGAAGGCCAGTCGCCCGCCGGGCCGCAGCGCGGCGTGTACGCCTCGCAACGTCCCGTCCCAATCGGACGGCTCGATGATGGCTTGGGCGGCGTTGGCCGTCATGGTCGACAGGTCGACCTGCATCGGCGGCAGTGACGTCGCATCACCGTGGATCCATCGCACGCGATCTGCGCCCGGCTTCGCTCGGGCCACGTCGAGCGAGCCGGCGGCCGGGTCCACGCCGATCATGCCGAGACCGCGTTCGGCCAAGACCAGCGCGAACGTGCCCGTCCCGCAGCCGACATCGAGGACCTGGCGGGCGCCGAGCTGGTGCGCGATGTCTGCGTAGACCTCGAGGTCACTGCGGTCACCATCGAGCGTGTCATAGATGGCGGCAAGCCGCGGATGCTCGAAGTGGTTGTCAGCCATGGCAGGTCAGCCGGAGGTCAGGCCGGCTTCTGCCAGACCGAGATGTGCGAGGTGCTCTCGCTCGAGAACGGCGTACGTGTCCAGTCACCCCAGCGCTCGCGCAGCCGCATCCCTGCGAGCCGTGCCATCAGATCAAGCTCGGACGGCCACACATAGCGGTACGGCGCCGAGAAGAGCTCGTAGGTGTCGTCGTGGAACCGGTAGTGGTGGGAGTAGAGGATCTGGGTGACGACGTCGTACTCGTCGAAGCTCACCCTGGTGGGGCTCCGATGGAAGACCCGGAAGTCCTCACCCGGCGGAAGCCGCTGAAGGATCGGCACGAACACCTCGATCACGAAGCATCCGCCGGGGTCGAGATGCGCGGCGACGTTGCGGAAGCACTCCACCTGCTCGTCCTGTGTGGTCAGGTTGGTGATGGTGTTGTAGACGAGATACGCGAGGCCGAAGGTGCCTTCCGCCTGGGCGGTCGCGAAGTCGCCGATCGTGACACCGACGTCGCCCGCGTCCGGCTTCGCTCGTAGCTGCTCGGCCATCGGCGGTGACAACTCGATCCCGTGCACCCGCACGCCTCGCTGGCTCAGCGGGATCGCGACGCGGCCGGTGCCGATGCCGAGCTCGAGGGCCGAGCAACTGCCCGCGAGGTCGGCGAGGAAGTCGACCGCCGGGCCGAGGACCGCAGGCTCGAACATGTCGGCCGAGTTGGCGTCGTACGCGGCCGCTATGCGTTCGTCGAAGTAGATCTTGGGCACCGTCGCACCCTTCCACGAGCGCCTGGCGGGTCGCCACCGAATTCTGCCCGATCACGGCGCCGCCGGTGTTCCCGAGTGTCGAGTGACAAACCCGCGTGCGTATGGTCAAGACATCGCATCCGTGGTTTGGGTGCATGGGCGGCAACCAAGGAGGCTGCATGGCTGCCACGCCCTCGTCGGCGAATTCCGATGCCGTTCGTGAGGACGAGCGACCACGCAGCATCACCCCGGCCGGGATCTTCCTGGGAGTCGGCTTCGGCGGCTTCGTCGACGGCATCGTCTTGCACCAGATCCTGCAGTGGCACCACATGTTCACAAGCACCGACACCGACAACGTCGGCATTCCCTACTACTCCAAGGACACCGTTGGCGGCCTCGAGATCAACACCGTGTGGGACGGTCTGTTCCACGTCTTCACCTGGCTGATGTTGCTCGTCGGTATGTCGATGCTGTTTTCACGAGTCCAGTACGGACGGGGACGGGTGTGGAGGAAGCCAGCGCTGTGGAGCTGGATCCTGGTCGGCTGGGGCCTCTTCAACATCGCTGAGGGCCTAGTCAACCACCAGATCCTGGGCATTCACCACGTGCGCGCCGGAGAACATCAACTGGCCTGGGACATGGCCTTCCTCGCCTTCGGTGCCGCGCTGATCGTCGGCGGACTGCTGCTCAGCCGACGGCCCGCCTCGCAGGCCGAGGGCGCTACGACCCAGGAGACCGGCTCGCGCTCCGAGGGCTGACGCACGCTGGGTGCGAGACTGCTGTCCTGCAAATCAACCCAGGAGGTCCGCATGTCCCGCGTGGTGCACTTTGAGATCCAGGCTGACGACGTGAAAGGGCGAAGACTTTCTACGCCGCCGTGTTCGACTGGTCCTTCGAGGACTACAGCGAGTTCGCCGGTTCGACCTATTGGGGGATCGTGACCGGCCCTGAGGACGAGCCGGGAATCAACGGTGGCCTGCTGCCGCGACCGGTCCCGGCGCCGGAGCTGGGACAGGGCACGAACGGTTTCGTCTGCACGATGGGCATCGGCGCGTACGACGAGACCGAGCGCCGAATCCTGGACGCCGGCGGGCAGGTCGCTCTGCCCAAGATGGCGTTGCCCGGGATGGCGTGGCAGGGCTACTACCTCGACACCGAGGGAAACACGTTCGGCATCCACCAGCCGGATCCGGACGCGGCGTAGCCGGGACCTACCGGAAACTTGCGCTCGATCTCGTCGACGATCGCCAAGCGGGGCTCTCGCTCAGAGAGCGGAGTGTATGACGTCCCCCGCGACGACCGTCAGAGCCGCCGGAGGCATGGCACGCAACGCCTCACCGGTCGCTGCAGTGTCCCCTG
>JACCZT010000056.1 GCA_013695785.1 Nocardioidaceae bacterium | reverse complement strand
GTGGTCGAGATCGACGTCGCCAACCCACAGGGCGCTGACCTCGCCGAACCGCAGGCCGGTGCCGACCGTCACGCTCAGGAGATCGCCGTGGGCTGCCGCGAGCCGCACGGCGGTCTCCAGCTCTCGCTCGGTGAGGAACCGCAACTCGGGTCGCGATTGCTTGACCCGGGACTGCTTGGGTGCCGTGCCGATCGCCGGGTTGGCGACGAGGTAGCCGCGCTTGACGGCGTACGCGAAGACCCCGTGGATCAGGCCGTGGTAGTTCGCCTTCGTCTTCAGCGACCGGTCCCAGTCGATCAGCCAGTCCTTGATGTCGGACTCGTGGATCGAGGTGACCGGGCGTGTGAAGACCAGCGAGCCGCGCACGCGAGTCCCGGCGAGCACCTGGAGCTGCCCGAGGTAGCGCTTCCGCTGACCCGGCGACAGGTCGACGATCTGGCGGACGTACTCCTCACCGATGTCCACGAAGCGCGGCGGCGCCTTGAGCGGATCAGCCTCGCCGGGCGGGCGCACAAACCCCTCGCCCTTGACCCAGCCGTCCGGCCACCGCTGCCCGGCGGCGTCGACCATCTTCTTGAAGCCGTCGGCCCGCGCAAGGTTCTGCGCATCGGTTCCCGCGCTGAACGTCTCCGACTGATACGCGCCGTCGCGCACGGCACCGAGGCGCCCCACGACGGTCGCGGAGAGACCGCCGTCGGAGCGCTTGCGTTTCGTGATCCAAGCCATGTCAACACCTCCCGAAGGTGCTGGTGCTAACGCCGTGCTAATGCACAACCACAGGCTACGCCCGGAAATGGACGAAGCCCCAGGTCAGACCTGGGGCTTCGACGGTGCGCGAGGGGGGATTTGAACCCCCACGCCCTTTCGGACACTGGCACCTGAAGCCAGCGCGTCTGCCGTTCCGCCACTCGCGCGCAACACCACTCGTGCCGGTCAAGCCCGCTGGGCTCGACCGAGGACCGAGTCTAACAGCCGTGATCGGGGCGTCCAGGCGGGCATACGACCCTTCCGACCGTCGGCGAACCGCGGGTACGTCGTCCCGTTCGGCCATGCGCGGCCCGACGGTTCGCGTGCGGACCGATACGATCGTCACGAGGTCGCGGGCGCCATGTCGCGCGCGCGTCCGCCCTACCTGCGGACACCGCACGACGAGAGGAGGTCCCGTGGGCGTGTTGCAGCGCTTCGAGCAGCGACTCGAGGACGTCGTCACCGGAGCCTTCGCCCGCGCGTTCCGCAGTGCCGTGCAGCCGGTCGAGATCGCCGCGGCCCTCCAGCGCGAGATCGACAACAACACCCAGGTGCTCTCCCGGGACCGGATGTTGGTCCCCAACGACTTCGCGGTCCAGCTGTCTCCCGAAGACTTCGAACGCCTCTCCCCGTACGGCGGCACCTTGTCCTCGGAGCTGACACAGCTGGTGCGCGGGCACGTCGACGAACAGAGCTACACCCTCGCCGGCCCACTCGAGATCGCGTTCGAGCAGAGCAACGACCTGACGACCGGCCGGTTCCGCGTGCGCGGCAAGGCCAACGCCGCCATCACACCAGTCGCGGGTCAACGCATGACCGAGACCGCCGTCACCCGCGCACCGGTGGTGCTGGAGGTCGGCGGCATGCGTCACCCGCTCAGCCCACCGGGTGTCGTGATAGGGCGCGGTTCCGAGGCGGAGCTGCAGATCAAGGACCCCGGTATCTCTCGCCGCCACGCGCAGATCTCGGTCAGCATCCAGGACTCGGCCGTTCGCGTGTCGGTCACCGATCTTGGCTCGACCAACGGCATCGTCGTGGACGGGCAGCGCGTACGCGAGGCCCCCCTGCGGGACGGCTCGCAGATCCTGATGGGCAGCACCACCGTCACGGTACGCAACCCGCACGCGTCTGGAGGTCAGCGATGACCGAGCTGACCCTCACCTTGATCAAGCTCGGCTTCCTGGCAGTCCTGTGGCTGTTCGTGCTGTCAGCGGTGTCGGTGGTGCGTTCGGACATTTTCGGTGCCCGGGTCGAGAGCGCCCCGAAACCGGCGAAGCAGCCCAAGCAGTCCAAGGCCCGGCCCGCCAAGCAGCCGCGCGGCCGCAAGCCGGGCCGCGGGCTGCCGCGCCGGCTGGAGATCGCCGAGGGGCCGAACGCCGGAGAGAGCGTGCCGCTGACCGATGAGCCGATCATCCTCGGGCGCGGCACCGATGCGGCGATCCGCCTCGACGACGACTACGTCTCGACCCGGCACGCACGTTTCGCGACCAACGGCGAGCAGTGGTTCGTCGAGGACCTCGGGTCGACCAACGGCACCTACCTCGGCAGCCAGCGCATCACCACACCCATCCCGCTCCCGGCCGACACGCCGGTACGTCTGGGCAAGACCGTCGTCGAGCTCCGGAAGTAGCGCGCCACCGATGGCCAGCAGCACACCTTCCTCCGCGCCCACGGGTGCGCTCCGGATCCGGTACGCCGCCCTCACCGACGTCGGGCGGAGACGCACCGTCAACCAGGACTCCGGGTACGCCAGCGACCGGTTGTTCATCCTCGCCGACGGCATGGGCGGTGCTGCCGCAGGCGACCTCGCCTCGTCGGAGGTGATGAATATCGTCCGCCGTCTTGACGCGCCGCTCGAAGGCGACCCCCTCGAGGCGCTCGCCGGGGCGGTGCACCGGGCCAACGACAGGCTCGCCGAGGTCATCGAGGGCGACTCGACCGTCGAGGGCATGGGGACCACGCTGACCGCGCTGCTGTGGGACGGCCAGGCTTTCGGCCTCGCCCACATCGGCGACTCGCGCGGCTACCGTCTGCGCGACGGCGACCTGAGCCAGATCACCCACGACCACACGTTCGTGCAGAGCCTTGTCGACGAGGGCCGCATCTCGCCCGACGAGGCGCGCACCCATCCGCACCGTTCGCTGATCCTCAGGGTGCTGCTCGGGGCCGACGACAACGAGCCCGACCTCGACATGGTCGAGGTGCAGCCCGGCGACCGCTACCTGCTGTGCAGCGACGGGCTGTCCGACATGATCGACGACGAGTCGATCCGCGAGGCGTTGGGGCTGGAGAACATCGACATCGCCGCCGTCGAGCTCGTCAACAGAGCCCTGGCCGGCGGCGGCCACGACAACATCACCTGCGTCATCGCCGAGGTCGTCGCTGCAGACGATCCGCAGGAGGACCTGGCCGCCGCCGACGGCGAGCCGATGCTGGTCGGTGCTGCCTCGGAGCAGTCCCGCCCGCGCACGACAAACGCGGCGGGCGGCGGCGCAAGCGGCGTCAACGCAGAAGAGTCCGACGACCCCGGCATCGCTGACGGCGAGGTCGAGAGCGAGCCCGATCCCGAGCACCTGCGGTACGCACCGCGCGAGCCCCGCCGCTTCCGCTGGATCAAAGGGTTGATGATCCTGCTGGCGGTGCTCCTTCTCCTCGGCGTCGCCGGCGGTTTGTCCTACTCCTGGACGCAGAACCAGTACTTCGTCGCCTCGTCCGACGGCAAGGTCGCCGTCTACCAAGGCGTGCAGGCCGATGTGCCCGGCCTGTCGTTGCGGTCGGTGTACGAGGTGTCCGACATCGAGCTCGACGCGTTGCCGACCTTCCGTCGCGAGCAGGTGGTCGCCGGCATCGAGTCGTCGGACCTGCAGGACGCCCGCGCGTCGGTGAGCAGCCTGCGCGAGCTCGCCGGACGGTGCGCCGACCCCAAGGCCGCTGCCCGCCCGGGCAGCGAGTGCGAGGGAGCGTCATGAGTCTGCGCACGCCCCAGGCGACGAGCCGGACGCCGCAGTTCGTCCCCCGCAAGCGCCGCGGTGCCGAGCTCATCCTGCTCGCTGTCGCGCTGGTCATCTGCATCGGCGCCTACTGCGCCGTCGGCATCGGCGTCGAGGGACGCGTGCCCGCGTTCGTCTACAAGCTCGCCGCCGGACTCGTTGGCGCCGCCCTCGTCACGCACCTGATCGTGCGGTGGGTGGCGCCGTACGCCGACCCGGTGCTGCTACCGACCGTCATCACCCTCAACGGCCTCGGGTTGGCGATGATCTACCGGATCGACCTGGCCAACCTGGAGAACGACGGGCCGGACGCTGACACCCTCGCCACGCAGCAGCTCATCTGGACCGCCCTCGGGATCGCGCTCTTCGTGGTGGTGATCATCGTCGTCCGCGACCACCGCAAGCTGCAGGCGATGACGTACACGTTCGGGCTTGCCGCGATCGCCCTGCTGCTGCTGCCGCTCGTGCCCGGCCTCGGCAAGGACATCAACGGTGCCCGGATCTGGATCGGACTCGGGCCGTTCAGCTTCCAGCCCGGCGAGTTCGCCAAGATCTGCCTCGCCCTCTTCTTCGCCGGCTACCTGGTCGTCAAGCGGGACGCGCTCGCGCTCGCGGGCCGCCGGATCCTGGGGATCGACCTCCCGCGCGGGCGCGACCTCGGTCCGATCCTCCTCGCGTGGCTGTTCAGTCTCGGCGTCCTCGTCTTCGAGACCGACCTGGGGTCGTCGTTGCTGTTCTTCGGCCTGTTCGTGGTCCTGCTCTACGTCGCCACCGAGCGACCTGGCTGGCTCGTCGTCGGCTCGTTGCTGTTCGGCGCCGGTGCGTACGTCGGCTACCTCGCCTTCTCCCACGTGCGGTTCCGTGTCGACGGATGGCTGCACCCGTTCGCCGATCCCGACGCCAACTACCAGATCATCCAGGCGATGTACGGGATGGCCAACGGCGGCCTCCTCGGCAGCGGGCTCGGCCAGGGCAGCCCCGACATCACACCGTTCTCCTACTCCGACTTCATCATCGCCTCGATGGGTGAGGAGCTCGGACTCGCCGGCCTGATGGCGATCCTGCTCATGTACGGCCTGATCGTCGAGCGCGGGCTGCGGGTCGCGCTGGTGTGCCGCGACGGCTTCGGCAAGCTGCTCGCGACCGGCCTGGCGGTCTCGATCACGCTGCAGGTGTTCGTCGTCGTCGGCGGCGTGACCCGGCTGATCCCGCTCACCGGACTAACCACGCCGTTCCTGTCGTACGGCGGCTCGTCGATCCTGGCCAACTGGGTGATCATCGCGCTGCTGCTGCGGATCAGCGACCAGAGCCGCCGCCCGGCGCCCGCCGTCGTGGAGCTCGAGCAGGACGACGCGACCCAGGTGGTGAAGATCCGATGAACCGTCCGATCCGGATCATGGCGATCGGCTGCCTCGTCCTCTTCTTCGCCCTGCTGATGAACGCCAACTACCTACAGTTCGTCTCCGCCGACAGCCTCAACGCGCGCAACGGCAACAAGCGGGTCATCGACGAGGAGTACTCCCGTGACCGCGGCGCCATCCTCGTCGAGGGCAAACCTATCGCCCAGAGCGTGCCGAGCGACGACGAGTACAGGTATCAGCGCCGCTATCCCGAGCCCGAGCTGTACGCCGACCTGACCGGCTTCTACTCCTACACCTTCGGGCGCAGCGCGCTGGAGAGCTCGCAGAACCCGATCCTGTCCGGCAGCGACAACCGGTTGTTCGTCAACCGGGTGATCGACCTGATCGGCAGCCGCCAACCCAAGGGCGGCAGCATCTCGCTCACCCTCGACCGCAAGGCACAGGAGGCGGCTGCTGCGGGACTGCGCGGCCTGGGCTCTGACGCGACCGGTGCGGTGGTTGCGCTCGAGCCGAGCACGGGCGCCGTGCTGGCGATGGTGAACCAGCCGTCGTACGACCCCAACCGGCTCGCCGGCCACGATTTCGGTCAAGTGAGCGACGCGTGGAAGCAGCTCACCAAGAGCGATGCCCAGCCGATGCTCAACCGCACGACGCAGCTGACGTTGCCGCCTGGGTCGACCTTCAAGATGGTCACCGCCGCCGCGGCGATGTCCGAGCTCGGCCTCAAGCCCGACAGCATGGTCGACGCCGGTACGACACTGTCGTTCCCGGGAATCTCCTACACACTGCGCAACGAAGGTGGCTCGGACTGCGGGGGCGAGCGCATCACCTTGTCCCAAGCGCTCGCTGTCTCCTGCAACGTCACCTTCGGAGGGCTTGCCGAGAAGGTCGGAGCCGCCAAGCTCGCCGAGCAGGCAGATGCGTTCGGGTTCGGTGAGGACTACCTCGACGAGCTGCCGTTCGCGCCCAGCCGCGTCACTTCAGACTCCAGCGTCGAGCTCGATGCGCCGCAGACGGCGCAGACCGGGATCGGGCAGTTCGAGGTCGCGGCCACCCCGTTGCAGATGGCGATGGTCACGTCGGCGATCGCCAATGACGGGGGACTGATGACGCCGTACACCGTGGCGTCGGTCCGCTCGCCCGACCTGGAGGTGCTCGAGAGCGCCGATCCCGAGCAGCTCAGCCAGGCGACCACGAGCACCGTCGCGCAGGGGCTGCAGGAGATGATGGTCGAGACGGTCGACAACGGGACCGCGGCGTCGGCGGCGATCAGTGGGATCGACGTCGGAGGCAAGACCGGCACAGCGCAGTCGACGCCGGACCGGCCGCCCTACGCGTGGTTCACCGCGTTCGCCCCAGCGGACGACCCGCGGGTCGCGGTCGCGGTGCTGGTGGAGTCGACGAGCACCACGCGCAGCGAGATCTCTGGTGGCGGGCTGGCCGGCCCGATCGCGAAGGCGGTCATGGAAGCGGTGCTGGGCTGATGGCCCAGGTAGCCCCCACCACAGCAGCAGGCATGGGAAGGAAGCGATGACGGACACGCCAACGGGACCGCGCAGCGAACACACCTTCGCCGGCGGCGCCGTACGGCTCGGCGGCCGTTACGAGATCGGCGACCTGCTCGGACGTGGCGGGATGGCCGACGTACGGGTCGGCCGCGACCTACGCCTCGGGCGTACCGTCGCCATCAAGCGGCTGCGTACCGACCTGGCCAGCGACCCGACGTTCCTGGCTCGCTTTCGGCGCGAAGCACAGTCGGCCGCAGCGCTCAACCACCCGGCGATCGTTGCGGTCTACGACACCGGCGAGGCGGGCGGTGCCGACGGGGACACCGCCCCGTACATCGTGATGGAGTACGTCGAGGGGCAGACCATCCGCGAGATCATGCACGACGGCCGCAAGCTGCTCCCGCAGCGGGCACTGGAGCTGACCGCGGAGATCCTCGGCGCGCTGGACTACAGCCACCGGGCGGGCATCGTGCACCGCGACATCAAGCCGGGCAACGTGATGCTCACCCCCGCGGGCCAGGTCAAGGTGATGGACTTCGGTATCGCCCGGGCCATCGCCGACGCCTCGTCGGCGATGACCCAGACCGCTGCCGTCGTGGGCACGGCGCAGTACCTCTCTCCTGAGCAGGCCCGCGGGGAGCAGGTCGACGCGCGCAGCGACATCTACTCCACCGGCTGCCTGCTGTTCGAGCTGCTCGTCGGGCGGCCGCCGTTCGTCGGTGACAGCCCGGTGTCGGTGGCGTACCAGCACGTGCGCGAGGAACCCGCCGTACCGTCGACGATCAACCCCGAGGTGACGCCGGCGATGGACGCCATCGTGGGTCGTGCGCTGGCCAAGCCGGCCGAGGACAGGTACCAGAGCGCCGCAGACATGCGCGCCGACATCGAGCGCGCCATCGCCGGGCAGTCGGTGACCATGCCGGTCGCGAGTGCGCCGGCGTTCGCCGGTGAGGGGAGCGCCACGCAGGTCGGTACGTTCATGATCCCGACCGCCACTGCGCCCGCCGCCGCCGAGCCGTACGCCGACGAGGACGAGCCCGAGCAGCGTAGGCGGCGTTGGCCGTGGGTCGTCGCCGCCATCGTGCTGCTGCTGGCGATCGCCGGCGCCGGGCTCGCACTGTCCGGTGTGTTCGACCCTGACGCGCCTACGCCGCCGGCGACCACACGCGTTCCTGACGTGCGGGGTGAGTCACAGGCTGGCGCGATCAAGAAGCTCGAGGCCGCGAAGCTCGTCGTCGACCCGGCCGACATCACCAGGCAGGCGAGCAACGACGTGGACAAGGGCGATGTCATCTCTACCGACCCTGCCAACAACGAGCCGGTCGAGGAGGGCACGAACGTCAGCCTCGTGGTCAGCAAGGGACCCGAGCAGGTGTCGGTCGAGAACGTGATCGGCGTCCCGTTGGATGCCGCCCAGGACACGCTCAAGAACCAGGGACTCAAGGTCAAGGTCGAGCGCCAGGAGAGCGACGCGCCCACCAACCAGGTGATCAGCACCGACCCCGTTGCCGCTACGACGGTCGATGTCGGGAGCACCGTGACGGTGACCGTCTCCGAGGGCCAGACCGAGGTGCCCGACGTGGTCGGATTCGGCGAGCGCAGGGCGACCAAAACTCTGCAGGGTGCCGGTTTTGCGGTCGACCCCGTGTCAGACCCGACGGCGACCGAGAAGGCCGGCAAGGTCGTACGGCAGTCTCCCGCCGCAGGCACTCCGCTGAACTCCGGGGACACCGTGACGATCGTCGTCTCGGCGAAGCCCGAGCCCCCCGAGCCCCCCGAGCCGAGCGATCTGACCGATCCCACTCCACCCGACCCGAGCGATCCCGAGCCGCCCGGGCAGCCGACGGAGCTGCCCACACCGGACGGGGATGACTTCGGCGCAGGCGGCGACGACTGAGACCAGCTCAGGGGCGAACGGCGGTCGCGTGCTGCAGGTCGACCGTCCCGGCGTACGGCGGTGCGACCACCTGCTCGCGCACCTGGACCGCCAGCCCGAGCTGGTAACGGCTGACGTACTGCTGGTAGGTCTCTACCGCGCTCGACGTCGCCAGCCCGTACTTCAGTGTCGCCGGGTCGCCCACGGCCTCGATGACGTACGGCGGCGCGTACGGTACGCCGTCGAGCACGACCGTGTTGCCGACGCACTTGATGCCGGTCGTTGCGATGAGGCGTTGGCCCTGCAGCGTCATGGCGGTCGCGCCGCCGGTCCAGAGCGCGTTGACGTGGGCCTGGATGTCCTGCTGGTGGACGACGAGGAGGTTGGGGTCGAGACCGGGAACGTCGAGGTCGCGGGGGGCGTCTGACAGCGAGACCCGAAGGCCGGGTCCTGTCACCTCGGTGAAGCCGGCGAGGGGGCGCAGGTCGTCGAGCTGCCTCCTGGTTCGCGCGAGGGTCTTGGTGTCAACCGTGTCGGACAGAGCGTCGATCTCATCCCGAAGGTCCCCGGCGGCGGTCCGCATGGTCTCGACGCGATCGGCCCGGTCACCGACGAGCTCGTTGAGGTCGGTGGCGGCGGGTCGAAGGTCACCGCCGTCGGCGCTCAGCGCGCTCATCGTGAACAGCATGCCGGCCATCGCGGCGATGGCGGGGACGACCAGGCGCCAGCTGCTCCGGCGGCGGGTGCCGGGTCGCATGCTAGGGCGTGCGCGCGAGCCGCCCTCGGGTTCGGTCATCGCGATGTCACCCCGCTTCGTCCGCCGGCGCACGCTGGTGGGAGACGCCGAGTACCTGTGGAGCCAGGTGCCCTATTAGGCTAGCCGACGTCTGTACCCGAATCCGTCGCGCACTGGTGACGGGCAGAGCGTGAGGTGTTCTTCGTGTCCGATCCACAGTCAAGCGAGCCGGCGGCCGACGAGCCCAAACCCGCCAAGTCGCCCGCCCGGTCGGGCAGCCCTGCGAAGTCGGCTGCCCGGTCGGGCAACCCCGCCAAGGCAGCGCAGGACTCCACGGCGAAGGTCAGTCGCACGCCGGTCAAGCCCAAGCGGATCGGCAATCGATGGGCCGCTCCGGCGATGCTCGTCTCTGCCGTGATCGGGCTCATCTGGATCGTGGTGTTCTACACCGCAGGCGAACAGATGCCCTACATGAAAGAGCTCGGCAACTGGAACCTCGTCGTCGGCATGGGCTTCATCGTGGCGGCCTTCGGCTTCAGCATGAAGTGGGAGTGAGAGTCACAGCAGTGTAGTTCTCCACAGGCTTTATCCCCAGTGTGGAGAACCACAGGCGTGTGACTCGCGCAAGCCGCTGATGTCCCGCCCGACTCAGGTGGTGAGCTGCGCCGTGCGTACGACGAGGCCGGCGAGGAGCAGCACCCAGACGGCGGCGAACACGAGCGCGTGGACGACCGTGGCACGGTTGCGTGGGACGTAGGCGAAGGCGAGCCCGAGCAGTGCCCCGCAGACGAAACCACCAAGGTGTCCCTGCCAGCTGATGCCGCCGCGCAGGCTCAGCAGCGCATTGATCGCGAGCAGCACGAGCAGGAACCGTACGTCCTCGCCTCGTCGCACGAGCAGGATCAGGGCGACGGCGAACAGCCCGAACACAGCACCGGAGGCGCCGATCGTCAGACCGCGTTCGGGACCGAGGATGTAGACCGCGACCGATGCGGCGACCGCGGTCGTGAGGTACATCGCGATGAAGCGCCGCAGTCCCAACAGCTGCTCGAGCATCGGGCCGAAGACGTAGATGGCGTACATGTTGAAAGCGATGTGGAGCAGGTTCTCGTGCAGGAACGCCGACGTGAGCAGGCGCCAGTAGCCACCGTCGTCCACGCCGGTGAGCACCACTCCTGAGCTGCCGACCGCGGAGTTGGGCAACATGGCGCCCCACTCGAAGAAACGGGCGTTGTTGCCGCCGGTCGCGATCGTCACGACGTACATCGCCACGTTGATCGCGATGATCACCATCGTCACCCGCCCGACCTGGCCGGGTAGCAGGCCACCGGCCATCGTGCGGGGTTGGCGGATCGACTTGGCGCCCTCGGACACGCATTCTGGGCAGTGGAATCCGACCGACGCCGGCCGCATGCAGTCCGGGCAGATCGGTCGACCACAGCGCTGGCACGAGATGTACGTCTCGCGGTCGGGGTGGCGGTAGCAGTGCGGCGCCAACGGACCCGGTCCGGCGCCGTCGGCGGGCTGGCCGCTCATGTCAGCCGCGGCGGTCGATCTCGACGTGCTCGATGACGACAGTGTCGACGGGACGGTCGCGTGCGTCGGTGGCGCTCGTACCGATGGCGTCGACCACGGCCCGGCTGTCGGCGTCTGCGACCTCGCCGAAGATCGTGTGCTTGCGGTTGAGCCAGGTCGTCGCCGCCAGGGTGATGAAGAACTGGGAGCCGTTCGTCCCTGGTCCGGCGTTGGCCATCGCCAGCAGGTACGGCTTGTCGAAGGACAGGTCCGGGTGGAACTCGTCACCGAACTTGTAGCCGGGGCCGCCGGTGCCGGTGCCGAGCGGGTCGCCGCCCTGCAACATGAAGCTCTTGATGACGCGGTGGAAGGTGAGCCCGTCGTAGAAGGGCTCGGTGGACGGCTGCGCTGACGGGGTGGCCTTCCACTGTTTCGTGCCTTCGGCGAGGCCCACGAAGTTGTCGACCGTCTTGGGCGCATGGTTGGGGAACAGCTCGATGACGATGTCGCCCTTGTTGGTCTTCAAGGTCGCGAACAGTTGCTCGGCCACGGTGGTCCTTCCGATGAGTTGTTGTCCCCTCGATCCTGCCACGCCCTCGTTGCGCAAGCCCGCGCCGGTGTCGGTACGGTGGGGGCCTACCTACCGTTACTCGGTGCACCGTGCACCAAAGCTGCATCACGAGGAGACGCACCATGGCACTGTTCCGCAAGAAGTCCAAGACCGATGTCGTGCTCGACCGAGCCGCTGATTTCTGGGACGACGCGTCCGATCTGGCAGCCAGGGCGGCCGGGACGGTGGGTCCGCGCCTCTCCGATGCGCGCGAAACGGTCTCGCCGAGGTTCTACGACGCTCGCGACGCCGTACGGCCTGCCGTCGCCGGTGCTACCGCTGCCGGGGCGACCAGGCTGAGCGACGCTCGGGACAACGTCGCGCCCAAGGTCGCAGCGGCCGGCGCCGCCGCGGTGCCCGCCGTGGCATCGCGACTCGGCAGGACGCGGCTGGGCAAGACCAGGCTCGCCAACACTCCGCTCGTCGACCCGCCCGAGACGCATCGATTCCGTAACCTGTTGTTGCTGCTCGGCCTCGGTGGCGCTGTCGCCTTCGTCGCCAAGAAGGTCACCGCCGGCTCGAGCGGGGGCAGCTACACCCCGCCGGTACGGCCGGCCCCGTCCTCCTCGAGCACCTCGAGCACCCAGGCACCCGAGGACGACACTGACGCCCCACCGGTGACCGGCGCTACCGCGATGGACGAGACCGACCCGAGCAACTCCAGCGGCACCACCAAGATCAACCCCGTCGAGCCGTCCTGAGTCGCGGGGTGCGGCCCGTGCCGTACGCCTGAAGTGGCTGTCGAGTCCAACGCCTCAGACCGGGGCCGGCTCGGCCGCCATGATCTCGCGCGTCCTTCGGGTCGCGTTGCGCTCCGCCCAGAAGCTGACGAGCGGGATGGTCCCGCACAGCAGGGTGAGGATCGTGAACGGGATCGACCAGCGTGCGGTGCGCGCGAGTATGGCCGCCATGACCAGGAAGATCATGTAGAGCCACCCGTGTGCCGTACCCAGGTAGGTGGTGATGAACTCACCGATCTGCTGTGGCTCGGTCCCTTCGGCCGCAAAATACTTCAACGGCACGCCGATCACGATCAGGACGATCAACAGCACGCCCACGACGGTGGCCATCACTCGGTAGCGGATCAGAGCTGAGTGCACAGCCCCAGGCTACCCGGGGAGCCTGCGGCTACGGCCGACAGCCGGTCCCGGAGCGGCCACCCCTGACACGATCTCCGGCGTCTGCGTTCCAACGAAGAACGTGGAGGTGTTGGAGGCAGGGATGGTCACCACGGGGGGTAATCGCCAAGGCAGCAGGTCGGTAGCGAACACGCGCTCAGCTGGATTACGTCGACAAACGTCGCATGAGTTCGGATTTCCACATTCTCTTTCGTGTGTGGAACCTGTCGGTAGCCTCTGCGATACTGGACGCATGTTCGATAACGTTGCCGTCGTGGAGTTGCCGCAGGTGTTGGCGGCGCACGACTTCGACGCTGCCGCGCGGGTGGGGACGTTCGAGCAGCGCAACGGTGCCGAGCATGTGGACGCGATCGTCGCCGGCGAGCGGATCCGCCGTTATGGCGAGGCGGTGATCGCGCAGCACACCGCGGAGCTGTTCGCCACCCGGCGCCGCCACCTGGGCACCGGTCCCATCGTCGCTGATGAGCC
>JACCZT010000054.1 GCA_013695785.1 Nocardioidaceae bacterium | reverse complement strand
CTATAGCGACCGCATTGGATGACGCAACGGGGGACGTCGGTCGCTAGGCTCGCCGGGTGCGCTTCCTCAACGATCTCCGTCCCAGCCACGACCTCACGTACAACGACGTCTTCATGGTCCCGAGCCGCTCGGACGTCAGCTCCCGCTCGGACGTGGACCTGTCCACCCCCGACTCCGTCGGCACCACGATCCCCCTGGTCGCCGCCAACATGACGGCCGTCTCCGGGCGCCGCATGGCCGAGACCGTCGCCCGGCGCGGCGGCATCGCCATCATTCCCCAAGACATCCCGCCCGGCATCGTCGCGGACGCCGTACGCCGGATCAAGGCGGCGCACCCGACGTACGACACGCCCATCGCCGTCACGCCGGACACGACTGTCGCAACGGCGCTCAGCCTGATGTCCAAGCGGTCACACGGCGCCGTGCTCGTCGTCGAGGACGCCAAGCCGCTCGGGGTCGTCACCGAGCGCGACTGCCACGAGGTCGACAGGTTCGCGCAGGTGCACCAGGTGATGAGCAGCGACCTGCTCACCCTGGAGGCTGGACAGGACCTGCAGGCCATGTTCACCGCGCTCAGCCAACGCCACGTCGACATCGCCCCGGTCCTCGACGGCGGCCGGCTCGCCGGGGTGATGACCCGCAAGGGTGCGTTGCGCTCGGCGATATACGAGCCCGCGCTCGACTCCGACGGCAGCCTCCTGGTCGGTGCCGCGCTCGGCATCAACGGCGACGTGCGCGCGAAGGCCGGGACGTTGCTCTCGCTGGGCATCGACGTCCTCGTCGTGGACACCGCCCACGGTCACCAGGTGCGGATGCTCGAGGCGCTGCCTGCGGTTCGAGCAGTACGCGACGCCCACGCCGACACCACCGGCCGGCGGGTCCCGATCGCCGCGGGCAACGTAGTCTCCGCGGACGGCGCGCACGCCCTCGCCGCGGCCGGTGCGGAGATCATCAAGGTCGGCGTCGGGCCCGGCGCGATGTGCACCACCCGCATGATGACCGGCGTGGGCCGTCCGCAGTTCTCCGCCGTCCTGGAGTGCGCTGCGGCCGCGCGCGACGACGGCGCGCACGTATGGGCCGACGGAGGCGTCCGCTACCCGCGCGACGTCGCCCTCGCGCTCGCCGCAGGAGCCGCGAGCGTGATGATCGGCTCCTGGTTTGCCGGTACGCACGAGAGCCCGGGCGACCTGATGCGCGGAGCGGACGGGCGAGCGTACAAGGAGTCCTTCGGGATGGCCTCAGCACGGGCGGTGTCCAACCGCACCCGTGAAGCGGCGGGGTTCGAGCGAGCCCGGATGGCGTTGTTCGAGGAGGGCATCAGCTCCTCGCGGATGTACCTCGACCCCCAGCGATCCGGTGTGGAGGACCTGATCGACTCCATCACCTCCGGCGTGCGCTCCAGCGCGACCTACGCGGGCGCGCGCACCGTGCGGGAGCTCGGCGAGCGTGCCGTCATCGGGCTGCAGAGCAGCGCGGGGTACGACGAGGGGCGCGCGCTGCACGCCAGCTGGTGACGCGCACCGTCTAGAGTGCGAGCCATGTCTGATGCCTCGCCCACCACGACGCGTACCGCGCCGCCACGGACGACGTCGCGCTCGACAGACCTCGCGCTCATCGCCTTCTTCGCCGCGTTCATCGCGGTGTGCGCGATCGTGCCCGCCGTACCCGTCGGCTCGATCGGGGTGCCGATCACCCTGCAGACCCTCGGGGTCGCCCTGGCCGGCGCGTGCCTCGGCGCGCGGCGCGGCACGCTGGCGGTCCTGCTCTACATCTGCGTCGGGTTGGCGGGAGTGCCGATCTTCGCCGGCGGTGGCGGTGGTTTCGCCGTGCTGGCCGGGCCCAGCGTCGGCTACATCGCGGCCTGGCCGTTGTCGACCCTCGTCATCGGCTACCTGGTCGCCCGCATTCCGGCGCACCGGATCGCCACGAGCGTCCCGCTCATCTTCGGCTGCATCGTCATCGGCAGCATCCTCATCAGCCACCCGATCGGCATCGCGGGGATCGTCGCCCGCGCCGACGTCCCGTGGCGTACCGCGATCGCCGGCGACCTGGTCTTCGTACCGGGTGACCTCGTCAAGTCGGCCCTTGCAGCGATCGTCGCGGCCTCGGTGCACCGGACCTTCCCCGACCTGCTGCCACGCCGCCGCTGACGATGGCGCAGATCGTCCTCGACGGCGTCACCGTCACCGCCCCTGGCGATGACGAGACGACCATCCTCGGGGAGACCTCGCTACGGCTCACCGAGCGCCGCATCGCGCTCATCGGCGGCAACGGCTCGGGCAAGTCCACGCTCGCCAGGTTGCTCAACGGCCTCACCGCGCCGGCCACCGGCAGCGTACGCGTCGACGACCTCGACACCGTTCGCGACGGCGCAGCCGTACGGCGGCGGGTGGGTTTTGTCTTCACCGACCCCGACTCCCAGCTGGTCATGCCGACGTGCGCCGAGGACGTCGCCCTCTCGCTGCGGCGCACGCGCCTGCCCAAGGCCGAACGCCGCGAGCGCGCCGTCGAGATCCTCGGTACGTACGGCCTCGCGCACCTCGCCGACGTCAGCGTCCACTCACTGTCGGGCGGGCAGAAGCAGCTGCTGGCGGTTGCCGGAGTGCTCGCCACCGATCCCGATGTCATCGTCGCGGACGAGCCGACGACGTTGCTCGACCTGCACAACACCCGCCGTATCGCCGACCTGTTGTTCGGGTTGCGCCAGCAGGTGGTCCTGGTCACCCACGACCTCGAGCTCGCGACGCGCTGCGACCGCGCGCTCGTGATCGCAGGCGGCGTCATCGCCTTCGACGGCGACCCGGCCGAGGCTGCGGCCAGCTACCGCGAGAGCGTCTCGCGGTGACCGCCTCGCTGCTGGGCATGTACCGGCCCGGCACGACGGTCGTGCACCGGCTTGCGGTCGGCCCCAAGCTGGCGACGCTCGCCGCGTTCGCGGTCGCGGTCACCCTGCTGCGCGGTCCGTGGTCGGCGCTCTGCTTTCTCGCGGCTGCGGTCGCGGTGGCGCTGTGGGCCCGGATCGGGGTGCGGGCCACCGCACGCGCGATGCGTCCGATCCTGTTCCTCGCGACGGTCTTCGCCGGGTTCCAGCTGTGGCGAGTGGGGTGGCCGCTGGCGGTCGAGGTCGCCGGTGACCTGCTGTCCCTCGTGCTGCTGGCAGTCGTCGTCACCGCGACCACCCCGACCGACGACGTCATCGACGCGATCACCCGCGCATGTGAGCCGCTGCGCCGGTTCGGTGTCGACCCCGAACGCGTGGGGCTGGCGATCGCGCTGATGATGCGCGCCGTACCCGACATCCTCGACATCGCGAGCCAGACCCGCGACGCCGCAAAGGCACGTGGCCTGGAGCGCGACCCGCGCGCACTCCTCGTACCCCTGGCGCTGCGCACGGTTGCCCGCGCCCGCGCCACCGGCGACGCGTTGGCCGCCCGCGGCATCGTCGACGACTGACCCTCCATCCGCAGGTTCTGGCCCCGCCATCCGCAGGTTCTGGCCCCTCCATCCGCAGGTTCTGGCCCCTCCATCCGCAGGTTCTGGCCCCGCCATCCGGGGGCCGTCGCACGCATCACCGGGCTCGGCGAGCGGGTCAGCGCACGCGCGAACGCGTGCCTAGACTCCGATCCTGGCGTACCGTGACCTGCGTCACGACAACCATGTGCCCCGACAGGACGAGGTGACCCTGTGGTCGACAGAACTACTCCCTCCCAGGACGCGGCGTACGAACGCATCCGCGCCACCGATGAGTTCGCTTCGCTGAAGAAGAAGTACCTCGGCTTCGTCGTACCGATGACGATCGCCTTCATGGTCTGGTACCTGTTGTTCGTCGTCTGCTCCAACTGGGCGCCCGGCTTCATGAACACCCAGGTCATCGGGAACATCAACATCGCCCTCATCTTCGGGCTGCTGCAGTTCGTGACCACGTTTCTCATCGCCTTCCTCTACTCGCGGTTCTCCACCGCCAATCTCGATCCGACCGCGGACAAGCTTCGCGCCGAGTACGACAAGGAGATCCGATGAGTGCCCTGGCCCCTGAACGAATCCTGCTGGCCGCCGAGTCCGGCAACCACCAGACCCTGACCTCGGTGCTGTTCCTCGCCGTCGTCGCGCTCACCGTCGGCATCACCTTCTGGGCGAGCCGCAACAACAAGACCGCGGCGGACTACTACGCCGGCGGCCGCTCGTTCACCGGCGCCCAGAACGGCATGGCCATCGCGGGCGACTACATGTCGGCGGCCTCCTTCCTCGGCATCTCCGGTGCGATCGCGTTGTCCGGGTACGACGGCTTCCTGTACTCGATCGGCTTCCTGGTGGCCTGGCTGGTGGCTTTGCTTCTCGTCGCGGAGCTGCTGCGCAACTCGGGCAAGTTCACGATGGCCGACCAGCTCGCGTACCGGATGAAGCAGCGCCCCGTACGTACGGCCGCTGCCACGTCCACCGTCGCGGTGTCAATCTTCTACCTGCTCGCACAGATGGTCGGCGCGGGCGCGCTGGTCGCGCTGCTGCTCGGCGTGGACAGCCAGGGTCTGAAGAACCTCACCATCGTCGGCGTCGGCGCCCTGATGATCTTCTACGTCGTCGTCGGCGGCATGAAGGGTACGACCTGGGTGCAGATCGTCAAGGCCGTCCTGCTCATGGGCGGCACCCTGCTGATCTCGGTGCTCGTGCTCGCGAAGTTCGGCTTCAACCTCTCCGAGCTGCTCGGCGCGGCCGCGGAGAACACCGGCAAGGGGCAAGCGTTCCTCGAGCCCGGCCTGAAGTACGGCCTGACGACCACCAGCAAGATCGACTTCCTCTCCCTCGGCATCGCTCTGGTCCTCGGTACCGCCGGCCTGCCGCACATCCTGATCCGCTTCTACACCGTGCCGACCGCCCGCCAGGCGCGGCAGTCGGTGCTGTGGGCCATCACGCTGATCGGCATCTTCTACCTGATGACGCTGATCCTCGGCTTCGGGGCAGCAGCGCTCGTCGACCCGGAGTCCATCGACCCCGGCGGCAACCTCGCCTCGCCGTTGTTGGCCGAGGCCGTCGGAGGCGGCGACGGTACGACCGGCGGCGCGATCCTGCTGGCGGTGATCGCCGCAGTGGCGTTCGCGACGATCCTCGCGGTCGTCGCCGGTCTGACGCTCACCTCTGCGTCGTCGGTCGCCCACGACCTCTACGCCAACGTGATCAAGAAGGGCGACGTGACCGACAAGGACGAGGTCAGGGTCGCCCGGATCGCGGCGTTCGGTATCGGCGGTGTCGCCATTCTGCTCGCGATCCCAGCGCAGTCGCTCAACATCGCGTTCCTCGTCGCGCTCGCCTTCGCGGTTGCGGCGTCGGCGAACCTTCCGGCGTTGCTCTACAACCTGTTCTGGAAGCGGTTCAACACCCGCGGGGCGACGTTCAGCATCTACGGTGGGCTCGCGTCGGCGATGATCTTGGTGTTCTTCTCCCCGGTCACCTCGGGCAAGGGGGCCGACCCGGTCACCGGCAAGAGCCTGTCGCTCTTCCCCGTCAGCGTGGACTTCAGCTGGTTCCCGCTGGAGAACCCCGGGATCGTGTCGATCCCGCTCGGGTTCCTCTTCGGGTGGCTGGGCACCGTCACCTCCAAAGAGCGCGAGTCCGAGGAGATGTACGCCGAGCTCGAGGTCCGCTCGATGACGGGGGCCGGGGCCGAGTAACGCCGAGCGCGGCACAATGGTCGAACGCCTGACGGTCAACACGTCGAACGCATGACAAGGAGATCCCCGCTGTGAGCCAGGAGCCCGGACTGTCCAACCTGATGCACGAGGAACGCCGGTTCGACCCGCCGCCCGAGCTCGCCGCCGAGGCCAACCTCACGGTGGAGGCGTACGAGGAGGCCGCGGCCGACAGGTTGGCCTTCTGGGCGAAGCAGGCCGAGCGCTTGTCCTGGGCAGAGCCGTTCACCGACGTGCTCGACTGGTCGGACCCGCCGTTCGCCAAGTGGTACGTGGGTGGTCGCCTCAACGCTGCCTACAACTGCGTCGACCGCCACGTCGAGGCAGGACGCGGCGACAAGGTGGCCTACCACTGGGTCGGTGAACCCGCCGACGACACCCGCACCATCACCTACGCCGACCTGCAGCGCGAGGTCAACAAGGCATCCAACGCGCTGGTCGAGCTGGGCGTGCAGACCGGTGACCGGGTGGCGATCTACATGCCGATGATCCCCGAGACCGTCATCGCGATGCTTGCGTGCGCCCGCCTCGGGGCGCCCCACACCGTCGTCTTCGGCGGCTTCTCCGCCGACGCGCTGGCCACCCGCATCAAGGACTGCGCCGCCCGGATCGTCATCACGAGCGACGGTGGCTACCGTCGCGGCAGCGCGAGCGCCTTGAAGCCGGCCGTCGACGACGCCGTCGCCCGCTGCCCCGACGTGCGCAACGTGCTCGTCGTGCGGCGTACCGGCCAGGACGTGGCGTGGGGCGAGAAGGACGTGTGGTGGCACGAGGTGGTGGACGGTCAGTCCGAGGACCACACGCCGGAGATGTTCGACTCCGAGCACCCGCTGTACGTCATGTACACCTCTGGCACGACGGGCAACCCCAAGGGCGTCCTGCACACCACCGGCGGCTACCTGACCGGGGTCACGTACACCTTCTGGGGGATCTTCGACAACAAGCCGGACACCGACGTCTACTGGTGCTCGGCCGACATCGGCTGGGTGACGGGGCACTCCTACGTCGTCTACGGCCCGCTGGCCAACGGTGCCACCTCGGTGATGTACGAGGGCACGCCGGACACCCCGCACAAGGGTCGCTGGTGGGAGATCATCCAGGACTACGACGTCACCGCGTTCTATACCGCGCCGACCGCCATCCGTACCTGCATGAAGTGGGGCAACCAGATACCGGCGGAGTTCGACCTGTCGAGCCTGCGGCTGCTCGGTTCGGTCGGTGAGTCGATCAACCCCGAGGCGTACGTGTGGTACCGCGAGAACATCGGCGCCGGCACCTGCCCGGTCGTGGACACGTGGTGGCAGACCGAGACCGGCGCGATCATGATCAGCCCGCTGCCGGGGGTGACCTCGGGCAAGCCCGGCTCGGCGATGACCCCGATCCCGGGCATCAGTGCGGACGTGGTCGACGACACCGGCACACCGGTGGGCAAGGGCGAGGGCGGCTACCTCGTCGTCACCGAGCCGTGGCCGGCGATGCTTCGCACAATCTGGGGCGACGACCAGCGGTACAAGGACACGTACTGGTCTCGGTTCGAGGGCAAGTACTTCGCCGGCGACGGTGCCAAGAAGGACGACGACGGAGACATCTGGCTCCTCGGCCGGGTGGACGACGTCATGAACATCTCCGGGCACCGGTTGTCGACAACGGAGATCGAGTCCGCGCTGGTCTCGCACCCCAAGGTTGCCGAGGCGGCCGTTGTCGGGGCGACCGACGACACCACCGGCCAGGCCGTCGTGGCGTTCGTGATCCTGCGCGAGTCCGCGGGCGACGGCGGACCGGACGTCGTGCAGGAGCTGCGCGACCACGTCGCCGGTGAGATCGGCAAGATCGCGCGGCCCCGCAGCATCATGGTCGTACCCGAGCTTCCCAAGACCCGCTCGGGCAAGATCATGCGCCGACTGTTGCGCGACGTCGCCGAGAACCGCGACGTCGGCGACGTGACCACGCTCGCCGACTCCACGATCATGGACCAGATCAAGGACGGCATGAGCACCACCTCGGAGGACTGAGGCGCTGGTGGCCTGGTTCCCGGCACACGGCGGCGGATTCCTCTAGGCTCGTCCCAGCGCAACGCCGTCACGTAACACTGGACTGGAGAGCCCAATGAGCAACGCCCCGCACACCGAAGAACCCACCATCGGTCGTCTCGTCGCTGACGCCAGCCGTGATGTCTCGGCTCTGCTGCAGTCCGAGATCGCGCTGGCGAAGTCCGAGGTCAAGGTCAGTGTCAAGGCCGGCGGGATCGGGGCGGCGTTGCTCGCCGTGGCCGGCGTGCTCGGCCTGCTGATCCTCATCCTGCTCTCCATCGCCGTCGCCTACCTGATCACGATGACCGGCTTGCACCCGGCGTGGGCGTTCCTGATCGTGACCGGCTTCTACGTGCTGCTGGCCGGCGTCCTGGTGTTCCTGGGGATCAAGAAGATCAAGAAGGTACGGGCTCCGGAGAAGACCATCGCCACGGCCAAGCAGATCCCCCCGGCGCTCAAGGGCAAGCAGACCCCGGCGATCACCCGCTGACCCCTCTGCTGCGTCCTACCCCGCCGGTGCGCGCTCGCGGCGGGCGCTGACGAGGCGACCGACCGCGCCCACCACCGCGAGCACCAGACCGATGGCCGCGACGACCAGGAGCCAGCGGTCGAACGACGCCTCTGCGGTCTCGCGGAGGGCCTCCTCCAGGCGCGCCCCCAACCGTGACGCCGACGACGCCCGCTCGGCGAGGATCGGTGCGCCCAGCACCGCTGCCCCCTTAAGCGCGGCAGCGACGACGAGAGTGCCGATGCCGAGCCACAGCGCCGCTGCCGATCGGCGGCGGGCGAGCAGCACTGCTCCCACCGCGAACAGCACCGCGCCGGCACCGATCCAGTAGGACCACGGGTCGAGGACCTCCAGCCGTTGGATCGCTCGCCGTTCCTCGGACCCGCCCACGACGACCAGCGCCTGACGAGGCACCGTGACGGTGGACCGCACGCCCGCCGGCAGCTGATCCGCCACGAGCGCGGCAAGCGGCGATACATCCACCACCAGGCGGTCGGCCCGGGTGGGGGTGCGACCGGGCTCCCCGAACCAGAACTGATGGGTACGACGGTTGCTCTCGGTCCAGGCCGCAGGGAAGCGGTCGAGCTCGACGACGCTGCGGGCACCCTGAAGCACGACCGGGCGGACCGCCGCCCGCGTCTTGGCCGACAGGCCGGAGTCGTCGACGACCGACTCGGTCACCGTCTGCGCCAGGATCTTCTTGAACGCCGGGTCACGGCCCAACGGCTCGGAGAGGGCGACGTACCCGGTCTCGTCGACCAGGTTGCGCTCGGTCCACAGGGTCGGCACCGCGACGGCGGTGCACACGAGCGCGAGCAGGCCGAGCAGGAACGCGAGGAAGGAACGCATGGCGATGAGTGTGACAGGCGACGCCGTCCTCGCTCAGGCGCACTCCCCGGTGGAGACCGCTTCGGTGGCCACCTTGCCCCTCTCGGCGTCGGCGGCGACCTGCTCGGCGGTCAGCGCGTAGCCGGTCGACTCCTCGGCGACCGACGCCGCGAAGATCACCCCGTACACCTCACCCGCGGGCGAGATCAACGGTCCACCGGAGTTGCCCGAACGCACCAGGCTCCGGATGGAGAAGACCTGTCGTACCAGCGAGCCCTCGTCGTAGATGTCGGGGCTGCGCAGGCGCTGCTCGCCGCGGATCCGGGCCGCCCGAGCGTCGAACGGCCCGTTCTCGGGATAGCCGAGCACGGCCGCGCTGTCACCCGGCTCAGCGCCGGTGTCGAAGTTCAGCCGCTTCAGGCCCAGGCCGCTCGCGGCGAGCACGGCGACGTCGAGATCGGGGTCGTACAACACGGTCTCGGCCTGCACCCGGCGGTCGCCGATCACCACGAACGGGTCGTCGACGCCGGCGACCACGTGCGCGTTGGTCATGATGCGGTCCCTGGCGTACACGAAGCCGGACCCCTCGACGCCGCGGTTGCAGCTTGCCTGGCCCAGGATCTTGACGACGCTGCCCTGTGCCTTGCGCACGCCGTTCTTCTGCAGGACCAACTTGTCGGGGGCGATCACCGGCGTGATGCGCTCCTGCGCGAACGGCTCCAGGTAGCGCGGGAACAGGTTGGAGTCGACGACCTCGTTGAACGCGTTGAGGGCGCGGTCGGCTCCGTTGGGCATCACGGCGTCGACCTTGTCCAGGATCGTCGACGCGCGGACGGCGTTGGAGACACCGCCGATCCGGGCGCCGCTCATGGCGTAGCCGAGTGCCCACGCGACGACGAGAACCGCCACGACGCTCAGCGCGGCGCCACCAAGTGCATCGAGCGACCGGGCTGGCTGCCAGGTCACGCCGGCGCGGATCCGGGCGCCGATGTACGCGCCGGTCGCCTGACCTATCGAGGCGAACAGCAGCACCAGGAACAGTGCGAGCAGCGCCGTCGCGAGGGTCTCGTCCAGGCTGCCGAGCAGCCACGGGATCAGCAGGACCCCGAGCGCGCCACCGGCGAGCAGGCCCACGGTGGCGGACAAACCGGCGAGGAAACCCTGCCAGTAGCCGCTCAGGCCGTACGCGATGATGGCGACGACCAGGACGATGTCGAGGACATTCACGGCGGACCGGCCAGGGGAGACTGAGCCGGGGCCCGCGGGTACCGCTCGAGGCGGGACTGGTCCCACTCCCGCTCCCAGCCGACCTGCTCGAACAACCGCGAGATCACCCCTGCGGTGAAGCCCCACAGGACGAGCCCGTCGGCGACGCGGAACCCTGGCCCGCGCCAACCCGACGGCCCCTGAACGGTGAAGCGGTTGGCCGGGTCGAGCAGGTCGGCGATCGGTGTGCGGAAGACGCTCGCAACCTCCCGGTCGCTGATCGCAAGCACCGGCCCGGGCCGGCTCCACCAGCCGAGCACCGTCGTGACCGCGGAGTTGCTCGGGGGCAGCCACAGCGGGGGCAGCTCCCCGAAGACCTCGACGCTCGTCGGCGCCAACCCGACCTCCTCCTCCGCCTCGCGCAACGCGGTCGCGGCAGGGTCGGCGTCGACGGGGTCTACCCGTCCGCCGGGGAAGGAGACCTGCCCGGCGTGGGTCCGCATGGTGTGGGCCCGCTCGGTGAGCAGCAGGTCCGGACCGGCGGTGCCTTCGCCGAACAGCATCAGCACCGCCGACTGTCGGGCGTCGCTCGGTGGGTCAGCTATTCGCGGCGACAACGTCGACGCATCGACGTCGGGGACCTTGAGCGCCACCGGGTGCAACCACTGCGGCAGCCTCTCCAGCTGAGGTCTCACAGACTCACTCCGAGGTGCTCGTCCACGAGCCCGACCAGCTCGGCGTACGACGCGACCGACCGCCTCTCGATGCCGGTGACGTGGCCCTCGGCATCGACGAAGACAGTCTGCGGCAGACCGATCAGCTGCAAGGGGATGCGGGACTCGGACTCGGGGTCGGCGAGCTGGGGGTAGGTGATGCCGGTGTCGGCGGCGAGCTCGAGCGCCGCGGCGGGGTCAGGGTCGGCGAAGTCGACACCGATCACGAGGACCCGGTCGCGGGCGTCCTCGTCGAGCTGTGCAAAGTACGGCAGCTCCTCGCGGCAGGACGTACACCACGATGCCCAGAAGTTCACCACCATCGGCGTACCCCGAAGGCCCGCCAGCGCGACGGGACGCCCACCGCCGAGACATGGCAGCGACACGGCCGGCAGGCCGTCGGTCAGCGCACCTGCCGACGGGTCGGTCCTCGGGCACGCAGCGATGTCAGCCTGCTGCTTGAGCCGGCGCAGCGCGGGTGTGTCGACGGCGCCCGCCGCCGGTGCACCCGCGCTGGGTGGGCCGAGGGTGCGCGGGGCCGTACCCTCCTCGCCAGCGGTAGGGGCGCAGGCGGTGAGCGCGAGGAGGACGCAGGCGACAAGGGCCGCCGCCGAACGTCTCACGCGCGTCCCTCGCTCTTGACCAGTGCCGCGGCGGTCTGGGGGTCGGTGGGACCCTCGCCGAAGGACGGGCACCAGCGGGCGACGGTGCACGCGCCGCACGCGGGCTTGCTGGCGTGGCAGACCCGACGGCCGTGCCAGATGACGTGGTGGCTGAGCATCGTCCAGTCCCGCTTGGGGAACAGCGCGCCGATGGCGTGCTCGGCCTTGACGGCGTCTGCGGCCGTCGCGGGGTCCACCCACCCGAAGCGGCGCGCCAACCGGGCGACATGGGTGTCGACGGTGATCCCGGGGATGGCGAAAGCGTTGCCGAGCACCACGTTGGCGGTCTTGCGACCAACCCCTGGCAGCGCCACCAGGTCGGTCAACCGCCGCGGCACCTCGCCGCCGTGGTCCGCGACCAACGCCGCGCTCAGCTTCAGCAACGTGTCGGCCTTCGCGCGGAAGAACCCGGTGGACTTGATGATCGCCTCGAGCCCTTCGCGATCGGCGGCGGCCATCGTGGCCGCGTCGGGGTACGGCGCGAACAGCGCCGGACGTACCGCGTTGACCCGGCGGTCGGTCGTCTGCGCCGAGAGCACCGTCACGACCAGCAGCTCGAAGGCGTTGTCGTAGTCGAGCTCGCTGCGTGCGTCGGGGTACGTCCGGGCCAGCTCGCGGTCGATCTTGCGCGCGCGACGTACCAGCGCGGTGGCGGGAGCAGGGGGCGGCGCGGCGGTTCGTACTGGCACGGGCCCAGCGTACGGCGCCCGCAGTGGCACGGGGTCCGGGCGTGTCACGTCCGAGGTCGGCGCCGTGTCGCTGCTCGCCAGGTGGCGCGGCGGCACCCTCATGCGGGAGACTGTCTGTTGGTTGCAGTCATTGGAGGAGACCCTGTGGACAACGACGTGCTTCGTCAGGCACCGCTCTTTTCCGGGCTGGACGACGAGGCTGCTGAGTCGCTGGGTTCGTCCATGTCGAGCAGCCAGCTCCGGCGCGGCGACGTGCTGTTCCACGAAGGCGACTCCGGAGACCGCCTGTACGTCGTGACCGACGGCAAGGTCAAGCTCGGCCGTACCTCCGCCGACGGCCGCGAAAACCTCCTGGCCATCCTGGGGCCGGGTCAGATGTTCGGTGAGCTGTCGTTGTTCGACCCCGGCCCGCGTTCGGCGACCGCCACGGCTGTCACCGACTGCGACCTCCAGAGCCTCAGTCACGACGACCTGAACACCTGGCTCACCAACCACTCCAACGTCGCCCGCGCCCTGCTGCACCAGCTCGCGGCGAGGCTGCGGCGTACCAACGACGTCGTTGCCGACCTGGTCTTCTCCGACGTACCCGGCCGGGTGGCCAAGGCGCTGATCGACCTCTCGACGCGGTTCGGTCGCAAGGCTGACGACGGCATCCATGTGCACCACGACCTGACGCAGGAGGAGCTCGCCCAGCTCGTCGGCGCCTCCCGCGAGACGGTCAACAAGGCGCTCGCCGACTTCGCGATGCGCGGCTGGTTGCGGCTCGAGCCACGTTCGGTCGTCATCTTGGACCCCGAGCGTCTGGCCCGCCGCGCGCGCTGAGCGCCGCTCTCAGCGCGGAGCCGGTCGGCCACGTTCGAGGTAGTCGAGCTGCGCGGCGACGGACATCTCGGCGGCCGGCCACAGCACCTCGTCTATGTCGGCGTACACGCGGGCCACGACCTCGCGCGCGGTGGTGTCACCGGCGGCGAGCGCTGCGCGCACCTGCTCGAGGCGCTCGAGGCGGTGCGTCACGTAATGCTCGAGGACGGCCCCGGCATCGGTGACCGGCGGACCGTGCCCCGGCAGCAGACCGGTGACCGGTCCAGACGCGACCAGGCCACGGAGTCGGTCCAGGGACGCAAGGTACGTCGCCAGCGTCCCGTCGGGGTGGGTCACCACGGCCGTCCCCCGTCCGAGCACGGTGTCGCCGGTGAACAGCTGGCGGTCCGCAGGCAGCAGCAGGCACACCGAGTCGGTGGTGTGTCCAGGCGTGGCGACCACCTCGAGCCCGACACCGGCGACCGAGACGACCTCACCGTCGTCCAGTGGCTCCGCGCCGATGCACTGCTCGGGGTCGGCAGCGCGTACGACGCACGAGGCCATGGCGGCGAAGGCGGCGGCGCCCTCGGTGTGGTCGTGGTGGCGGTGCGTGACAAGGACCGCCGCGACGGGCCCGGCGGCGGCGAGCACCGCCGCGAGATGCCCCTCGTCCAGCGGTCCGGGGTCTATCACGACCGATCGGTCGCCCCCTGGCGCCCGTACGACCCAGGTGTTGGTCCCCTCCAAGGTCATGTGCCCGGGGTTGGGGGCGAGGACGCAGCGGGCACGTTCGGTGACCTGCCCGCCGGTCCAGGGCCGCTGGTGCGGGCTCACGTCGCCACCTCGGTGCGCAGGTACGGGTCGCCATCGACGTCGACGAGCTCGGGCAGGACGGCGACGATACTGCGGTGCGTTGCGGCTTCGAGCGCACCGGCGGCATGGTGCAGGCCGGCGAGCTCCGCGCACGTGATGCGCGTCGGCGGCAGCATCGTCATCGTCTCGGACTCCACGCCCGCCAACGCGTCGACCAAGGATATCCAGCCGGCCCGGTCGGCCTCGCCGGGCATGGACCCGACGGCCTGGCCCGCGGGGAGGACGGCGACGAAGAAGCGGGTGTCGAACCGGCGTGGCTCGAACTCCGGGGTGATCCAGTGCGCCCAGGCGCCGAGCAGGTCCGCGCGCAGCACCAACGCGCGCTCGGCGAGGAACACAGCAAGTGACAGGTCGCGGCGCTCCAACGCCATCCGGGCTTCCTGCCAGTCCGGTCCACTGGTGTCGGCAACCACGCAGGATGCGTCGGCCCCGGCGAGCAGGACGCCGGACTCCTCGAACGTCTCACGCACGGCGGCGCAGACCAGGGCGCGCGCGAGCGGGACCTCGCAGTCGAACCGGGCAGCCCACTGTTCGGGCGATGGGCCGACCCAGGCGAGAGAGACGTCGGCATCGCGCTCGTCCACGCCACCACCGGGGAACACGTACGACCCCGCGGCGAACGCCATCGTGCGGTGCCGGCGCAGGAGGTAGGTCTCGATCCCGTCGGAGCCGTCACGCAACAGCGCCACCGTGGCGGCGTCCCGTGGTGCCGAGACCGGCTCGCCGGCGCCACGCAGATGCCCGCGCAGCGCCTCCGGCATCGGCTCCAGCGTGTGCATCAGCCGGGAGCGACCTCGACGACGATCTCGACCTCGACCGGTGCGTCGAGGGGCAGGACGGTCACGCCCACAGCGCTGCGAGCGTGCTGCCCGGCGTCACCGAACACCTCCCCGAGCAGCGTGCTCGCCCCGTTGGCCACCTGCGGCTGCCCGGTGAAGTCTGCGGTGCTCGCCACGAACACGACGACCTTGACGACCCTGACCACCCTGGAGAGGTCGCCCACCTGGGCCCGCACGGCAGCGATCGCGTTGAGCGCGCACTGCTGAGCGCAGGCCGTGGCGTCCTCGGCACTGGCCTCGCCGCCGACCTTGCCGGTCGTCATCAGCTCGCCGTTGCGTAGGGGTAGCTGCCCGGACGTGTAGACGTAGTGGCCGGTGGTCACCGCCGGGACGTACGCCGCGACCGGGGCCGCGACCTCGGGGATGGACAGTCCCAACGCTTCGACGCGCTCCTCAGGGGTGGCCATCAGCTCTCCAGCGGCCGCTTGAAGTAGGCGACGAGGTTCTCGGGGTTCATTCCCGGGACCATCTGCACCAGCTCCCAGCCGTCCTGGCCGAAGTTGTCCAGGATCTGCTTGGTGGCGTGCACGAGCACCGGCGCGGTGGTGTACTCCCATGTGGTCATGGGCCGACTGTATCTCCCGCCCGCGGTGTTCCGCCGGCTACCTACGCGGGTACGACGCACCGTCCGCCACTACGCTCGACCAAGTGACCCCACCCGCGCGGCGACTCCACATCGTGACCGGCAAGGGCGGCACCGGCAAGACCACGGTCGCGGCCGCGCTGGCCATCTCGCTGGCGACCCGTGGACGCAAGGTGCTGCTGTGCGAGGTCGAAGGGCGGCAGGGGATCGCCCGGCTCTTCGACGTCCCCCCGCTGCCGTACGAGGAGCGCGAGATCGGCGTCGGGCATGGCGGCGGACAGGTGTACGCCCTCGCGATCGACGCCGAGGCGGCCCTGATGGAATACCTCGCGATGTACTACAAGCTCGGGCGAGCCGGCAAGGCCCTGGACAAGTTCGGCGTCATCGACTTCGCCACGACGATCGCCCCGGGCGTACGAGACGTGCTCCTGACCGGCAAGGTCTACGAGGCCGGTAGGCGGCGGGACAAGGACGGCGGCTACTCCTACGACGCCATCGTCGTCGACGCGCCCCCGACCGGACGGATCAGTCGCTTCCTCAACGTCAACAACGAGGTCGCCGGCCTGGCCAAGGTCGGGCCGATCCGCAAGCAGGCCGACGCGGTGACGACCATGATGCAGGGCAGGCGCACCGCGGTGCACCTGGTGACGGTGCTGGAGGAGATGCCGGTCCAGGAGACTCTCGACGCGATCGCCGACCTCCGCTCGGCCGACCTCGGGGTGGGCAATGTCATCGTCAACCAGGTCCGCCAGTCGCCGTTGACACCGCCCGCCCAGGATGCGATCGGCTCCGGGCGGCTCGACGCCGCTGCGATCAGTGCGAGCCTGGCCAAGACCTCGATCGGCGCCTCGGCCGAGCTCGGCGTCGGACTGCTCGAGGAGGGTGCGGCGCACGCGGTACGCCAGGAGCTGCAGACCGACCAGCGCAAGGTGCTGGCCGGCGTGGACACCCAGGTGATCGAGCTGGCATACGTCAGCGAGGGGATCGACATGGGCGCTCTGTACGACCTCGCCCTGTCCTTGCGGGAGCAGGGGCTGCAGTGACCGGGCAGGCACGGACGACGCCGGGAGCGGGGCCGGCGTGGGTGCGCGGCGGCACCGGTGGCGGCGCCGGCAAAGCGTCGCTGGACGTGGACGCGTTGCTCACCGACCCCGACACGCAGATCATCGTGTGCTGTGGGTCTGGTGGGGTCGGCAAGACCACAACGGCGGCAGCGCTGGCGTTGCGGGCGGCCGAGCAGGGGCGGACGGTCTGCGTCCTGACGATCGACCCTGCCCGGCGGCTGGCCCAGTCGATGGGGCTCACCGAGCTGGACAACGTGCCCCGCCCCGTGGCCGAAGCCGGTGCTGAGGGCGGCGGTTCCCTCGACGCGATGATGCTCGACATGAAACGGACCTTCGACGAGGTCGTGGAGGCACACGCGTCGCCGGAGAAGGCGAAGCAGATCCTGAGCAACCCCTTCTACGTGGCGTTGTCGAGCTCGTTCGCCGGCACCCAGGAGTACATGGCGATGGAGAAGCTCGGCCAGCTGTACGACGAGGCGGGTGCGGGCGCGGCGGGCTCGGCGCGCCCGGGCAAGCGGTGGGACCTGATCGTCGTCGACACACCGCCGTCGCGCTCGGCGTTGGACTTCCTCGACGCCCCCGAGCGCTTGTCCTCACTGCTCGACGGTCGGTTCATCAAGCTGTTACTGGCTCCGGCGCGTGGCCCGGCGCGGTTCTTGTCGGCCCGCTTCGCCATCGTCACCAACGCCCTGAACAAGGTGCTCGGCGCCCAGGTGCTGTCGGACGTGCAGACCTTCGTGGCGGCGTTCGACACCCTGTTCGGCGGATTTCGCCAGCGGGCGGATGCGACCTTCGCTCTGCTCCAGGCCGAGGGGACGGCGTTCCTGGTCGTCGCGGCACCGGATCCGGACGCGATGCGCGAGGCAGCGTACTTCGTGGAGCGGCTCACCCACGAGGACATGCCACTCGCGGGACTGGTCGTCAACCGCGTCACTGACCTCCCGGCCGCGATGCTCGACGCCAGCGAGGCAGCGTCCGCGGCGCGCACGTTGGACAGTGGTGCCGAGACCGATCAGCAGGTCGCGGGGTTGCTACGGGTGCACGCCGAGCGGATGCTGGTGCGAGCCCGTGAGCAGAAGCTCAAGCGGAGCTTCTCCGCAGCGCATCCGGCGGTCGCGACAGTGTCGGTGCCCGCCCTGGCCGGCGACGTGCACGACCTCGAGGGTCTGCGCCAGATCGGCGCGCTTCTCACCGCGTGAGGACAACGGCTGCTCAGCCGACGGCGACGTCGGCCCGTGCGGCGGCGGGCTGCGCGGCTTGCAGGATGGCCCGCCACGAGGTGACGTTTGGCCGCCGCCGCAGCAACGCGCGGCGCTCGCGCTCGGTCATGCCTCCCCAGACTCCCCACTCGATCTGGTTCTCCAGCGCCTCCGCGAGGCATTCGGACCGGACCTTGCAGGTGGAACACAGCTGCTTGGCACGATTCTGCTCAGCACCGCGAACGAAGAGCGCGTCGGGCCCGACATCCTTGCAAGCCGCCGAAGCTGCCCAGTCGTCGATCCATGCCATATCGTTGCCTTCCCGAGCCTGTGGAAACGAGTTGCCGAGCGGCGCAATGCGCCCACGTCGATCTTGTCGGCACAGAACGCGTCGAAACAGACATAGGGGCGTCATGACTCGTAGTCCTTTAGTGCTATCTTCAACGACCTCCGGATTCCGGATGCGCGCGGACGGGACCGGGTGAGGCTGGCCAGACGTGTTCTGGTCTGACCCCGCTGACGTACGCTGGGTCGCATGTCGTTGTTGAGGAGCCGCCGCGTGGTCGGTGTGATGGGTGCTGTGCGCACGGTCGGTGTGATGG
Organism: Nocardioidaceae bacterium; assembly: GCA_013695785.1. Lineage (GTDB taxonomy): Bacteria > Actinomycetota > Actinomycetes > Propionibacteriales > Nocardioidaceae > JACCZT01. The sequence continues at coordinate 5,179 of JACCZT010000054.1, read as the reverse complement.
CACTGCTCAGCACGTTCTGTGGGGTTCTGGTCGCCGGTCTGTTGATCCCGGTCACGACGTTCGTCGGCGTGACGTCGCACAGCGTTGCCGACGGGTTCCAGAACCTGCCGCTCGCCCTGCGTGACACACCGACTGCACAGCGCAGCAAGGTGCTCGACAGCGACGGCGAGGTGCTCGCGTACTTTTACTCCCAGAACCGGCAGGACGTCTCGCTCGAGCAGATCTCTCCGGTCATGCGCCAGGCCATGCTGTCGATCGAGGACTACCGCTTCTACGAGCACGGGGCGCTCGACGTCAAGGGGACCCTGCGCGCCCTGATCAACAACGCCACCGACGGCAGCACACAGGGCGGGTCGACGATCACCCAGCAACTGGTCAAGCAGATCTTGGTGCAGCGGGCCAAGAACGCCCAGGAGCGTGCCGCCGCCACAGAGGTCTCTCCCGCACGCAAGATCCGAGAGCTGAAGTACGCAATGTCGTACGAGGAGCAGCACACCAAGGACGAGATCTTGGAGAACTACTTCAACATCGCTTATTTCGGTGACGGCGCCTACGGTATCTCCGCCGCGGCCCGGCACTACTTCTCGGTCAGCCCCGTCGAGCTCGACGCCAGGCAGGCCGCCACCCTGGCCGGGCTCGTCAAGAACCCGGTGCGGTACGACCCCACCAGCTATCCCGAGAACGCCCTGGATCGACGAAACACGGTTCTCGCGACGATGGAGAGCCAAGGCGAGCTGCGGCGCAAGGTGTCCCAGAAGGCCCTCAAGGCACCGCTCGGACTCGACATCACCGCGTTCTCCAACGGCTGTGTGAGCTCACCGGCCGCATTCTCGTGCGACTACGTTCGCCGTTGGCTGATGAAGGATGACGCCCTAGGAGACACACCGGCAGAGCGGCGCAACAAGCTCGAGGCCGGTGGCCTGACTATCCAAACCACCATCGACATGAGGATCCAGAAGGCGACCGACGCCGCGGTCACCGACCGGGTCGCGCCCACGGACCAGGCGATCGGTGCGCAGGCGGTGGTCGAGCCCGGAACCGGCAAGGTCCTGGCCCTGTCGCAGTCGCGTCCGATGGGCAACAAGAGGGACAGCGGCCAGACCTATATCAACTACGCGGTGCCCAAGAAGTACGGCGGCTCGAACGGCTTCCAGGCGGGATCGACGTTCAAGACGTTCACCGCAGCAGCCGCGCTGGACAAAGGTTACCCGGCCTCGACAACCTACCTGTCACCGCTGGAGAAGGTGATGCCGGCGGGCAGCTACACCACCTGTGACGGCGGGGGCACCGGGAAATGGAATGTGCGCAACTCCACCGGCGCCGGCACTTTCACGATGACCAAGGGACTTCAACAATCGGTGAACACCTACTTCGCCCAGCTCGAGAAGCTCACCGGCCTGTGCTCGACGACCACGATGGCCGAGAAGCTCGGGCTCGAATTTCCCTCCGAGGACGAGGTCGGGCCGTTCACACTTGGTGTCTCCGACACCAGCCCGCTGGCACTGTCGGCGGCGTACGCTACCTTCCCGGCGCGCGGCCGGTACTGCGAACCGCAGCCCGTCACTGCGATCGCCAACAGCTCCGGCAATGTGATCCAGAAGTACGGGGCCGACTGCGAGCGGGTGATGGAGGAGGCGACCGCGGACACGATCAACGAGATCCTCGCCGGTGTCCAGTCATTGAGCGGGTTCGGAGCGGCGCTCCAGCTCGACATCCCCTCTGCCGCCAAGACCGGCACGACGACCAACAACCGAGCGGTATGGTACATGGGCTACACGCCGGCTGCGGCCACCTCGTCGATGATCGCGGGGGCAAACAGGTTCGGCCAGCCGCTCAGCCTCGCGAACAAGTCACTCAACGGAAGCTTCATCGCCTTTGACGCGGTCGGCGGCAGCTCCCTTGCCGGGCCCATGTGGTACAACGCGATGAGCGTCATCCAGGACTACCTGCCTGACAAGGACTTCGTACCCCCGACAAGCCTTGGCCCCCCTCCCGCCGACACACCGACGGCTCCGACGACCGCGCCTCCGACCCCGTCGTCATCGGTGTCGCCAGCCCCGCCGACCGACGGAGGTGGCTTCCCCGACTTCCCCGGCTTCCCCGGCAACGGCGGTGACCCTCCGGGCAACGGCGGCGGGCCACCGCGCTGACGCGCCGCTACCGCCGCGCGTCGGATACCGCGCTGGGATTGACGGTCTAGCGCGGATCCTCGGCGTGTCGGTGCGAATTCGTCAATCTCAACGGAAGGTGCTCGGCGCGGGGTAGCGGCTCAGGCGCCGAGCTGACGTTTCACCTCCGCGGCCACCACGCCGCCGTCGGCCTTGCCCTTGACCTGCGGCTGGACCAAGCCCATCACCTGGCCCATGGCACGCATGCCCTGGCCGCCGGCCCCGGCCGACTCCACGGCCGCAGTGACGATCGCGACGACCTCATCGGCGCTCAGCTGCGCCGGCAGGTACTCCGCGAGCACCCCCGCCTCGTCGCGCTCCTTCTGTGCGAGCTCATGACGCGAGGCGCCGTCGAAGGCCTCCGCCGCCTCACGCCGCTTCTTGGCCTCCGACCCCAGCACCGTCACGACCTCCTCGTCGGAGAGCTCGCGCGCCTGCTTGCCGGCGACCTCGGCGTTGGTGATCGCCGCGAGCGCCATCCGTAGCGTCGATGTGCGCTGGGCGTCGCGGCTCTTCATCGCCGCGGTCAGGTCAGAGCGCAGTCGGTCCTTCAGGTCAGCCATGTGGACAAGTGTCCCAGGTGTTCATGGCACCCTAGGCGCGTGCACCCCTTGACCAAGGCCCTGCTCGCCTCGACCACCGTGGGAGTCGGAGCCATCGCGTACGGCTCGGGCTACGAGCTCAGGGCGTTCACGCTGCGTCGCGTCGACGTACCCACGCTCCCCCCCGGCAGCGCGCCGCTCAAGGTGCTGCACATCTCCGACGCGCACATGCGGCCGCTGCAGGCCCGCAAGCAGCGGTGGTTACGCGACCTCATCGAGCTCGACCCAGACCTTGTCGTGAACACCGGCGACAACCTTGCCCACCCCGACGCGGTCCCCGCTGTGCTGCGCGCGTACGGTGACCTGCTCGACCTGCCCGGCGTCTTCGTCCTGGGGTCGAACGACTACTTCTCGCCGGTCCTCAAGAATCCCCTGCGCTACCTGGTCGGTGACCGCCGTGAGGTGCCTTACCGTGACGTCGACATGCCGTGGCGCGACCTGAGCGCCTCGCTGGCCGGCCGCGGCTGGGTGGACCTGACCAACCGCACCAGCCGCCTGGAGGTAGGCGGGCTACGCATCGCGTTCGCCGGCGTGGACGACCCCCATCTGGGGTACGACGACCTCGACGCCGTACGCGGACCGGCGGACCCGGCGGCGGACCTGACGATCGGTGTCGCACACGCTCCGTACCTGCGGGTCTTGGACTCCTTCAACGCGGACGGCTACGACCTCCTCTTCGCCGGGCACACCCACGGCGGGCAGCTGTGCGTGCCCGGCTACGGAGCCCTCGTCACCAACTGCGACCTGGAGCCTGGACGGGTCAAGGGACTGCACCAGCACAGCGCTCCCGGTCGCGAGCCGTCGTGGGTCCACGTCTCCGCCGGACTCGGGACCTCGCCGTTCGCGCCGGTACGTTTCGCGTGCCGCCCCGAGGCGACGCTCCTCACCTTGCTTCCGCTAGACTCACCGGGTCCGGCGCAGTAGCGGCCGGGCGGCGGGCTGTGGCGCAGCTTGGTAGCGCGCGTCGTTCGGGACGACGAGGCCGCAGGTTCAAATCCTGTCAGCCCGACCAGATACACACCGAGGGACGTCCGATCCTCGCCGGTCGAGGCGCCTGAGCAATGCGCCCAAGAAATGGCCACGAGAATTGTCGGTCGTCTGTGCCATGATCCCGATGAGTTTCGGCCCGCGCCGCGGTCTACACGTCGGGCCAACGGGGCCAACGAGCTGAGAGGTGACGCAATGTCAGATGCGATCACGGCCACTGGCCTGGTCAAGAGGTACGGAGACGTGACGGCGCTCGACGGGGTGGACCTGAGCGTCCCGACCGGGTCGGTGCTGGGACTGCTTGGGCCGAACGGCGCTGGCAAGACCACGATCGTGCGGATATTGACGACCTTGCTGCGGCCAGATGCCGGCAGCGCCGAGGTGGCCGGTATCGACGTTCTGGGCGACCCGAGGGGCGTACGTCGCAAGCTCGGGTTGTCCGGGCAGTACGCGGCCGTCGACGAGTACCTCACCGGCTTCGAAAACCTCGACATGATCGGCCGCCTCTACCACCTGGGGCGGCGGCGAAGCCGTGAGCGCCCGCGAGCTGCTCGATCAGTTCGACCTCGCCGACGCCGCCTACCGGCCGACCAAGACCTACTCCGGCGGCATGCGCCGCCGCCTCGACCTGGCAGGCGCCTTGATCGCGGATCCGCCGATCCTGTTCCTCGACGAGCCCACCACCGGCCTGGACCCACGCAGCCGTACCGACATGTGGGGCGTCATCCAACGCCTCGTATCTGGCGGTACAACGCTGCTGCTCACGACCCAGTACCTCGAGGAGGCCGATCTGCTCGCCGACGAGGTCGTCGTGATCGACCAGGGCAAAGTGATCGCACAAGGCACCGCCGACCAGCTCAAGGCGCAGGTGGGCGGGGAGCGTCTGGAGGTCGCGGTCACCGACGTCGCCCAGCTCGACACCGCCGGACGGCTGCTTGCCCCGCTCGCCGTGGGCAGCCCCAGCCTCGACGAGCAGCGCCGGACGATGCTGATGCCGATCTCCGGAGGTGTCTCCGTGCTCCAGGAGGCCCTGCGTCGCCTCGACGACGAAGGCATCGCCGTCAGTGATGCGGGTCTGCGACGGCCGACGCTCGACGACGTGTTCCTCACGCTCACCGGCCATGCCGCCGACGACACCCAACCCGCCGACGACAACACGACTACCGCTGAACAGGAGGTATCCCGGTGAGCTCTCTCGACGTTCTTTCCGACGCGGCCGTGATCGCCAAACGCAACCTCATCAAGATCAAGCGGGTGCCCGACCTGCTGGTCTTCACCACGCTGTCCCCCATCATGTTCGTGCTGCTGTTCGCGTACGTCTTCGGCGGCGCGATCGACCCCAGCGGTGGCGGTGGGGGCTATCGCGAGTTCCTGATCGCCGGAATCTTCGCCCAGACCGTGGTGTTCGGCGCCACCATCACC
>JACCZT010000033.1 GCA_013695785.1 Nocardioidaceae bacterium | reverse complement strand
CGGCAACTCCACGACGGCAACGTTATCGAACATGTATTCAGTATCCCGCATCCGACTGACAGTTTCGAGATGTCCACAACCCCACCTGCAGAAAACTAAGTTGCATGATGCCAGCTGGGGCTGGCTCTCACGTGCCGGCTCGACCTCGAAGACCAGTCCTCCATCACGCGAACCCTGGAGATAGTCAGCAAACGGTTCGATGGGCTGGACGTTCTGGTGGCCAATGCGGTGCGATGGCCGACCGATGCGGGAGGGCCCCTGCGCGATGTGTCCTGGAACGCTTGGCAGCGGGCCGTACGGACGAACATCGAAGGCACCGCTGACACGGTACGCAACGCCCTTCCTCACCTCGCAGCCTCCGACGCGGGCCGCGTCGTGCTCGTCTCCTCCGGCGTTGCTCGTGAGGGCATGCCGGGCGCATCTGCTTACGCCACCTCGAAAGCCGCGTTGGAGGGACTGTGTGCCGCGCTGAAGTGGGAGACCGCCGCGCCCGGAACCCTCGTGAACATCGTCAGCCCCGGATTCACCGAGACAGAGAACAACCTCGCCCGATTCGGGGATGACGTCCGCCAGTCCGTGCGCGCACGCACTCCCACTGGCACCCTCTCCACCCCCGAGGACGTCGCGGCGGCCGTCTTGTTCCTCGGATCGCCCGCCAACGCCAACATCACCGGTGCCTACCTGCCCGTGGCAGGCGGGATCAACTGACTACCGATCCCGCCGCCTGTCACGATGGGGAGGTGCTGATCCTCGCTGCGACACCGATCGGGCAGGTCGGAGATGCTTCGCCGCGGCTCGCCGAGGTGCTGCGACGTGCCGATGTCGTCGCCGCGGAGGACACCCGACGCTTGCGGCGGCTCGCGCGCGACATCGGCGTCGACATCGGCGGGACGGTGGTGTCGTACTTCGAGGGCAACGAGCAGCGACGCACACCTGAGTTGATCGAGACGCTTCGCGGCGGCGGCACCGTCGTGGTCGCGACCGATGCCGGCATGCCGAGCGTGTCCGACCCGGGATACCGCCTCGTCACGGCAGCGATCGCGGCAGGCATCCAGGTCACCGCCGTGCCCGGCCCGTCAGCGGTGCTGACCGCGCTAGCGGTCTCGGGGCTGCCGGTCGACAGGTTCTGCTTCGAGGGATTCCTTCCGCGCAAGAGCGGCGAGCGCGCCAGACGGCTCGCGGAGTCCGCGACCGAACAGCGAACGATGGTCTTCTTCGAGTCACCACACCGTACGGTCGCGACGCTGCGGGCGATGGCGAAGGCGTGGGGCGCCGACCGGCGCGCGGCGGTGTGCCGCGAACTGACCAAGACGTACGAAGAGGTCCGCCGAGGCACGCTCGCCGAGCTCGTCGCGTGGGCGGCGACGCTCGAGCACGGCGTACGCGGTGAGGTCACCATCGTCGCCGGCGGCGCCGAGCCGGTCGCCACCGATCTCGCCGCCGCCGACCTGGCAGAGATGGTCGCCGCGCGCGAGGCCGGCGGCGACTCCACCCGCGACGCGATCGCCGCCGTCGTCGCCGCGACGGGCGTACGCAAGCGCGAGGTGTACGCCGCTGTGCACACGGGCGCCCCTTCGGACTGACGAGGACCACTGCTGGCACTATGGCCATGCACCGTTTCTTGGAGGAAGGACATCGCGGCAATGAATCTGCTCTTGCCCAAGGGAACCCGCATGCTGCACATCGGTCCGCCCAAGACCGGTACGACCACGCTGCAGCTCGCGTTCCACCACAACCGTCCGGCGCTCAAGCGTCACGGTGTGCACTACGCCGGCAAGGGCCGCCAACCCATGTCCGCTGCGCTGGCCGCGGCGAGCAACAAGATCGTGCCCGGACACCCCGCCGACAGCCTCAAGGCATGGCCGAAGCTGCTCAAGGAGGTCAAGTCCTCCTCGGCAGACCGGGTGGTGGTGTGCAGCGAGTTCTTCTCCAACGCCGACGACGAGACCGCGCGCAGCATCGTCGAACAGCTCGGCGACGACCGTACCCACGTCGTGATCACCTTGCGCCCCCTGGTCAAGATCATCCCGTCGCAGTGGCAGCAGTACGTCCAGGACTACATGCGTTTCTCCTACGACGCCTGGCTCGACGCGATGTTCAACAAGACCGGCAGCACCAAGATCTCGCCGAACTTCTGGCGCCGCCACCGGCACGACCAACTGGTCGAACGATGGGCCGCCGCGGTCGGCCGCGACAACCTCACCGTCGTCGTCCTCGACGAGTCCGACCCGAAGATGCTCCTGCGTACCTTCGAGCAGATGCTGGGCCTACCCGAGGAGACGCTCGTACCCCATGACGAGTCCGCGAACCGCTCCCTGACCCTCGGCGAGATCGAGATGCTGCGCGCGTTCAACCAGCAGTTCCGCGAGCAGGGCTGGTCACGTGAGGACTACAACCGGATCGCGCGCTTCGGCTCCAACCGCTTCCTCAAGGAGCGCGAGCCCGGCAAGGACGAACAGCGGTTGACGACGCCGCAGTGGGCGGTCGACCGGGCGTTGGCGCTCACCGCGGAGATGGTCCCCAACATCGCGAGCAGTGGTGTGCGGATCGTCGGTGACCTCTCGCGTCTTGAAAGTCCCCCCGCTCTGCACACGGTCGGTGATCTTCCCGCCGAAATCTGCGTGCCCCCGGACGCAGCGGCCCGGCAGGCGATCGGCGTGGCCCGCTCCACCCGGGGGACCGGCTCGGTCGACGCACCTGCAGCCACATCGCCTGCGCTGCGTCGCACGATCGACGACACCGGCACCCGGGAGCTTGTCGGTATCGTGAGGCAGAGAATCGCGGGCAAGGTCGGCTCGCGGCTCCCTCGCCGGGACGGCGCCAAGGGCTGATCGGTTCCACATCACGACGACCGACGAAAGAGACGACATGGACCTGCCGCTGCCGCGGGGGACGCATTTGGTGCACATCGGTCCGCAGAAGACCGGCACGACAAGCCTGCAAGGTGCGTTCCACAAGAATCGAATGGCGCTGGCCGAGCACGGTGTCCACTACGCGGGTTCCACCCGGCAGCCGCGTGCCGCCGCCGCGGCGGTCACGCTCAACAAGGTGCTGCCCGGACACCCACCGGAAAGTCCGGACAAGTGGCCGGCGCTGGTCAAGGAAGTCCAGGGCTCGACCGCCGACCGGGTCATCATCAGCGCCGAGATGTTCGCCAACGCGCAGCGCCCTGCGGTACGGACCATCATCGACGACATCGGGGGGGACAGGCCGCACGTCGCGATCACCTTGCGGCCCGTTTCAAGGCTGCTGTCGTCGCAGTGGCAGCAGCAGGTCCAGGGCAAGCTCACGCTCTCCTACGACGAGTGGCTCGGCACGGTCTTCGCCGAGAAGGTGTCCACCTCCAACGCGCGAACGTTCTGGCGCCGGCACCGCCACGACGCACTTGCGCGGCGCTGGGCCGACGTCGTCGGCGCCGACAACGTCACCGCGATCGTGCTGGACGAGCGGGACCGCAACATGACCTTCCGCACCTTCGAGCAGCTGTTGGGTCTACCCGGCGGAATCCTCGTGCCGGACGACCACAACAACCGGTCGCTGTCGCTGTCCGAGGCCGAGATGCTGCGCGAGCTCAACCGGCAGTACGACGAACGAGGCTGGTCCCAGGCGCTGTACGCCCGCGCCCTCAAGCGGATGCTGGTCTTCTTGCGCGAGCGGCCGCTGCCGCCGGACGAACCCCGCATCACCACACCCACCTGGGCCGCGGAGCGGGCCGACGACGTGGCGGTCAAGATCCAGGAGGGACTTGCCGCCAGCGGCGTCAACATCATCGGCGACCTGGCCAACCTCCGGGTCCCGGTCACAAACAGCGACGCGACGAACGAGGTCGAGACGGTCCCGATCGACGCGGCCGCGCGGGCCGTCATCGGCGCCTTCGAGCAGACCCAGATCAGGCCGCGAGAAGCCTTCGCCCACGGTCCCGGCGCGCACGTCAGCGCCGATGCACCGTCGACCGGACAGATCCTGCGCACCGTCGCCGGACACGTCAAGACCCGAGTGAGGACACGACGTGGCCAGCGCTGACCTGCGACCCGGCGAGAAGGCACCCATGGACCTGTTGCTCCCCAAGGGCACCCGGCTGCTACACATCGGACCGCACAAGACCGGCACCACCAGCCTGCAGGGTGCCTTCCACAAGAACCGCGACAGGCTCGCCGAGCACGGCGTGCACTACGCCGGCAAGGGTCGCCAGCCACGCGCGGCGGCGGCCGCCGTGACGTTGGAGCGGGTCCTCGACGGTTTCTCCGCCAGCAGTGCGGCCGATTGGCCGGCGCTCGTGAAGGAGGTCGCCTCCAGCGACGCCGACCGAGTGGTGATCAGCTCCGAGACCTTCGCCAACGCCGCCCCCGAAGTCGCCGCGACGGTGATCGAGGCGTTCGGACCGCAGACACACGTCGTCATCACGCTGAGGCCGCTGGTCAAGCTGCTGCCCTCGCAGTGGCAGCAGTTCGTACAGGCGGGATCGACGATCGCGTACGCCGACTGGCTCGAGACGATCTTCGACGACGACGACACCTCGCGCCGGTCACGCAGGTTCTGGCGACGACACCGGCACGACGCCCTGGCGGTACGCTGGGCCGACGCCGCCGGCACGGACAACGTCACGGTGGTGGTGCTGGACGAGTCGGACCGCCGGATGAACTTCGCGGTATTCGAGCGCCTCGTCGGGCTACCGCAAGGGTTCCTGGTCACCGACGAGATGTCCAACCGGTCGCTGTCGCTGCCCGAGGTGGAGATGATGCGGGAGGTCAACCGGCAGTACAAGGAGATGGGCTGGCCGCCCGACCTGTACGCACGGGTGTTCCGCTACGGCGTCGACGACTATCTCAAGATGCGCCCCCTCCCTACTGACGAGCCGCGGGTCGAGACGCCGGCGTGGGCCGTCGAGCGGGCCAACGCCGTCGCCACGGAGATGATCGAGTCGCTGGGCTGTTCTGGTGTCCGCATCGTCGGAGACCTCGCGCACCTGCGCTCGGACCAGGACGCACCCGAAGCCATCAGCGAGCTCAAGGAGACGACGCCGGAGATCGCGGCGCGGGCGGTGATCGGCGTCCTCGGGCAACGGGAGTCCTGGACCGACCCCACCAGCGGCTCCGCGGTCAGCTCCGCTGCCCTGCTCCGAACCGTCGCCGCACGCGCGAAGTCTCGTGCAACGCAGCGGTTCCGGCGCTGAGAGGTAGGCCGCTATGGATCTGCTCCTCCCGGTAGGTACCCGCCTGCTCCACATCGGTCCGCCCAAGACCGCGACGACGACCCTCCAGTCGGCGTTCCACAACAACCGCGAGGCGCTCAACAGCCACCGCGTGCACTACGCCGGCAAGGCGCGCCAACCCATGACCGCCGCGCTCGCCGCCGCCGACGGCAGCACCGTTCCGGGGCGGTCCGCGGGCAACTGGCCGCGACTGCTGCAGGAGATCGAGGATGCCGACGCAGACCGGGTGATGATCAGCAGCGAGTTCTTCTCCCACGCCGACGACGAGCACGCCCGCGCGGTCGTCGAGGCGTTGGGCGCGGACCGTACCCACGTCGTGATCACCCTGCGGCCGCTGGTCAAGATCATCCCTTCGCAGTGGCAGCAGTATGTGAGGGACCGGATGCGGTCGGCGTACCCGGAGTGGCTCGACCTGATGTTCAACCACGCCGACGAGACCACCATCACCCCCACGTTCTGGCGGCGGCACCGGCACGACCTGCTCGTGCGGCGGTGGGCCGAGGCCGTGGGGAAGCAGAACCTCACCGTCATCGTGCTCGACGAGAGCCAGCCGGAACGACTGCTGAACATCGTCGAGGAGATGCTCGGCCTGCCATTGGGCTTGCTGGTGTCCAAGCCGGACGCCAACAACCGGTCGATGACTCTCCCCGAGGTCGAGATGATGAGAGAGTTCAACGAGCAGTTCTTCGCCAACGAGTGGACGTCGGAGGACTACACCCGTTTCATCCGGTTCGGGTCGACGCGACGGTTCATGGAGCGGGTGCCCGCAGCCGACGAGCCCAAGATCACCACACCCCAGTGGGCAGTGGATCGATGCATCGAGCTCAGCCGGCAGATGGTGACCTCGATTGCGACGTCGGGCGTACGTATTCTCGGTGACCTCGAGTGGCTGACGGTGGCGCCTCGCGCCTCGGCCGTCGGCGACCCCGAGGAGAATCCGGTCGTTCTGACGACAGAGCTCGCCGCCCGCCACTCGATCGACGTGATCGG
>JACCZT010000010.1 GCA_013695785.1 Nocardioidaceae bacterium | reverse complement strand
GTTGAGGAAGAAGTGGTCGTTGCCGCCGACGAACCGCACCGCATCGGCGATGTCGTCGGTCGGCGCGCCGGAGGTGATCATCGAGGGCGTCAGGTCCCGCAACAGCATGAGGGTGCCGGCCCGGTTGCGGTTGTGGGCCTCGTCGCCCATCTGCAGCATCTGGCTCAGGATCGCGGTGACGTCGATCGGCCCGGTGTCGCGCGCGGCATGCCCGAGCAAGGGTCCGAGCACCTTCGACATCCACCGCAGCCGGTCGAGCACATCGGACCCGTACGCGCCGTAGCGCAGCACCTTGCCCAGCCCCTCGTTGAGCGAGCAGTACGTACGCCTCCCGGTGGAGGCGTCCTCGATGACGAACATCCACATCGACGCCGACACGACCCCGGCCATCGGTCCGACGGCACTGTGGTGATGGCAGGGGTCGAGGGTATAGCCGTTGCCGGACGCAAAGAACTCGGCAGCCTCCTCGGGGTGCTCGACGAGCCCCTCGAGTGCTGCCGCGCCCATCAGCGCCCCACGCATCGGGCCGGAGGCGCGGTCCCAGGCGATCGGCGGGCCGGCGTGCAGGAAGTCACCCGGGCCGATCCCGAGGAGCTCGCCCGCGGGTCGTACGTCGACGAGGCCGGCCTGGACCTCGAGCATAGCGGCGACGGCGCGGGCGTTGGCCTCGGCACGGAGCGGGTCGGCGGCGACCGTGGCAAGGTCGGCGGCGGTACCGGCCATGGGCGGCTGCCAGTCGACCCGCTCGACGGGTACGGACTGTGCGGCGACGGCGTCGGCGAACAGGTCGGCGCCAACGGCGACGACGGACGGCTCGCCTGTGATCAGGTCGGTCATCGGGCGTCTCCGGTCGTGGGTACGGCAGCGAGCAGCGACACCGCGTGGCGCGTGGCCGCGGCGTTGGAGGCGTGCACGACGGCGCCGGCGTCGGCCAGGGCCCGCACTTGCCGGTCGAGGCCCTGGGGGTCGGCGGCCGTACCGACGCAGGTGACGACCACCGGTAGTGAGCGGCCGCCGGAGCGGGCGGTCTCGATCGCGGCCGCGATGGCCGGTGCGAGGCTTGCAGCGGGATCGGTCTCGGCGCCGTGGCCGAGGACGACATCCATCAGCACCACGGCGGTGTCGGGGTCGGCGGCCACGGTCTCCAGGTGCGCCAGGCGCAGGGTGGGGTCGATCATGGGATGGGCGCGGCCGGCGGTCAACGAGTCGTCGCCGAAGTCGATCATCAGGTGGGTACGCGCGGTGAGCCCGCGGTCGAGCGCAAGGTCGGGGGACAGCGGGATGTTGCTGTGGATCGGCCCGAGTGTCTCGCCGGCGACGAGCATGGCCTCGTCGCAGAGCGTGCCGCCGACGAAGAGCCCGCGCAGATAGCCGTCGCCGGCCGGTACATCACCGACGCCGTCACCCCACCGCGGCCAACCTGGCGGCGCGTGCCCGAGGGCACGCACGACCTCCTCGGCGGCGTGCGTGAGGTCAGGCTCACCGGCTCCGAGGAGCGCGAAGTGCACCGGCGTCGACAAGGTGGCCGCATGCGCGTGGATCTGGTCGGCGACCTCGCGGGCCGGCGGCTTGGAGACGACGACGATCAGCTCGGTCGCCGGATCGGCGTCGAGGAGGTCCATCGCCCGCCGGGTCGACAGTCCGCCGATGGCAGCGGAGAGGTCGCGGCCGCCGACGCCGAGGGCGGCACTGACACCGACCCCGGCGAGGTCGAACAACGTCATCAGCTGTTGGCACCCCGTGCCGGACGCGGCAACGATCCCGACGGGGCCAGGCGAGACCGTGTTGGCGAATCCGAGGCCGACGCCTCCCACCATGGCGGTGCCACAGTCCGGCCCCATCACGAGGAGCCCGGAGGCCGCGGCGGCGCGCTTGAGGGCGATCTCCTGCTCGACCGGCACGTTGTCGCTGAAGATCATCACGTCCCGGCCCGCGTCGACGGCATCCATCGCCTCGACGTAGGCATGCTCGCCGGGCACCGAGATCAGGACCAGCCCGGCGTCAGCACGTCGCAGCGCCGACGTCACCGTACGGGCGGGTGCGGCCTGCGCCTCACCGGATGCCCCGCGTCGAGTGGCGGCGAGGAGCGCGGCATCGACGGCGGCGACCGCAGCGTCGAGGTCACCATCTGGTGCCAGCCGCAGCGCGACCACCATGTCGTTGGGGCCGGTCTCGGGGAGGGTGAAACCCATCGCGACGAGGGTGTCGAGGTTGAGCGGCGTCGCCATCGCCACCTGAGCCGCCTCCACACCGTCGGTCGCGGCGACGTCCTTGCTCACCTGGAGCAGGGTGACCGAGTCGGCGTACGCACCGGTCGTCAGCTGTACGTGGGACCGTGCCGCCGCGTCGTCGGCCGGGCTGGACGTTGTCAAGGGTGCCTCCTGGGTGGGGCTTGGTGCAGGGCGAGGCGGACACCGAGCGCGAGGCCGGCTCCGGAGGTGTGGCCGACCGCGAGCAGCCGCCGCAGTGCCTGCGGCACCGCGGTGCCGCTGCGTAGCGCGAGCAGCAGGATGCGCAGCTGCGGTATCGCTTCCCCGCGGACGGCTGCATGCAGGAGTGCCGCGGAGATCGCGGTGGTGCGGGAGGGGGCGTGCACCGCGACGGCCGATGCGACGCCGGCGTGGTCGAGCCCGGTCGCGCCGGCGGTCACGAGCCACCCGGCAAGGACGTCGTCGCCGGTGGGCGTGAGCCCGCTACCGCGCCCGAGCAGGTCGCCGACGGCCCCGGCGTCGCCCTCGCCCAATCGCTGAAGGGCATCGGCGGGGAGCTCACATGTCGCCGCCTCGAGGTCGGTGTCGCAAGGCCATGCGTTCGCCGCGATCGGGCCGAGCGAGGGTACGCGGGTGTCGACGACCCGGCGTACGACCACGTCGAGGTTGCCGAGCAGGCAGTGACCGCCTCCGATGACGGCGGCATCGGTGGGTGGGAGTTGTTCGACCTGGGTACGCAGTCCGCACGGCACCGCGGCGGCGTACCGGCCGAGAACGGCGAGGACACCACCGGCATCTTGTAGGTACACCGCGTGTGGACCGGACGCGATCACCCTCGCCTCGCGGTCGGGGCCGTCGAGGCGGTCACGTACCCGCGTCGACGCGGCGGCCGCTGTCTCGGTCGCTGTCGCGAATGGTGGCGCGAGAGTGATGTCGGGCTCCTGCGACTCGGGGATGGTTCACGGTGCCGGTCACGAAAGGCTAGTTCGGTCCGGTACGGTGCGGCGATGGTGACTTCTGCCAACGATCCGACCGAGCAGGCCCAACAGTTGACACCTCCGACGTACGGCCTGCCGCTCAGCGTCGTGCTGCGCGTGGGTGCGTTGCACGGCAGCGTCGTGCTCGCAGGCGGTGGCGGCGTCGATGGGGTCGTCGCGGGGCTCAACGTGATGGAGGTCCCGGACATCTTGTCCTGGGTCAAGCCGCACGAGCTGTTGCTCACCACGGGCTTTCCGCTGGTCTCCGCCGGCGGCGAGTCGGCGACCGACACGCTGCCCGAGCTCGTGCGAGGCCTGCACGAGGCCGGAGTGACGGCATTCGGCATCAAGCTCGGTCGCTACCTCGACACCATCTCGCGTGAGGCGCTCGCCGTCGCGGACTCGCTCGGCTTCCCGATCATCGGGCTGCCTGACCAGGTCGCCTTCGATGACATCCTGAAGGAGGTCTACGCCGAGCTGAACGCGTTCCAGACGACGGTCCTGGAGCAGATCGACGCGCTCCACGCGGCGCTGACCATGATCGTCCTCGAGGGTGGCGACCTCGACCAGATCGCAGCCGAGGTCGCACAGGTGCTGACGTTCGGCATCGTCATCACCTCGACCGACGGTCGCGAACGCGCCAGCGCCCTGACGCAGGCGCAGCGCGATGCGCTGGCCGCGGCGGACCTCGTCGACGAGACCGGCCGGATCCGGGTCGAGCGGGTACGTCTCGCGCCCCTCCTGCTGGGCGACGGTGAGGTGAGACTGCTGCACGTGGCCGCCTCTGGCACCGAGCTGGCGCGCATGCTGGTCCTCAGCCAAGATCGCCGGCTGTCGCCGTCGGACGTCTACGCGCTGGAGCGGGCGGCCACCGTCGCCGCCCTGCTGATCACCAGCCAGCAGGCGGTGAACGCGGTCGAGGGCAAGTACCGCGGTGACTTCCTGCGGGACGTCTTCCAGTCCCGGGCCGGCAGCGAGGATTACGTAAGTGAGCATGCGGCGGGGCTGGGATGGGACCTCAACCGGCCCGTCGTCGTTGTCGTCGCGCAGCTCGACCCGCTGACCGCGGACGAAGAACCTGTATCGGGGCGGACGAGGCGCTCGTGGCAGGAGCGGTTCGCCGCCGCCTGGCGTCAGGTGGCGGAGAGCCAGGACCGTACGACGCCCGTCGCGGACTTCTCCGCCGAGGTCGTGACTCTGTTGCCAGTCGTCGACGGAGCGGACGACGACGCCGTGCTGGCGTACGTCCGTCGCACCGTGGCTGCGGTCCGGGGCGACCAGGGAGGTGGTCGGCGGTCCTTCTCAGCGGGCATCAGCCGGGTGGTCACCGACGTCGGCGCGCTGCCCGAGGCGTACGCCCATGCCCGCAAGGCGGTCGACGTCGGGCGCAAGATGAAGGGACGTGGCAGCACGACGTTCTTCGACCAGCTCGGCATCCGCCGGTTGCTGTCGCTCATCGACGACGAACGCGAGCTGACCGCGTTCGCGCACGAGGTGCTCGGGACGCTTGCCGCGGAGACTGCGACCGCCGCTGACCTTCGGGGCACGCTGCAGGTGCTGCTCGACACCAACCTCAACGTCGCCGAGGCCGCCCGCTTGCAGCACTTCCACTACAACACGATGCGCTACCGCGTCACCAAGCTGGAGAACCTCCTCGGCCCGTTCACCACCGACCCACATATCCGGCTCGACGTCGCCGTCGCACTGCAGATCCTGCACATGGGCTGACCCCTATTCCTCCGGCGGGAGGTCGGGTGGGCAACTGCTGACACCATAATCGTCAATATTTGGCAGTTGTGGCTCATGCGGCGTAGTGATCGAGGACACTATCGTCACGGCATCGGGTCGGATGACCCATGCGCTCGTTGACTGAGGAGATCACCAATGTCCATGTTCAAGTGGGACGTAGTACACGGCGGTTCCACCCCACCGCCGGGTGAGGTCGTGGGGCCGCACCAGCGCCTCAGTTGGCCGCGAACCATCGGCCTGGGAGCCCAGCACGTCGTGGCGATGTTCGGTGCCACCTTCGTGTTCCCGATCATCATGGGACTCGACGCCAACCTCGCGATCTTGTTCTCGGGCATCTGCACCATCTTGTTCCTGCTCGTGGTCAAGAACGCCGTGCCCAGCTATCTCGGTACGAGCGCCTCGTTCGTCGCCGGCGTCGTGGCGATCCGCGCCCAGGGCGGAGACTCCGCCGATGTCACCGGCGCCATCATGGTCGCGGGGATCGTGCTGCTGCTCGTCGGTGTGCTGGTGCACTTCGCCGGTGCCGGGATGATCCAGAAGGTCTTCCCGCCCGTCGTCACCGGCGCGGTCGTGATGCTGATCGGCTTCAACCTCGCGCCCGTCGTCGCCCAGGTCTACTGGCCGCAGGACCAGTGGATCGCGCTCATCACCGCCACGTTCGTGGTCATCGCTGCTGTCATGCTGCCCGGCTTCTGGGCCCGGATCGCGATCTTCCTCGGACTCGTCTTCGGGTACGCGCTGTCCTGGGTCTTCGACGGCATCTTTGGTCAGATCACCTCCTTCAGCCCGGTCGCCCAGGACGTCACCACCCATGACCGCCTCGACATGTCCGGGGTCAGCGGTGCGGACTGGATCGGCCTCCCCAACTCGACACTCGCCGACGGCGTGTCCGCCGTGCATGCGCCGAGTTTCTCGCTGACATTCATCCTGCTGGTCCTTCCCGGTGTCATCGCGCTCATCGCCGAGAACACCGGCCACGTCAAGGCCGTTGCGGAGATGACCGGCAACGACCTCGACCCGTACGTCGGTCGGGCGCTGGCCGCCGACGGCGCGGCCACCGCGCTGGCGAGCGCCTTCGGTGGCTCGCCGACGACCACCTACGCCGAGAACATCGGCGTCATGGCCGCGACCCGGGTGTACTCGACCGCGGCGTACTACGTCGCAGCGGTCGTGGCGATCCTGCTCGGCCTGTGTCCCAAGTTCGGCGCTGTCATCAACGCAACTCCGGGCGGTGTGCTCGGCGGCATCACGATCATCCTCTACGGCATGATCGGCCTGATCGGCGCGAAGATCTGGGTGGACAACCGGGTCGACTTCGGCAACCCGGTCAACCTGGTCGGCATTGCGGCCGGCTTGATCGCCGGTATCGGTGGCGTGACGCTGACGATCGGCGACGACTTCTCGCTCAGCGGCATCGCACTCGGCACCATCTTGGTCCTGGTGTACTTCCACATCGTCAAGGGCCGCGCGAAGGAGATGGAGCCGGATCACAACGCCACGGGGGCGTCTGAGCGGCCGTGAAGCCGGCACCGTTCTCGTACCTGCGGCCGACCACGCTGGCAGAAGCGCTGGCTGCCTATGCGGACAACGCCGACGCCAAGGTCCTGGCCGGCGGTCAGAGCCTGGTCCCGTTGTTGTCGATGCGCCTGGCGGCACCCGACATGCTCATCGACATCAACCGGATCGCCGAGCTGGACTTCGTCCGGGCGGACGAGAACGGTGTCACCTTCGGGGCGTTGGCTCGCCACGCGGTCCTGGAGAAGGACGAGACCGCGCGGCGGGCACAACCGCTGCTGTCCAAGGCGTTGCGGCTGGTGGCCCATCCCACGATCCGCAACCAGGGCACGACGCTCGGCTCGATCGTGCACGCCGACGCCGCTGCGGAGATGCCGATGGTGCTGGTGCTGCTCGGTGGCACGGTCACCGCCGAGTCGGCCAGGGGTAGCCGCACGATCAGCGCCGGCGACCTCTACGTCGGACCGTTGGAATCCAGCCTCGAGTCCGGTGAGATCGCCACCCAGGCGTGGGTGCCCGCGCTCGCGGCTGACACCGGTACGGCGATCGACGAGGTCTCGCGGCGGCACGGCGACTATGCGCTCTGCGGTGTCGCGGCCCTGGTCGGCGTCGGCCAAGACGGCGCCGTCCGGAGCGCGCGGGCCGGCTACCTGTCGGTCACCGAGACGCCGGCGACGGTCGACCTGAGCGAGGCGTTCGGCGACGGCACGCTGTCGCCTGCCAACCTGGCCGCCGCGGCCGACATCGCCATGGCAGCCATCGACCCCGAGACCGACATCCACGCCACCGCGGACTACCGCAGGCATCTCGCGGGTGTGCTGACCCGGCGGGTGATCGCCGCCGCGCACGGCGACGCCCTGGCGCGTACGAAGGGGGTCGCGGCATGACCGAGCAGACGACCGAGGCCGTTGCCGAGGAGCTGCACGACGTACGCCTCACCGTCAACGGCGCGTCTTACGACGTGCGCGTCCCCGCCCGGAGGCTGCTGTCCGACGCGCTTCGTCACGACATCGGGCTGACCGGCACCCACGTCGGTTGCGAGCACGGCGTCTGCGGCGCGTGCACGATCCTTCTCGACGGTGCGCCGACCCGCTCGTGCCTGTTGCTCACCGTCTCCGCCGACGGCCGCGAGGTCACGACCGTCGAGGGCCTGACCGAGCGGGACGGCTCGCTCGGACCGGTGCAGCAGGCGTTCAAGGACTGCCACGGCCTGCAGTGCGGGTTCTGCACGCCGGGGTTCCTGACCACGATCACCGCCGGACTTCGCGACAACCCCGATCCGAGCGAGGCCGAGGCGCGGGACATGATCGGCGGCAACCTGTGTCGCTGCACCGGCTACGCCAACATCGTCGCCGCGGTCCTGCGCGCCGCGGAGCTGGGCGCCGAGGCGGAGCCCGCATGACCACCAGGCAGTTCGGTGAGCGCGTCGCGCGGGTCGAGGACGACCGCCTCCTGCGCGGACTCGGCCAGTACACCGACGACCTGGTGCCGGGGGCGCTGGAGGTGGCGGTCGTACGCAGTCCGCACGCACATGCGCGCATCACCGCTATCGAGGTCGACGCCGTCCTCGACGTCGTGGGCGTCGTGGCCGTCTACACCTACGACGACCTCACCGCAGCGATGGCCGAGCCGCTGCCGCTGCTGATCCCCCACCCCGCCCTCACGCACGGCCGCACGCAGTACGCCCTCGCCCGCGACGAGGTCAACTATGTCGGCGAGGCGATCGCCATGGTGGTGGCGACGGACCGCTATGTCGCCGAGGACGCCGCGGCACGGATCAGGGTCTCCTACCAGGCGTTGCCGGCCGTGGTCGGCGTCCCGGCCGCCCGGGCAGCCGAGCACCTGGTCCACGACGACGTACCGGGCAACATCGCGGCCCGGTTCGAGCAGTCCACCGGGGACGCGACCGCCGCGATCGCCTCTGCGCCGCACCGGCTCACCCTCGACCTGGAGATCGAGCGCAGCGCGTCGATGCCGCTGGAGTGCCGCGCGACGGTGGCCAAGTGGGACACCGACACCGGTCGCCTGCAGCTGTGGACCTCGACCCAGACCTCGACCGGGGTGCGCGCGGCGGTCGCCGCGAAGCTCGGTCTCGACCTGGTCCAGGTCGACGTCATCACCCCCGACGTCGGCGGTGGCTTCGGCGTCAAGATCATGCACCCCTGGCCCGAGGAGGTGCTGGTGCCGTTCGCCGCGCGCGCCCTGGGCCGGCCGGTGAAGTTCATCGAGGACCGTCGCGAGCACTTCATCTCCGCAGCGCACGAGCGCGCCCAGCAGCACCACGTCGAGGTCGGCTTCGACGACGACGGTCGCATCCTGGGGTTGTCGGTGCAGTTCTGGCACGACCACGGCGCCTATACGCCGTACGGCCTGATCGTGCCGATCATCACCTCGACCCAGCTGCTCGGACCGTACAAGCCCGAGGTCTACGAGGTCGCCTTCGAGAGCCTGTACACCAACACCGTCATCGTCACCCCCTACCGTGGCGCCGGCCGTCCGCAGGGGGTGTTCGTGATGGAGCGCACGATGGACGCGATCGCCGCTGATCTCGGCCTCGACCGCACCGTGGTGCGGGCCAACAACTTCATCCAGCCCGAGGAGTTCCCCTTCGACCAGGGCCTGGACTTCCAGGACGGCAAGCCGCTCATCTACGACTCCGGCGACTTCCCGGCCTCGCTGGTCAAGCTCAAGGAGCTCGTCGGCTGGGACGACTTCGAGCGGGTACGCGACGAGGCGCGCGCCGAGGGACGTACCGTCGGCATCGGCCTGGCCTGCTACGTCGAAGGTACCGGCGTCGGCCCGTACGAAGGCGGCCACGTGCAGGTGGAGACCAGCGGCAAGGTCAAGGTCGCCACCGGGCTCACCAGCCAGGGGCAGGGTCACCAGACGGCGTTCGCCCAGATCGTGGCCGACGAGCTCGGCGTACGCCTCGAGGACGTCGAGGTCGTCACCGGCGACACCCGCCGCATGCCCTACGCGGTCGGTACGTTCGCCTCGCGCGCGGCTGTCATGAGCGGTTCGGCGATCGCGCTGACTGCACGCTCGGTCCGGGCCAAGGCGCTCAAGCTCGCCGCGGACGCGCTCGAGGCCGATGAGGACGACCTGGAGATCGCCGACGGCGTCGTCTCGGTCAAGGGCGCGCCAGGGTCCAA
>JACCZT010000003.1 GCA_013695785.1 Nocardioidaceae bacterium | reverse complement strand
CAGGCGGCGCTGCTGGGACTCGACCGTGCGCTGAGCGACCGGGCGGAGGAGATCGTCGCCACCGAGAGCAAGGACACCGGTAAGCCGATAAGCCTCACCACGAGCGAGGAGATGCCGCAGCTCAACGACGCCCTGACGTTCTTTGCCGGCGCGGCGCGGGTGCTCGAGGGGCAGGCGGCCGGGGAGTACATGGCCGGCCACACCTCGTTCATCCGCCGCGAGCCGATCGGCGTGTGCGCGCAGGTGACACCGTGGAACTACCCGCTGCTGATGGCGATCTGGAAGATCGCGCCCGCGTTGGCTGCGGGCAACACCGTCGTGCTCAAGCCCAGCGACACCACTCCCGCATCTACCTCGCTCCTCGCCGAGATCGCCGCGGAGTTCCTCCCGCCGGGTGTTCTCAACATCGTGTGCGGTGACCGCGACACCGGGCGGGCGCTGGTGTCGCACAAGATTCCACAGATGGTCTCGATCACCGGTTCGGTGCGTGCCGGCATGGAGATCGCCAGGTCCGCTGCCGACGACGTCAAGAACGTCCACCTCGAGCTCGGCGGCAAGGCGCCCGTCGTGGTGTTCGACGACGCCGACGTCGAAGCGGCAGCGGCGGCTATCGCCGAGGCCGGCTACTTCAACGCCGGACAGGACTGCACGGCGGCGACGAGGGTGCTCGCCGGTCCACGGGTGCACGGCGACTTCGTGGCCGCGCTGACCGAGCAGGCCAAGGGCACCAAGACCGGGTTTCCCGATGACGAGGACGTGGCGTACGGGCCGGTCAACAACGCCATGCAGCTCGAGCGCGTGTCGGGGTTCGTCGACCGGCTGCCTGACCACGCCGAGATCAACACCGGCGGAGAGCGGCTCGGCGGCGACCTGGCCAGCGGATACTTCTACGCGCCGACGGTGCTGTCGGGGCTTCAGCCGCAGGACGAGGCCGTGCGCGACGAGATCTTCGGCCCGGTCATCACCGTCCAGCAGTTCAGCGACGAGGACGAAGCGGTGCGCTGGGCCAATGGTGTCGAGTACGGCCTCGCGTCGTCGGTGTGGACCAAGGACCACGGGCGCGCCATGCGGATGGCGAAGCGGCTCGACTTCGGTTGTGTGTGGATCAACACGCACATCCCCATCGTCGCCGAGATGCCCCACGGTGGCTTCAAGCACTCCGGCTACGGCAAAGATCTGTCGATCTACAGCTTGCAGGACTACACCCGCATCAAGCACGTCATGAGCAACATCGAGGCCTGAGCTACTGGCGGTTCGAGCGAACGCGGACGACGCCCATCCCGCGTTTCCCGAGTTTGCTCGAATCGCCCACTCGGGGGGTTGTAGATGGGCAGTTCGTGAAGACTCGGAGCTAGCCTGACCTGAGCCGCCGGGCATACCTCAGGCGAGGACGGCGGCGAAGGCGCTGGCGAGCTCGTCGACCTCGTCGTCGGTCATGACGAAGGCGGGGGAGACCTGGAGGCCACCGGTGCCGACGGCGCGGGTGGAGACGCCGTGGTTGCGCAGCTGCTTGGCGACGGCGAGTGCTCGGCCGGTCTCGACGAGCTGCACGGCAGCGACGGCGCCGGCGCCGCTGCGAACCTCCGCGACGGCAGGCAGGTCGGCCAGTGCGGCGAGGCGGGCGTGCAACGTCGTCTCGAGGCGGGCGGACTCGTGCAGCAGGTTCTCGCGCTCGATGATGTCGAGGTTGACCATTGCGGCGGCCGCGGCGGCGCCGTGACCTGCGTAGGTGTAGCCGTGGCGCCACCACACGCCGGCGTCGGGGCGGAAGAACGGCTCGCTGACGCGTGGTGCCACGAACACGGCGCCCATCGGGACGTACCCCGACGTCAGGCCCTTGGCGGTGGTCATCATGTCCGGCTCGAGCTCCCAGCGGGTCGAGGCGAACCACGAGCCGCCGATGCGACCGAAGCCAGTGACGACCTCGTCGGCGACGAACAGGATGTCATGCTCGCGGCAGATCTGGCGGACCTCGGCCAGGTAGCCCTCGGGTGGCGGGTAGACCCCGCCGGCGCCGATCACCGGTTCGACGAAGAAGGCGGCGACGCGGTCTGCGCCGATCCTCTCGATCGCCTCCAGGAGTGCCTTGCCGGTGTCCCAGGCGACCGTGGCTGCGTCGGGCATCAACGATCCGTGGTCGGCATGGTTGACGGGGATCCCGGCCAGCGCGGTGCCGCCGACGTGCATGCCGTGGTACGCCTTCTGCCGCCCGATCACGATGGTCTTGTCCGGCTGCCCGATCTCGTGCCAGTAGCGCCGGGCCAGCTTGACCGCGCTGTCGACGGAGTCCGAACCGCCGGAGGTGAAGAAGATCTTGCTGTTCGGCACGGGCGCGAGGACGGCGAGACGCTCGGCGAGGGCAACCGTGGTGTCGACGGCAAAGTCGCCGAACGTCGAGTACGCCGCGATGGCGCGGATCTGCGTGGCGACGGCGTCGGCGATCTCGGCCCGGCCGTGTCCGACGTTGGTGAACCACAGGCCGGCGGTCGCGTCGAGGTAGCGGGTCCCCGCGACGTCGTAGACGTGGGCACCCTCACCCCGGGCGATGACGAACTCACCGTTGCTCTCGACCGAACCCATGTCGGCGAACCCGTGCCACAACGCGCCCATCTGTGCTCCCTTTCATTGGCCCGCTCCACAGCGGGGCGGTCGACTGACAAGACACGACCTTAGGCCAGCGGCGGCCGCCGCTCAGACGAGGCCGGCGTCATGGACGCAGATCGCGATCTGGACCCGGTTGTGAACACCGGCCTTGGCGAAGATGCGGGAGATGTGCGCCTTGACGGTGGCGACGCTCATGTACAGAGCAGAGGCGATCTCGGCGTTGGACTCACCACGAGCGACCGCGACCGCCACCTCTCGCTCGCGGTCGGTGAGGGCGGCAAGCCGTGACCGTGCGGCGGCGAGCCGGTCGTCGTTGCCGTCAGCCGTCACTCGCCGGATCAGCTGCACGGTGATGCTCGGCGACAGCATGGGGTCCCCGCCGGCGACCTTGCGCACCGCGTCGACGATCTGTGCGGGCGGGGTGTCCTTGAGCAGGAAGCCGCTGGCGCCATGGCCGAGCGCCCGCACGATGTAGTCGTCGGCGTCGAAGGTGGTCAGCACGATGACCGCCGGCGGGTCGGTGCCGGCCTGCAGCGCCGCGGTGGCCTCCAGACCGTCCATGACGGGCATCCGGATATCCATCAGCACGACGTCGACGCGATGCTTGCGCAGCAGGCCCAGCGCCTCCTTGCCGTTGGCAGCCTCGGCGACGACCGAGATGTCCTCCGCACCGCCGAGGATGAGCGCGAGTCCCGCACGCACGAGAGCGTCGTCGTCCACGATCGCCACCGTGATCGGCGCGGTCACTCCCATGTCGCCCACCCTCAGACCCGCCACGGGAGCTGCGCGCGTAAGACAAACGTGCTGTCGTCGGTGATCTCGTGGGTGAGGGTCCCTCCACTCAGTGCCGCGCGCTCGGCGAGGCCCACCAGACCGAGGCCCGACCGGGGTGCCGTTGCGCCGTGGTGACCGATGCGCAGCGGGTTGCACACCTCGACGACGATGCCGCGACCGGGCGCACCGGAGATGCTCGCCCGCACCGACGTGTCCGGCGCATGCTTGCGGGCGTTGGTGAGCGCCTCCTGCACGATCCGGTACGCGGTCCGCCCGACACTGTCGGGCACCTGCGCCGCACCCAGCCCGTCGGAGTAGTCGACCTGGAGCCCGACCGAGCGGGCGTCATCGACGAGGCGGGGGATGTCTTGCAGGCTGGGCTGTGGACGTTCGCTCTCGTCGGGGTCGTCCCCGCGAAGGATCCCGAGCACCTCGCGCAGATCCGTCAGGGCTTCGTGGGCGTTGTCCTGGATGACCGCCGAGGCCTTGCGCACCTCGGCAGGCGTCAGGTCCGTGCGGTACGTCAGCGCGCCGGCGTGCATCGCAACCAGCGAGATCCGGTGCGCCAGGACGTCATGCATCTCCCGGGCGATGCGGGCGCGCTCGGCCGTACGCGCCTGGCTGATGCGCACGGCCTGCTCGTTCTCGGCCGTCCGCGCCCGGTCCTCCAGCGTCACCAGAAGCTCACGGCGCGAGCCGATGTAGAGCCCCGTCGCGACTGTTGCCGCGATGACCATGAGCACCACCGGTGACGTGAGCCACCAGTTCTCGACAGAGACCGGGTTGTACAGCTCGAAGGCCATCCACTGCAGCATCGAGAGCGCGGCCAAGGGAGCGATCTCCCGCCAGCGCCGCCGCGTCGCGAGCGAGGCGATGATGACCGTGATCGCCCCGCTGCTGGAGGCGGAGACGATCCCGATCGCCAGCACCGCCAACGCGACTGCCACGGGGCGCTGGCGCCGGTACTGCATGAGCACCAGGGAGCACAGACCGCCGGCTGCGTCGACGAAGAACCACGCGCGGTCGTACTCCCACTGCCAGATCGCCAGCTCGGTCCAGGCGAGCGCTCCGAGAGCGACTGCCACCAGGATCCGCCACAGGTGTCCCCACCAGCCCAGCGCGGGCTGGTAGTCCTTCGGCTCGAGGGTCGGCACCTCCTCAGACTATGGTGCGCGTCGTCGGGGTAACCACCTACTCGTGGTCAGGGTTCGTCATACCTTCGGCTACCCCAGATCAGACCTATTCCCGATGCGCGGCCGCCAAGGTCTGCGACAAGGTGGGGTCATGATCACAGTAGAAGGACTCTCCAAGAGCTATGGCAGGTTCGTCGCCGTCGACGACGTCACGTTCAACTGCCGACCCGGCACCGTCACGGGGTTCCTCGGCCCCAACGGTGCCGGCAAGTCCACGACGATGCGCATCATCTCGGGGCTGACGCCACAAGATCGCGGCTCGGCTACGGTCGACGGCCAGCGATATGTCGACATCCCCAATCCCGGCACCAAGGTGGGTGTCCTGCTGGACGCCTCGGCCCAGCACGCGGGCCGTACGGGCCGGGAGGTGCTGACCCTCGGGGCCATGACGATGGGGCTTCCGCGCCGCCGGGTCGATGAGATGCTAGAGCTCGTCAGCCTCACCCCACCGGAGGCCAAGCGAAGGATCCGGGACTACTCCCTCGGCATGCGTCAGCGGCTCGGGATCGCCCATGCACTGCTCGGCGACCCGCAGATCCTGATTCTCGACGAGCCAGCCAACGGGCTGGACCCCGCCGGGATCCACTGGATGCGCGGCCTGCTGCGCGAGTACGCCAACCGCGGCGGCACCGTGATGCTGTCCTCGCACCTGTTGCACGAGGTCGAGGTGATCGCCGATGAGCTGATCGTCATCGGCAACGGCAGGATCGTCGCGCAGGACACCAAGGCCAACCTGCTGAAGACCGCGGGTACGTTCGCCAAGGGGCTCGAGCCCGAGTCCCTCGCCCGTGCCCTCAGCCAGGCGGGCATCCATGCAACGCCGTCCGGCGACGGGGGCGTTCGTACCGAATCGACTCCCGAAGCGGTGGGCCGCGCAGCCGCCGTAGCCGGTGTCGTCCTCCTGGAGCTCCGCGCAGCCGACGGCGCCGGACTCGAGGAGATGTTCCTGCAGCTGACCTCCGACACCCAACGAGATGTCGCCACCCCGGAAGAGAGCCTGGTATGAGCACAGCAACCGCCCCGACCCCCTATGCACCGGCCCCCGGTACGGCTCCGAAACCGTCCCTGGTCCGACTCGTCACCGTCGAGCTGCGCAAGCTCGTCGACACGCGGGCCGGATTCTGGCTGCTCGCCAGCATCGCCATCCTCGTCGTCCTCGCCTCGGCGAGCGTGATGATCTGGGCGCCTGACTCTGCGATCACCTACGACGTCTTCATGCAGGCCGCGGGATACCCGATCGGGTTCCTGCTGCCGGTGCTCGCGATCTTGTCGGTGACCAGTGAGTGGAGCCAGCGCACCGGACTCGTGACGTTCACCATGGAGCCCCGCCGCATCCGCACGCTCCTCGCGAAGCTGGTGGCGACCGTGATCGCCGCGGTCGCCGCGGTGGTGGTGTCCCTGGCGCTCGCCGCAGTCGCCAACGTCCTGGGAGCAGCCGTGAACGGTGTCGACACGGTGTGGAACAACGGAGCGAGCGAGATCTTTGACTGGACACTCCTGCAGCTCCTCGGTCTGCTGCTCGGCTTCGCCTTCGCAACCTTGTTCCGGATCTCGGCCGTCGCGATCGTGGTCTACTACGCCTACAACCTGGTGATCTCGGGGTTGCTGAGCGTGCTCGCCGCGTTCCAGGAGTGGTTCGCCGACATCCAGGGGTGGGTCGACTTCAGCTTCGCCCAGATACCGCTGACCACCCACTCGATGGACGGCGAGGCCTGGGCGCAGCTCGCCACCTCGGGGACCATCTGGCTGCTGCTCCCGCTCGCGGTCGGCACCTGGCTCGTCCTGCGCGCCGAGGTGAAGTAGCGCCGCTCACGGCCCGTGTCCGGCCGGCGCGGCTGTCACACTACGAGCATGCCAACCCGCCGCGACGTGATCCTGCTGGGTTCGACGGGCTCGATCGGCACCCAGGCCCTCGAGCTCGTCGCGGCCAACCCCGACCGGTTCCGGGTCATCGGCCTGGCAAGTGCCGGCAGCGACCCGGAACTGCTCGCGCAGCAGGTCATCGCGCTCGGCGTACCCGTGGTCGCAGTAGCCCGGAGTACCGCGGTGCAGGACGTTCAGCTTGCCTTGTACGCCGAGGCGCAGCGCCGCGGCTACGCGACCGGCGACCACGCGCTGCCGCGGATCCTCGCCGGCCCTGACGCCGCGACCCAGCTGGCGGCGTTGCCGTGCGATGTGGTGCTCAACGCCATCACCGGTGCGGTGGGTCTGCTGCCGACACTTGCGGCGCTCGGGGCGGGTACGACTCTTGCGCTCGCCAACAAGGAGTCGCTGATCGTGGGCGGGCCGCTGGTCAAGCAGGCAGCCAAGCCCGGACAGCTGGTCCCCGTCGACTCCGAGCACTCCGCGCTCGCCCAGGCGATGCGGGGGGAGAGCCCCGCCGACGTACGCCGGCTCATCGTCACCGCGAGCGGTGGCCCGTTCCGTGGACGCGCCCGCGCCGACCTTGCGGACGTCACGCCCGAGCAGGCGATGGCGCACCCCACCTGGGACATGGGACCGGTGATCACCATCAACTCCGCCACCTTGGTCAACAAGGGGCTGGAGGTGATCGAGGCGCACCTGCTCTTCGACATCGCCTTCGAGCAGATCGAGGTGGTGGTGCACCCCACCTCGGTGGTCCACTCGATGGTGGAGTTCGTCGACGGCTCGACGATCGCCCAGGCGTCGCCGCCGACCATGCTGCTGCCCATCGCGCTCGGACTGGCCTGGCCGGACCGCGTGCCCGGCGCGGCCGCGCCGTGCGACTGGTCCGCACCCACCTCCTGGGAGTTCTGCCCGCTCGACGACGACGCGTTCCCGGCGGTACGCCTGGCGCGCGAGGCCGGCGCGTTCGGGCGTACCGCGCCTGCGGTCTACAACGCGGCCAACGAGGCCTGCGTCGAGGCCTTCACCGGCGGTCGCCTCGGATTCCTCGGCATCGTCGACACCGTGGCCCAGGTGCTGTCCGAGCACGTCAACGACGGCGACGTACGCTCGATGGTGACCACACCCGACGTGGCCGATGTCTTGGCCGCCGACACCTGGGCGCGCACGCGTGCGCAGGAGCTGATCGAAGGAATACCCGCATGAACGCGCTGCTGTACACGCTCGGCGTCGTGGTCTTCGCCGTGGGTGTGCTCGTCTCGATCGCCTTGCACGAGGTGGGTCACATGTACCCCGCCAAGAGGTTCGGCGTGAAGGTGACCCAGTACTTCGTGGGCTTCGGCCGCACGGTGTGGTCGACCCGGCGCGGTGAGACCGAGTACGGCATCAAGGCGTTCCCGCTCGGCGGTTTCGTCAAGCTCGTCGGCATGCTGCCGCCGGAGCCGGGCGGCGACCCGACCCGCGTCCGCAAGTCGAACACGGGCCTGTTCACGCAGCTGGTCGCCGATGCTCGGACCGCCGAGTACGAGAACGTCCGCCCCGACGAGCAGGACCGGCTGTTCTACCGCAAACCCTGGTGGCAGAAGCTGGTCGTGATGACAGGTGGCCCGCTGGTCAACCTCGTCATCGCCCTGTTCTTGTTCGCGGTGGTCTTCATGGGCATCGGGGCGCCCATGGCGAGCACCACCATCGCGACCGTCTCCGACTGCGCGATCAGCGACGCCGAAGCCGTCGCGGGTCGTACCTGCACCGCGGACGATCCCGTGACGCCGGCGAAGAGAGCCGGTCTGCAGCCCGGCGACACCATCTCCTCCTTCAACGGGCAACAGGTCACCGGGTGGCCGCAGCTGACCCAGATGATCCGCGCCAACGGAGACCGCGAAGCCACCATCGGCCTGCAACGCGACGGGGTGGCGGTGACCGAGACCGTCAACACCTCGGTGCTCGCCCGCGTCTCGCTGAGCGATCCGGACCGTACCGAGCGGGTCGGCTTCCTCGGTGTGACGCCCACCGTCGGCTACGTGCGTCAGGGTCCGGGCTTCGTGCTGTCCACGATGGGCAGCTACACCAAGGCCACCGGGGTCGCGATCATCGACCTCCCCCAACGCATGGTGGCCGTCACCAAGGCGGCGTTCGGCGGAGTACGTGAGCAGGACGGTCCGATGAGCGTCGTCGGCGCGAGCCGGGTGGCCGGCGAGATGGTGACCGCCGATGAGACGACCTGGACCGACCGGGTCTACCGGATCCTGAGTCTGATCGCCGCGGTCAACCTGTTCGTCGCGCTCTTCAACTTCATCCCGTTGTTGCCGCTCGACGGTGGGCACATCGTCGGGGCGCTGTGGGAGGGGCTCAGACGCGGCTGGGCGCGGGTCGCCGGGCGACCCGACCCCGGCTACGTCGACGTCGGCAAGATGCTGCCGGTCGCGTATGCGGTGGGCGCGTTACTTTTGGTGATGGGCGTGCTGCTGATCTACGCCGACATCGTCAACCCGGTGCGGTTCAGCTGACCCGTAACCGTCGCACCGATCTGTCGAGAGAGAAGACGTCACGCATGACCACGGTCGACCTAGGACTTCCCGCCGCTCCACCTCCGACCCTCGCGCCCCGTCGCACATCGCGCAAGATCAAGGTAGGCAAGGTCGACGTCGGGGGCGACGCCCCGGTCTCGGTCCAGTCGATGACCACGACGCTGACCTCCGACGTCGACTCGACGCTGCAACAGATCGCCGAGCTGACCGCTGCCGGCTGCGACATCGTGCGGGTCGCGTGCCCCAGCCAGGATGACGCCGATGCTCTGTCCGCGATCGCTCGCAAGTCCCAGCTCCCGGTCATCGCCGACATCCACTTCCAGCCCAAGTACGTTTACGCCGCCATCGACGCCGGGTGCGCGGCCGTGCGCGTCAACCCCGGCAACATCCGCAAGTTCGACGACCAGGTCGGTCAGATCGCCGCTGCCGCCAAGGACGCGGGCACGTCGATCCGGATCGGCGTCAATGCCGGGTCGCTGGACAAGCGGGTCATGGACAAGCATGGCAAGGCGACGCCGGAGGCTCTCGTTGAGTCCGCCGTGTGGGAGGCCTCGCTCTTTGAGGAGCACGACTTCCACGACTTCAAGATCTCGGTGAAGCACAACGACCCTGTGGTGATGGTGCAGGCGTACGAGCTGCTGGCCGAGCGCGGGGACTGGCCGTTGCACCTCGGTGTCACCGAGGCCGGCCCGGCGTTCCAGGGCACGATCAAGAGCGCGGTCGCGTTCGGCGCACTGCTGGCGGGCGGCATCGGCGACACCATCCGGGTCTCGCTGTCGGCGCCGCCGGTCGAGGAGGTCAAGGTCGGCATCCAGATCCTGCAGTCGCTCAACCTCCGTCCGCGCAAGCTCGAGATCGTGTCCTGCCCCTCCTGTGGACGCGCGCAGGTCGACGTCTACACGCTCGCCGAGCAGGTGACCGCCGGGCTCGAAGGGATGGAGGTGCCGCTTCGCGTTGCGGTGATGGGCTGTGTCGTCAACGGCCCGGGGGAGGCGCGCGAGGCCGATCTCGGCGTCGCCTCGGGCAACGGCAAGGGGCAGATCTTC
The DNA here is from genome assembly GCA_013695785.1 of Nocardioidaceae bacterium. Taxonomy (GTDB): domain Bacteria; phylum Actinomycetota; class Actinomycetes; order Propionibacteriales; family Nocardioidaceae; genus JACCZT01. Next base: position 1,042 of record JACCZT010000003.1, on the reverse strand, counting down.
GTCAAGGGCGAGGTCATCAAGACCGTCCCGGAGAGCCAGATCGTCGAGACGCTCATCGAGGAGGCGATGCGGATCGCCGAGGACATGGAACCGATCGAGGGTTCGGCGCCCCAGGTCTCGACCAGCTGACCGCCCGCCGGTTGTCGCCTCCCCCGTGAGATTGACGGTTCAGGCGCACCCCGCGGCGTGTCGCCGCCGATACGTCAATCTCAGCGTGGGGTGGGGGGCTGGCGGCGGTTACGCTGACGTCGTGAGCGTGCGGGTGCTGACGCAGGTCGACCTCGTCGAGCTCAACGCCCTGGTCGACCTAGACCCGCTGGTCAACCTCTTCGTCGCCTACCGGTTGGAGACCACGCGGCTCCAGGCACGGTGGTTCGGTGGCCAGATGTGGGGCTACTACGACCGCGGTGAGCTGGTCTCGGCGTGCCACGTCGCAGCCAACCTGGTTCCGGTCCAGGCGACCGCCGACGCCATCGACGCCTTCGCCGAACGCGTCGCCGACGGCCCGCGTACCTCCTCCTCGATCGTCGGCCCTGCCGATGCCGTGCGATCGATGTGGGAGCGGCTGCAGCCGTTCTGGGGTCGGGCACGGTCGCCGCGCCTGAACCAGCCCTTTCTGGCCATCGAGGGGCCCCCGCAGGTGCGGCCGGACCCGCGGGTACGTCGCGTGCTGATCGACGAGCTCGACCTGCTGTACCCCGCGTGCGTCGCGATGTTCACCGAGGAGGTCGGCGAGAGCCCCGAGCGCCCCGGCGGACACAGCTACCGCGCACGCGTCGCCCAGCTGATCAGCCGCGGGTGGGCGTTCGCGATCATCGAGGACGATCAGGTGCTCTTCAAGGCCGAGGTCGGTGCCGCCACCGCGCACGGCTGCCAGATCCAAGGGGTCTACGTGCATCCCGAACGGCGTGGGGAGGGTCTTGGGCAGGCGGGCATGGCCGCGGTGGTCGAGCAGGCCCAGATCGACATCGCCCCGGTGGTGACGCTGTACGTCAACGCCCACAACATCGCCGCGCTCCGCGCGTACGCGAACGTCGGTTTC
>JACCZT010000184.1 GCA_013695785.1 Nocardioidaceae bacterium | reverse complement strand
GAGGGTCGAGTCGATGCCGCCGGACGCACCGAGCAGTACCGAGGTGAAGCCGTTCTTGGTCACGTAGTCGCGCAGGCCGACGACCAAGGCGGAGTAGATCTCAGCCAGGTCGTCAAGGCGGGGATAGAGCCGCGGCTCCAGCGGCTCGTACGCGGGCACGGGCGCGCTCGACAGCACGGTACGAACGACGTCCAGGCCGGCGAAGCGGGCGTCAGGGTCGGGCATCGGTGTGGTCGCGCCCGGCAGCTCGAGGTCGACGACCAGCAGCTCCGGCTCGAACTGTGCCGCTCGTGCGACAACCTCGCCGCGGGCGTCCACCACGAGAGAGTCGCCGTCGAAGACCAGCTCGTCCTGGCCGCCGACGAGGTTGACGTACGCCAGTGCGCACTCACCTTCGCGGGCGCGGCTCGCGCACAGCTCGAAGCGCACGTCGTCCTTGGCCGCCTCGTACGGCGAGCCATTGATGACGACGAGCAGCGCCGCCTCGGCCGCACTGGCCGCAGCCGACGGGCCGTCGCGCCACAGGTCCTCACAGATCGCCAGCGCGACGTCGATCCCGCGCACCTGGATGACGTTGATCGTGTCACCGGGGACGAAGTTGCGGATCTCGTCGCCCACACCGTAGTTCCACAGGTGGTGCTTGGCCTGGGAGAGGACGACCTGGCCCTCGTACAGCACTGCCGCGCAGTTCTGGGGGGCGTTCTTGGGCACTCCGGGGCGATCGGCGACGTCGGGGGCCTGGTCGAGGAAACCGATCACGACGGCGAGCTCGCCGAGACCGTCGGAGCGCAGCCTCCGGGCCAGCTCGGCCGTGGCCACCCGGGACGCGTCGATCAGCGATGCCCGCATCGCGAGGTCCTCGATCGGGTAGCCGGTGAGCATCATCTCGCCGAACGCGACCAGGTGTGCTCCCGCGTCCGCTGCCAGGTGGCACTGCTCGAGCGCGAGCGCGGCGTTGGCGTCGAGGTCCCCGACCCGGGGGTTGGTCTGGGCGAGGGCGAGTCGGAGCTGGGGCACGGTTCGAGCCTAGCGGTGAGCGTGCCCCGTTAACCGGCCCGAAACACTGCGTCGGCAGACTGAGCCCCATGGGCAAGCAAGAAGACTTCGTACTCCGAGCTCTCGAGGAGCGGGACGTCCGGTTCGTCAGGCTGTGGTTCACCGACGTCCTCGGGTCGCTGAAGTCGGTGGCCGTCGCACCGGCGGAGCTGGAGGGGGCGTTCGAGGAGGGCATCGGCTTCGACGGGTCGGCCATCGAGGGCTTCGCCCGGGTGCACGAGGCGGACATGCTCGCCAAGCCCGACCCGGGGACGTTCCAGATCCTGCCGTGGCGCGGCGAGACACCCGCGACGGCGCGAATGTTCTGCGACATCTTGATGCCCGACGGCAGTCCGTCGTACGCCGACCCGCGGCACGTCCTGAAACGGTCGCTGTCCAAGGCAGCGGATGCGGGTTTCACGTTCTACACCCATCCCGAGATCGAGTTCTTCTTGTTCAAGGGCAAGCCGCTCAAGGGTCAGCAGCCGGTCCCGGTCGATGACAGCGGCTACTTCGACCACACCGCCCAGGGCGGGGGACAGGACTTCCGGCGCGAGGTCATCACGATGCTGGAGGCGATGGGCATCTCGGTGGAGTTCAGCCACCACGAGGGCGGTCCGGGGCAGCAGGAGATCGACTTGCGCTACGCCGACGCGCTCTCGACCGCAGACAACATCATGACGTTCCGCACCATCGTCCGCGAGGTCGCGTTGAGTCAGGGTATCTGGGCGTCGTTCATGCCGAAGCCCTTCACTGAGCACCCAGGCTCAGGTATGCACACCCACCTGTCGCTGTTCGAGGGCGATGAGAACGCCTTCTACGAGGCGGGGGCGGAGTACCAGCTGTCCAGGACCGGCCGTGCGTTCATCGCCGGGATCTTGCACCACACGCCCGAGATCACCGCGGTGACCAACCAGTGGGTCAACTCCTACAAGCGGCTCATCCACGGCGGCGAAGCCCCGTCCTACATCACCTGGGGTCACAACAACCGGTCGGCACTGGTGCGGGTTCCGATGTACAAGCCGCACAAAGGACAGTCGGCCCGTGCGGAGCACCGTTCGATCGACTCCGCGTGCAACCCCTACCTTGCATTCGCGCTGCTGCTCAGCGCGGGTATGAAGGGAATCGAGGGGGAGTACGAGCTGCCAGGTGAGACCGAGGACGACGTGGAGGCATTGAACGCCACCGAACGGCGTGCGCTGGCCATCACGCCTCTGCCGCGCAGTCTCGGCGAGGCGATCAGGGTCATGGAGAGCAGCGAGCTCGTCGCGGAGGTTCTCGGCGAGCACGTGTTCGACTTCTTCCTCCGCAACAAGCGCGCGGAGTGGTACGACTACCGCAACCAGGTCACACAGTTCGAGCTCGACCGGATGCTGCCGCTGCTGTAGGCCCACGCGTCATCTGCCACACGTACGAGCGCGCCATCGGGGACGGGTTCGTCGTAGCCTGCAGGGGTGACTGACGAGGTGTCCATCGGCGGCAGGACACCACGCGCGCGCCTCACCAGGCTCGGGTTCACCGACGCCGACGCGGCGACAACCGCCCTCGGTGCGCTCGGCGACGTCTCGGCCACGTTCGTGGAGGCGCTCGCACGGGCAGCCGACCCGGATCTGGCCGCCGCGTCCCTGGCATCCCTCGCGGCCAGGTTCAGCCGAGGCGAGCTGCTCGCGCGGCTTGACGGCGACGCCGGTCTCCTCGAGCGCCTCGTGGCGGTGTGCGGAGCCAGCCAGGCGCTCGGCGCATTCCTGGCGCGCCATCCCGAAGCGGCCGACGGCCTCGCAACCGCCAGGTTCGACCCCCGACCGATGGGCGCCACCGATGTCCGCAAGGCACTGGTCGGCGCCTCCGACAAGGACTCGTTGCGGGTCGCGTACAGCACTCAGCTGCTGTTGGTCGCAGCCCGTGACCTGACCGACCACGCGACCTTGCGTGAGTCCGCCGCCGAGCTGGCCGACCTCGCCGGTGAGACGTTGCACGCCGCGCTGGGTCTTGCCGAACGACGCCACCCCGACGCGGCGAGCTCGTGCCGGCTCGCCGTCATCGCGATGGGCAAGTGCGGGGGTCGCGAGCTCAACTACGTCAGCGACGTCGACGTCATCTTCTGTCACGAGCCGGCCGACAGCTCCGACGAGTCCGACGCCCTGCGCGGTGCGACGAGGCTCGCGTCCGAGCTCATGCACATCTGTTCGGACCACACCGCAGAGGGCACCATCTGGGAGGTCGACGCCGCCCTGCGGCCCGAAGGCAGGAGCGGTCCGTTGGTCCGCACGCTGTCCAGCCACGTGACGTACTACCAGCGCTGGGCCAAGACGTGGGAGTTCCAGGCGCTGCTCAAGGCTCGTCCGGTGGCCGGCGACGAGGAGCTCGGCCGGGCCTACGTCGATGCGCTCAGCCCGATGGTCTGGGAGGCGAGCACCCGTACCAACTTCGTCGACGACGTGCGTGCGATGCGGCGGCGCGTCGTCGAGCAGATTCCCGTCGGACAGGTGGACCGCGAGCTCAAGCTCGGCCCGGGCGGCCTACGCGACGTCGAGTTCGCCGTGCAGCTGCTGCAGCTGGTGCACGGTCGCGGTGACGAGCGGCTCCGCGGCGGATCCACGCTCGGTGCCCTCGACTCCCTCATCGAGCACGGCTACGTCGGTCGAGCCGACGGCGGCCAGATGGGTGACGCGTACGCCTTCCTGCGCACCCTCGAGCACCGGATCCAACTCTACCACCTGCGGCGCACCCACCTCGTCCCCGACGATCCGACGGACCTGCGCCGGCTCGGCCGCAGCATGGGATACCGCGTCAACCCCGAGGATGATCTGGACAAGGACTTGCGGGCGCAACGCCGCGAGGTCGGTCGTCTGCACCAGAAGCTCTTCTACCGCCCGCTCCTCCAAGCCGTCGCGGCGCTGCCCCGGGACGGTCTGCGCCTCACACCCGAAGCAGCGAAGCAGCGGCTCGTCGCCCTCGGGTACGCCGACCCCACCGGCGCGCTCGCCCACATCTCCGCTCTCGCCTCGGGTGTCTCCCGGCGCGCCGACATGCTGCGGTCGTTGTTGCCCGCGATGCTGTCGTGGTTCGCGGAGGGTCCAGACCCGGACGCCGGGTTGTTGGCGTTCCGCAAGATCTCCGAAGGCCTGGGGTCGACCCACTGGTACCTCCGCAAGCTCCGCGACGAGGCCGCAGGGGCCGAACAGCTGGCGCGAGTCGTCGCGTCCAGCCGGTACGTCACCGACCTGCTGCTGCGTGCGCCGGAGTCGGTCGCGATCCTCGGCGACGACGACGAGCTGTCGCCGCGGTCTCGGGCGGCTCTGGTGGCAGAGGCACAGGCAGCGGCCAGCCGCCATGACCATCCGATGGCCGCTGTCCGGGCCGTCCGCCGGATCCGACGGCGGGAGCTGTCCCGGGTCGGCATCGCCGACGTCCTGGACCGGTTGGACATCGTCGATGTCGGCCATGCGCTGACCGACATCGCCGTCGCGACGCTTTCCGGTGCGCTCACGGCGGCGACCGCCGCTGTCGAGGACGAGCTCGGCACGGCGTTGCCGACGCGGATGACGATCGTGTTGATGGGGCGCCTCGGCGGCCACGAGGTGGGGTACGGCTCCGATGCCGACGTCATGTTCGTGCATGACCCGCTGCCAGGTGCCGAGGACAAAGAGGCAACCGACGCTGCCGCGGCCGTCGCCCAACATCTGCGCCGCTCACTTGCGGCACCTGGTGACGACCCTGCGCTCACTGTCGATGCAGACCTGCGCCCCGAAGGGCGGCAGGGCCCGCTGGTTCGGTCGCTCGCGTCGTACACCGCCTACTACGCGAGGTGGTCGGCGGTCTGGGAGGCACAGGCCCTGCTGCGTGCTGATCCCGCGGTCGGTGATGAGTCCTTGTGCCGCGACTTCGCCACCCTCATCGACCCGCTGCGGTGGCCGCCGGCGGGCGTGGCCGCCGCAGATGTCACCGAGATCAGGCGGATCAAGGCCCGCGTCGACGCCGAACGCCTGCCGCGGGGCGCCAATCCCGCCACCCATCTCAAGCTTGGCCGGGGAGGTCTGGCCGACGTGGAGTGGACGGTGCAGCTGCTGCAGATGCGACACGCACGAGTGGTGCCGGGACTTCGTACCACTGAGACGCTGGCCGCCCTGAGTGCCGCCCGCGACGCCGATCTGCTGGCGACCGAGGACGCGGTGGCGCTGGAGGCCGCCTGGCGACTGGTGAGCCGAATACGTAACGCGATCATGCTGATGCGTGCCCGACCCGCCGAGTCGCTGGTCGAGCACACCCGCGACCGCAACGGCGTCGCCCACCTGATGGGCTACGGCGCCGACCAGAGCGAACGCATGGTCGATGACTACCTGCGGGCGACACGACAGGCACGCGGCGTGGTCGAACGCATCTTCTGGGGGTGATGGTTGCTGCAGGTCAACCGGCGACGGCGGTGCGGGAGAGCAGATTGGCGCGTTCGCCGGTGGTCAGGCCGCCCCAGACGCCGTACGGCTCCTTGACCCGCAAGGCGTGCTCGAGACATTGGTCGATGACAGGGCACCGGACGCACAGAGCCTTGGCCGCGGCTTCGCGGGCGTGTCGACGCGGGCCGCGCTCGGACTCGGGGGAGAAGAAGGTCTCGGGGTCGACGCCGTTGCACGTTCCCTCATACTGCCATTCGTAGACGTCCATGAGTGGCATCGGGAGCCGCGCAATGCTTGCCATGTGGGTGCCCTTCGTCGCGAATGTTGAACTAGATCAGAACCTACTCAAATCTGCTTCAACACGCAAGACCTATTCAGAACTACTTCATCGAGACCGGCGATGAGCGGGTTTAGGTGGCAGACTGGGGCGCTAGGTACCCGGGACCAGGCGAAGAGGACGGTGTGATTTGATGCCCGACACCAAAGCCTCGACCGGCTCCAGCCTCCCCGGTCGCCCCGATGGTCAGGACCAGGGCGCCGATGCTGCGACCGGGTTGATGTGGGGAGTCGGCGCCGTCTCGTTGCGCGTCGGTATCGCCACCCCGACCCTGCGCACCTGGGAGCGCCGTTACGGTCTAGGGCCCAGCCAGCGCACAGGGGGTGGACACCGACGCTACAGCGAGGACGACATCGCTCGGGTGCAGCTGATGGGGCGCCTCGTCACCCGGGGCGTGTCGGCGCACGCTGCCGCGAAGGTGGCCTTGTCCTCGGATGCGTCAGGGCTGGGCGATGTTCTCGCTGGCTCCGCCGCCGGCGGCGTTGCCCGACCCGATGCGAGCCTCGCCTCGTCCCCATCGATAGCGATCGCGGCGATCCTGCGCGCCACGCAGAGTCTCGACGCCATAGAGGTCGGCCGCGCCTACTCGGGGGCGATCACCGACTGGGGCGTCGTCGGGGCCTGGACGAACGTCTTCGTTCCTGCACTGCGCGAGATCGGAGACCGATGGGCGGCCGGCACCCTGGGCGTGGATGCCGAGCACCTGGCCAGTGAGCGACTCCTGACCGAGCTCCGGGATGTGGTCCGCAACCGCACACCTCAGCGCGTGGCCGAGCCTCCCATCGTGCTGGCGAGCGCCGAGGACGAGATGCACTCCCTGCCGGTCGTCGCCCTCGAAGCGGCGCTGGCTGCTGCTGAGGTCGCCGCTTTCGGGTTGGGCGGCCGGTTACCGTTGCCGGCCTTGGCAGACGTGGTCGCCAGGATACGACCGGGGGTCGTCTTCTTGTGGGCGTCGATGCCGCGCCACTCCGAGCAGATGCCGTGGGAGGCATTCATGTCGGTCGGCAAACCGATGACGGTCCTGCTGGGCGGGCCGGGGTGGCCCGCCGATGCCGGTCAACCGCCCCCGGGTGTGACTGTCGAACGGTCTGACGCGCTGGCCCCCACGGTCGAGCGGATCATCGCCCTAGCTCAGGGCGACGAGCCATCGCGAGCTGGCTGACACCGAGGTACTCGGTGCGAAATCCGGCCTCGCAGTAGGCGAGGTAGAAGTTCCACATCCGTTGGAAGGTCTCGTCGAACCCCTGGTCCGAGATCGCCTCCCAGCGTTGGTTGAACCGGGTACGCCACTGCCGCAGCGTCTCGGCGTAGTGCAGCCCCAGCTCGCGTCGCTCCTGCACGTACAGTCCGGTGTGGGCCGCGAGGGTCTCGTCGATGGCCTGCAGCGAGGGGATCAGGCCGCCGGGGAAGATGTACTTGTGGACCCAGCCGTAGGAGTGGCGCGTAGCCAGCATTCGTTCGTGGTCCATGGTGATCGCCTGCAGCGACACGCGGCCACCGGGTGCCAGCAGGCGGTCGAGAGTGGCGAAGTAGGTCGGCCAGTACTCCTCGCCGACGGCCTCGATCATCTCCACGCTGACGATGGCGTCGTACTTACCGACAACCTCTCGGTAGTCCGTCAGGCGCAGGTCGATCCGGTCGCCGAGGTCCGCCTCGTCGAAGCGCTGCCGGGCCAGCTCGGCCTGCTCGCGTGAGATCGTGATGGTCGTCACCTCGGCTCCGCGCTGGGCGGCCCGGATGGCGAGGGCTCCCCAGCCGGTCCCGATCTCGAGCACGCGGGTGCCGGGACCGACTCTGGCGTAGTCCAGGACACCATCGATCTTGCGCTCCTGCGCCTTCTGCAGATCGAGGTCGTCAGGGGAGTCGATGTGGTCGGGGAACCAGGCCGAGGAGTAGCTCATGGTGGGATCGAGGAACTCCCCGAACAGGTCGTTGGACAGGTCGTAGTGGCGTTCGATGTTGCTGCGCGAGCCTTGGATGGTGTTCTTCTCGTGGTGGGGCATCGAGGAGTCGACGAAGCGGCGGAACTTCTGCAACGGCACCGGCACCAACCGCGACATCCGCGCGGCGAACGGGGTCATCAGCTGCGCCAGATCGGTGCCCGCGCCCTCGTTCCAGTCACCGGCCATGTAGGCCTCGCCGAAACCGCTGCGGAAGTCGGCGCCGAGGCGCGCAAAGAGGTGCGTCGGACGCAGGAGCTCCATGACGGGGGCGGAGGCGTCACCGGCGCCCCAGGTGGAGCCGTCGGGGAACGCCAGGCGCACCGGCAGCCGTCGGACGGCCTGCGCCACGATGGACTTGGCCACCCGGGCCTTGACCGGCACCGTGGGCACGTGTGCGACGTCGGGCCACAGGTGCGGGGAGGGCGCGGGCCCGCCCAGCTGGCGCGGGGACGTCAGTTCGGTGGTCACGAGACACCCTTCTGCGGTTCGTGCGGTCGGCGGGAGACGACGGGCAGTCGTCTCATCCAGAGCCAGACACCGTGTATTCGGATCAGGAGGCTCACGCGATGGGTCATCAGCGGCTGCGTCAGGATCAGGCGGACGAGTCGACGCGACCGCGCCCGCTGCGGCGTGCCATCGAACGTTGCACCGAAGACGGCCACGCCGCCCTGGCGCAGGACGATGGAGGACGACACCGACGAGCTGCCGAGGGTGAACTGCAGGTCGTAGGAGCCGTCGACGGTGAAGAACGGGGAGACGTAGAAGGCCTTGTCGGTGCGCGAGCAGCCGGTCGCATCTGGCTGCAGGAAGTACGCATGTCGCTCGCCGTAGGTGTTGTGGACCTCCGCGACGATGCAGGCGAGGTCTCCGCCGCTGTCCAGGCACCAGAACACGCTCAGCGGGTCGAAGGTGTGCCCGAGGACGCGGGCGTTGGCGAGCATGAGCACCCGCCCGCCGGACAGGTCCACCCCGTGCAGGGCGCAGAACGCGTCGACGTTGTGGCGGATGCTGCGGTGTGGGTCTCCGAGGTGGTCCGCCGCGGAGAAGGTTGAGAACGGTCGCAGCCACCGCGGCATTCTCGGCAGGTCGTCGAGGTCGACCAGCCACTGGTAGATCCGGTTGCGGAAAGTGTGCCGAAGCGGCGTACGACGCGTGTGCCCGACCGTCCCCTCGACGATGGCGGGCAGCTCGGGCAGCGTGCCGAGGGCGACTGTCACCAGCGCGCCCCGAAGGCCTGAGCCGCCTGGACCCCTGAACGGCAGCCGTCCTCGTGGAAGCCCCAGCCGTGGTAGGCGCCGGCGTAAGCGGTCTGCGCCGTCGTCAGAGTGGGCAGCTCACGCTGGGCCGAGACCGAGGCCCGTGTGTAGAGCGGGTGGGTGTACTCCATGGTCGCGATCACCAGGGCGGGGTCGATCCGGTCCGTGGCGTTGAGGGTCACCAGGAACTGGTCGGTGCCCTGCAGGCCCTGCAGCTTGTTCATCCAGTAGGTCACGACGGTGCGCGGACTGCGCGTACCACCGTCGGTCTGGTAGTTCCACGCCGATCGGGCCTGCTCGGCCGCCGGCAGCAGGCTGGGGTCACGGTGCAGCGCCGTCTCGTTCTGCGAGTACGCAAAGGCTCCCAGGAGCCGGCGCTCGTCGGTGGTCGGGTCGGCCAACAGCGCCAAGGCGTCATCGGCGTGCGTGGCGATGACCACCTTGTCGAAGTGGTGCGACTCACCGTGCTCGTCCTCCACGAGGACGCCCTCGCCGGTGCGTGCTACCGACGTGACCGCCACCTGTGCGCGGACGTCGCCGATCGCCTTCGCGACGCGTTCGACGTACGTACGTGAACCTCCCTCGACGGTGAACCACTGCGGGGAACCCTTGACCTGGAGGAACCCGTGGTGCTGCAGGAACTCGAAGAGGTAGCGGGCGGGATAGTCCAGTGCCACGTCCTGCCCAGAGGACCACACGCACGAGACCACCGGGATCGCGTAGTAGGAGACGAAGTAGTCCGAAAAGCCGTTGCTGTCCAGGAACTCACCGAAGGTCACCGTGTCTGGGGCGTCGTCGGGCGTGGCCAGCAGCCTGGCCGCCAGTCGCTGGAATCTCTTGATCTGCAGCAGCAGACCCAGGAAGCGGGGGTCGGCCGCCCGGCGCCGCTGCGCGAAGATGCCCTTGACGCCGCGCCCGCCCGCGTACTCCAGGCCGGTGCGCTCGCACCGGATGCTCATGCTCATCTCGGTGGGGTGGACGTCGACCTCGAGCTCGGCGAAGAGGCGACGCAGGTACGGGTAGGTGCGATCGTTGTGCACGATGAATCCGCTGTCGACGCCGAACGTCTCCTGCCCGCTGACGACGTCGTGGGTGTGGGCGTGGCCGCCTAGTCGCGCCTCGGACTCGAAGACGGTGACGCGGTGGACGTCACGCAGGAGGTACGCCGCCGTCAGACCCGAGACGCCCGATCCGATGACGGCGATCCGCTGACCGAGGTGCCGATCCGCGACAGGCGTCGCAGGACCTTCGCCACCGTCGGTGTCGTCCATCGTGCCTCCATGTCGCTGCGGCAGTGGTCGTGACCGCCCGCTGCTGGTCGTTCGCCGCGCACCGACCCGCGGATTGCCCGGCCCGCCCGCAGCCTACCGATCTCAGGCCGCCGCGCGGCCCGGTTCGTCGTACGCCACGGGCGCCGGCTCGGGCGTCCCGCCGCGCAGGCGGTCCCAGAACCCGTTGGGCAGTGCGTACTTGACAATCTTCTTGGCGACGCTGCCCAGCTGCCTGGGCAGCGGGCCGGTGTTGTACCGCAGGTCGTACCTCTCGCACAGCGCGCGGACCTCGTCGGCGATCTCGGGGTAGCGCCGCGACGGGATGTCGGGGAACAGGTGGTGCTCGATCTGGTAGCTCAGGTTGCCGGACATGATGTGGAAGAGCTTGGAGCCGGTGATGTTGGCCGAGCCGAGGAGCTGGCGCAGGTACCACTGCCCACGGCTCTCGTTCTCGGCGGACTCCTCGCTGAAGCTCTCCACGTCAGCTGGGAAGTGGCCGCAGAAGATGATCGCAAAGGCCCAGACGTTGCGGGCGACGTTGGCGGTGGCGTTCCCGGCCATGGTGGAGGCGAAGAACGGTCCGGTCAGCGCCGGGAACAGCACGTAGTCCTTGAGCAGCTGGCGGCGTACCTTGCGCAGCGTGCCGCTGTTGCGTTCCTTGACCTCGGCCCAGGTGGCCTCGCCCGTCTGCAGGCGGTCGAGGTCGAGGTCGTGCACCAGGACGCCCCACTGGAAGACGAACATCAGCACGACGGCGTACAAAGGGTTGCCCAGGTAGGCCGGGTGCCACTTCTGGTCCGGGTCGATGCGGAGCAGGCCGTAGCCGATGTCGCGGTCCAGCCCCCGGATGTTGGTGTAGGTGTGGTGGATGTAGTTGTGGGTGTACTGCCAGTTCGCCGAAGGGCTGACGTTGTCCCACTCGTACATCTTGGAGTTCAGCTGCGGGTCGTTCATCCAGTCGTACTGGCCATGCATGACGTTGTGCCCGATCTCCATGTTGTCCAAGATCTTGGAGACCGACAGCGCGGCCACGCCGGCGAGCCATGCCGGCGGGATGAACGGCAGGAACATCAGCGCGCGGCCGACGGTCTCCAGGGTGGACTGGGCCTTGACGATGCCGCGGATGTAGTCGGCGTCCTCCTGTCCCAGCGAGTCCAGCATGCGCTGACGGATCTCGTCGAGCTGCTTTCCGAAGTCCTCCAGGTCCTCGTAGGTCATGTACTCCAGTCCGACGGTGGCGCGGGCGCCGGAGTCGGAGACGAGGGGTCGGGGGGCGTTGTCGTGGTTGCTCGCGATGCTCATGGTCGTTTCCCTTCAGGTGTGGACGTGCCGGCGGGCGTCAGAGTGCGACGCGAACGTCGCCGACGGGGGAGTTGATGCAGATCTGGATGTGCTCGTCGGTGTTGGCACGCACGTCGCCGGTGATCACGTTGCGCACGGCGCCGTGCAGCTTGTGGACGGTGCACGTGTGGCAGACACCCATTCGGCACCCGAACTGCGGGGTGAGTCCCGCTGCCTCGGCCTGCTCGAGGATGGTCCGCCCGTCGTTGGGCACCTCGCGGCCGGTCAGGTCGAGCGCGAGGGTCCCGGTGGCGTCCTCGGCGTCGAGGTCGACGGTCGGCACCTTGAAGTACTCCATCAACAGGTTCTCGCCGGCGCCGGCGGCGTCGTACGTCCGTCGTACCGACTCGATGAGGCCGGCCGGTCCGCACGCGTAGGTGAGCGTCGTGCTCGGGTCGATTGCGAGCTGCTGCAGGTGGGAGGCGTCGAAGCGGCCCTGCACACGGCCGGTGGCCGGGGCTCTGGTGTAGACCCGGCACATGCTCACCCATGGGCAGGTGGCGGCGATCTCGTCGAGCTCGGCAGCGAAGATCTCGTCCTCGGGCGAACGCGCGTAGTGCAGGAATGTCACTGAGCGGTCGTGGCCCCGGTCGCGCAGGCTGCGGAGCATGGACATCACCGGGGTGATACCACTTCCGCCGCTGAGCAGCACCAGGTCGTCCGGGACCTCGGTCGGCAGGACGAACCCGCCCTCGGCCTCGGACAGATGGATCAGGGTGCCGTCGCCGAGCGCGCGATGCAGGTACTGCGAGACGTAGCCGTCCTGGTGAGCCTTGACGGTCACGCTGAAGCGGCCGTCGGTGCGTTGACTGGAGCTGGAGACCGAGAAGCAGCGTATACGGCGCTTGCCGTCGACCTCCACGCCGAACTGCACGTGCTGCCCGGGGCGGAAGCCACGCCAGGCGTCGTTGGGCTCCAGGACGACGGTGCTCGCGGCGCCCGTCTCGTGGATGACCTCGCTCACCCGTGCACGGACGCTGTGCACGGTCAGCATCGGGTCGACGTGTTCGAGGAACCTGTCGACACCGTGGGGAGCGGTGAGGGACTCCACGAGCGGGCTCGCAAGAACACGTCTGGTCAGCCGCCGCCGGGTCGGTCCTGGCGCTGTCGTCATCTCGACTCCTGCGTTCGTGGTGGCTGCGCGCTGTTACGGTGCACACATGTTCACTCACGAACCTACGCTAGCGTAGGTAGGAAGTCATGCCGAACCGACGTGACCTCTCACACGTTGGCGTCGCGACCACCCGTCAGGAACAGAAGGAGCGCACCCGACAGGCGATCTTGGCGGCTGCACTCGAGCTGACCAGTGAGCAGGGTTTCGCCGGTCTGAGTCTGCGACAGGTCGCCCGAGAGGTCGGGTTCGTCCCGACGGCGTTCTATCGGCACTTCGACTCGATGGAACAGCTCGGTCTCGCGCTGGTGGAGCAGTCGTTCGTACCGTTGCGCCACATGCTCCGCGACGCGCGGCGGGACCCTGCGACGTACGACGACGTCATCTCCGCCTCGGCGCAGGTGCTGCACCGGGTCGTGCTGGCCAACCGCTCCCGCTTCGTCTTCATCGCCAGGGAGCGCTTCGGGGGCGTGGCGGCGGTGCGGGCGGCGATCCGGCACGAGCTGCAGCTGTTCGTCACCGACCTCACGACCGATCTGGAGCGATTTGCACAGCTGCAGCACTGGAGCGCCGACGACGTTCAGATGGCGGCGCGCTTGTTCGTGAACCTCATGGTGTCCACTGCCGAGCGGCTCGTCGAGACACCTTCGGAGGCGGTCCGGGAGCAGGAACAGATCGTCACTGACGTCACCCGGCAGATGCGTCTCATCGTGATCGGCTTCGCGGGGTGGCGACCGCGGTGACCAGCGTTGTGTCAGCTTGAGTGTGCTGGCGGCGATGAGCTATCTCAGGGCAGGACTGCCATCAGGTCGCCGTACGTCTCGAGCCGCGCGGGCATCTCGGTGCGGTGGACATGGGCAAGGTCGGGGTCGCCCAGCTCGTCCCAGGCACGCGGGGCGGCGACGAAGGACCGTTCGGTGCCGCGCAGCGAGTACGGCGTGATGGTGGTCTTGGCGGCGTTGTTCTGGCTCCAGTCCAGCAGGATCTTGCCGGCGCGCTTGGCCCGCGTCATGTCCGAGAGCACCAGGTCGGCGTGCTCGGCCTCCAGCTCGGTCGCCAGCTCCTTGGCCATGGACCGGAAGGTGTCCGGCGGCCGGGTGCGGCCGTCGGCGGCGTACAGTTGCATGCCCTTGCTGCCACTGGTCACCGGTACGACCGTGTAGCCCTCGGCTACGAGGCGCTCACGCACGATCGTCGCGACCTCCACGCACTCGCGAAGACCGGCAGGCGCGCCGGGGTCGAGGTCGATCACGAGCCGGTCGGCGCCGCGGACACCGCCGCGCGGTCCGACGGTCCACTGCGGTGTGTGCAGCTCCAGGGCGGCGAGGTTGGCGGCCCAGACCAGGCCGGCGCGGCTCTCAAGGACCGGGTAGACGAGGTGGGTGCGGTCCTTGCTGCTGCCAGGGGTCTCGATGCGCACCGTCCGGACCCAGTCCGGAGTCCCGCGGGGGAGGTTCTTCTCGAAGAACGGGGTGCTCATCACTCCGTCCGGCCAACGTTTGCGGGTCACGGTGCGGTCCGCCAGCTGCGGCAGGATGTAGTCGGCAACGTCGACGTAGTGCTGCAGAACGTCGGCCTTGGTCGTACCGTCTGAGGGGTAGAGGACCTTGTCGAGGTTGCTCACCTTCAAGGTGTGTCCGTCGACGTCCAACGAAGCCATGGTCCAGTGTTGCACCCTAGGATTGTCAGGACCGGACACGAAACGAGGAGACCCGATGCGAGCGATGTGGAAAGGCTCGGTGTCGTTCGGGCTCGTCAACGTCCCCGTGAGCATGTACACCGCGACCAAGGGCCACGACGTCTCGTTCCACCAGGTGCACAAGGCCGATGGTGGGCGCATCCGCTATCGCCGGGTCTGCGAGGTCGATGAGAAGCAGGTCGAGTACGCAGACATCGCCAAGGGTCTGGAAGTAGGGGGCCAGCTGGTCGTCCTCACCGACGAGGACCTGGAGCAGCTGCCGTTGTCGAGCAGCAAGGAGATCGAGATCGCCGAGTTCGTCGACACCGACGAGATCGACCCACTGCTGTTGGACAAGAGCTACTACCTCGAACCCGAGCGGCGCGCCATCAAGCCGTACGTGCTGCTGCGGGAGGCGTTGGCGCGTACCGACCGGGTCGCGATCGTCAAGGTGGCGCTGCGTCAACGCGAGTCGCTGGCGTTGCTAAGGGTCCGCGACAACGTCATCGTGCTGCAAACGATGTTGTGGCCGGACGAGGTGCGCAAGGCCGACTTCGACGTGCTTGACGCCGACGTCAACCTGCGCAAGCAGGAGATGCAGATGGCGGACTCGCTGGTGGAGAGCCTGACGGCGACGTTCGAGCCCTCGGACTACGAGGACGGCTACGCCGCCGCGGTAGAGGCGCTCGTGGAGTCCAAGCTCACCGGTGGCCAGACCCTCGAGCCGCCAGAGGGGGGAGGCGAGAAGCGTGAGGACGCCGAGGTGGTCGACCTGATGGCGGCCCTGCGGCGCAGCATCGACTCGGCCAAGCAGAAGTCGGGCGGCTCGGCGGGCGACCGCCCCTCGACGGGCACTCCGGCGAAGAAGGCTCCGGCGAAGAAGGCCGCGGCCAAGAAGGCCCCCGCCAAGAAGACCGCGGCCGCGAAGACGCCAGCCAAGAAGGCGCCGGCCAAGGCGGCGGCCAAGAAGGCGCCGGCGAGGAAGTCGACGACGAAGAAGGCCGCGACCCGCAAGAGCGCGTGAACGTGGCACAGTGACCGAATTGAGATGTTTGAGGTCTTCCTCACCAGGGTTGGACCACTTCGACATATTCGGCTCGCCCAACCACATCATCAGCGTCTACGACGCCGACGAGTCGTCCTCCGAGGCCAGTGCAGTCGTCCCGCCCGGCTCGATCGAGGCCAGCAGGCGTTCCGCAAGTACGTCGACGCGGTCGAGCAGCCCGTGGTCGACAGCGCGTTCTCCGGACGTTCGGACTACCAGGCGTTCATCGTCAACGGTGTAGCCGCAGGTGGGCTGTTCAGTGGCGCTGACGGCACGGGGGAAGCGCGGGCGTGCCGTACGACCCGAACTACCACAGCCCGGACGACACCCTTGCCAACGCCTCGATGGAGCCGTTTGAGATCCATGCCGACGCGAT
>JACCZT010000170.1 GCA_013695785.1 Nocardioidaceae bacterium | reverse complement strand
CCCGACGACGGGAAGTGCCGGCAGAGCCGCCTTGAGGTACAGCCGCAGCGTCGACGGCTCGCCGTCCAGCTCCCGGGTGGTCACGCTCACGCACCGAGCAGGCTCTGGCCGCACACGCGGACAACGTTGCCCGTCACCGCCGACGAGCCCGGGTGGGCGAGCCAGGCGATCGTCTCGGCAACGTCGATCGGAAGCCCGCCCTGGGCCATGGAGTTCATCCGGCGGCCGGCCTCGCGCACGGTCAGGGGAATGGTCTTGACCATATCGGTCTCGATGAAGCCTGGAGCGACAGCGTTGACGGTGATGTCATCCGTGGCGACCCGTCCGGCCAGGTCGTGTACGAACCCGATGACCCCGGCCTTGGAGGCGGCGTAGTTGGTCTGACCGTTGTTGCCGGCGATGCCGGCGATCGAGGAGACCGCCAGCACCCGACCGTTGCCGCGGATGAGGCCCTGGGCGAGCAGCTCGGCGGTGATGCGCTGTGGCGCCCCGACGTTGATGTCGATGACGAGGTCCCAGTTCTGCGGGTTCATGTTCTGCAGCCGCTTGTCCCGGGTGATGCCGGCGTTATGCACGACGACGTCGACGCCGCCGTGGTGGCTGGAGAGGTACGCCGCCGTGCGTTGCGGTGCGTCCTTGGCGGTGATGTCGAGGACGAGGGACTCCCCGTCGAGCTCGTCCAGCAGAGCCTTGAGGTCACCGGCGAGGGCCGGGACGTCCAGGCCGACCACCGTCGCGCCGTCGCGGTGCAGCGTGCGCGCCATCGCCGCGCCGAGGCCGCGTGAGGCACCGGTGACGAGTGCGACCTTGCCGTCGAGCGGCCGCAGCGGGTCGCGGACGGGCGCGACGCCGATCGTACCGCTGGCGCCGATCCGAACCACCTGCCCAGAAACGTACGCCGACTTCGGAGAGAGGAAGAAGTCCAGCGTGGACCTCATCCCCGCTTCGGCGCCGGTTGCGACGTAGAGCAGCTGAACGGTCGCTCCCCGCCCGACCTCCTTGCCGAGCGACCTTGTCACGCCCTCGAGTGCGCGCTGGGCGATCGCGCGGCCGTCGTCCGCCGCATTCTCCGGGGGCGTGCCGATCACCAGGACCCTGCCGCTGCGCGCGAGGCTTCGCAGGACGGGCGTGAAGAAGGCCTGCACCTCGCCGAGGCCGGCCGTGGAGTCGATCCCCGTCGCATCGAGCACCAGACCCCTGTACGTCGCGCCGTCTACCTGCGACCGCGCCGTGCTGATGCCGCTCGCCGACAGGTCCGCCATCAACTGGTCACCCAGCGTGCTCGACGGGGCCGCGGCAACGAGCACCGTACCCTCCACGAGAGCACTGTCGGGGGTGTAGCGCTCAAGCCGGGGCGGGTTCGGGAGACCGAGGTTCTTGACCACCAGCTTCCCCACCTGGGTGTGGGCCAGCGCTTGGTAGCGGTCGCTCATCGACGTGTATCCTATCTCTCGCATACCGACGGTATCTGGAATCGCCGTATGACTGTAACGTTTGCGGCGCGTCCAGTCCACCGCCGCAGCGGCCAACACATCTTCGGGAGTAGACACATGGCAGGCACACCTGAGACGGGCCCGCAGGCCGGTACGCGGCGCGTCGCGGTCATCGGCGGCAACCGGATCCCGTTCGCGCGCTCCAACACCGCCTACAGCAACGCCTCCAACCAGGACATGCTGACTGCGGCGCTGGACGGACTCGTCGAGCGTTTCGACCTGCAGGGGGAGCGTCTGGGCGAGGTGGTCGCCGGCGCGGTGCTCAAGCACAGCCGCGACTTCAACCTGACCCGCGAGACGGTGCTCGGCTCGGCACTTTCGGCCGACACCCCGGCGTACGACATCCAGCAGGCCTGCGACACCGGCATCCAGGCGACCGTCGCAGTGGCCAACAAGATCGCGCTCGGCAAGATCGAGGTCGGTGTCGCCGGCGGCGCGGACACCACCTCGGACGCGCCGATAGCGGTCAACGAGAGGCTCCGCAAGATCCTGCTCGAGGCCAACCGGGCGAAGACGACGAAGGGCCGTATCGCTGCCCTGCTCAAGATCCGACCCGGGCACCTCGCGCCGGCGATCCCGCAGAACTCCGAGCCGCGGACCGGATTGTCGATGGGCGAGAGCCAGGCGCTCACCTCGGCGGAGTGGGACATCAGCCGCGAGGACCAGGACGCGCTCGCGGTCGCATCCCACCACAAGCTCGCCGCCGCTTACGACCGTGGGTTCATGGACGACCTGATGTCGCCGTTCCTGGGTCTGGAGCGGGACCAGAACCTGCGGGCAGACTCCTCGGTCGAGAAGCTCGCCACGCTCACGCCGGTGTTCGGCCAGGGAGCGGCAGCGACCATGACGGCCGCCAACTCCACCCCGCTCACCGACGGCGCATCGACGGTCCTGCTTGCCTCGCAAGGGTACGCCGACGCTCGTGGCTGGCAGCCGCTGGCGTACCTCACCGACTACGAGACAGCGGCAGTGGACTACGTGCACGGTGGTGAGGGGTTGCTGATGGCGCCTGCCTACGCGATGCCGCGGATGCTGGCCCGGCACGGTTTGGACCTGCAGGACTTCGACTTCTACGAGGTCCACGAGGCTTTCGCGTCGCAGGTCCTGTCGACGCTGAAGGCGTGGGAGGACCCGATCTTCTGCAAGCAGAGGCTCGGGCTGGACGCGCCACTGGGATCCATCGACCGCAACAAGCTCAACGTGGTGGGTTCCTCGCTCGCGGCGGGTCACCCGTTCGCCGCAACCGGCGGCCGCATCGTCGCGACGCTCGCCAAGCTGCTGGCCGAGAAGGGTACGGGGCGTGGCGTGATCTCCATCTGCGCTGCAGGTGGGCAAGGCGTCACCGCGATCCTCCAGCGCTGAGGCCCTTGGCCCTCAGCGGGAGCCGGCGCCGGCGGCCATGGCGACGGCGGCTTCGATGAGGTAGTCCTTGACCTCGTCGAACGACACGACCGCGACCTCGGGGAAGCCCGGTGTCGCTTCGCGCACCGACAGCTGCAGACGTGCGAGGTGCAGCCCACCGAGCGCCTGGGTGTACAGCACGTTGGCCAGCAGGTCGGGCTTTGAGATGACGAAGTCGCCGGTGGCGACGCCGGCCTCGAGGACGCGAACCAGCCGACCCAGACAGTTGGCGATGCTACGACCGAGCCGGAACAGCGCGGCCTCGCTCACGTCTTGCATCAGCTCGGTGCCGGGACGGCTGAGCAGGGCTTGGGCGCAGTCGACGAACGGCGGGTGCTGCTCGCCGTACACCAGGTACGCCGACGCGACCGCTCGCAGCCGAGCGGCCGGGCGATGGCTCTCGTCGTCGGCGGCCGCCATCTCCTGGACGAGCTCGTCGAGGTAGGTCACCAACGTCATCGCGAACAGCTCCTCCTTGCCGGAGAAGTGCCGGTAGATGATCGCGCGGTTGATTCCCACCGCGTTGGCGATGTCCTCGATCTGCGCGTCGCGTACGCCGCGTTCGTCGAACAACGCCCGGGTCGCCGCGACTATCTCTGCCGTGCGTTCGCGCCGACGATCGGCCGCTGCCGTCTTACGCGCGCGCGGCGAAGTATCTACCGATGGCGATTGTGCTGCGCCCATTGGTTCATCCTAAGCCGGTCGCACAGCTGCGCTGTGAGCCCTGCTGATGGGTGACAATGGCGTACTCACGACATCGGAGGAGACCCATGCGGCGATCGTTGACGAGGACGCTGGTTGTGCTGGCGTGCGCTTTCCTGCTGGTCGCTCTTGCGGCCGCTCCGGCGTCCGCCGTCGGTGCGGCGCAGGCGGCGGAGGGTAGTCGCGTCGGTGAGGTGGTGGTCGGCGTCGTGGTCGCAGTGGTCCTGCTGGCGTCGTTCGTGCTGCCGGGCTACCTGAGACGCAGGCGGCAGGGTCCGCAGCAGGACCGGCCACCAGAGCCCGACCAGGAGCCGTGAGGCTCAGTCCTGCAGCCTGACCGCGATGTTGGAGCCGTACTCGATGAAGCCGAGCCGGTGAGCCAACGCACGCGAGGCGCGGTTGGTCGTCAGCGACCTCCAGCGGGCAACGCCGTGCTCGGCCACGGCAAAGCGGGTGGCTTCGCCGGCGGCACGCAAACCGTGCCCCTGCCCGCGCCACTGCGGATGGGTGAGGACGCCGAGGTCGGTGGGAAACCCACGCCAGCTCGTCAGGTTGGCGGCGGCCGCGATGGTGTGGTCGACATAGCGGGCGAACGCGACGTCCACGGCTGCGCCGAACCCGGCCTCCTCCCACTCCTTCGTCGAGACCGCTGACCGCAGGCCCGTCAGGCGCCACGGTGCGATCTGCTCGACCTCCAACGCCCCGTCGGCGTCGGTCGGCTCGGGCACGCAGTCGAGGTTGTCGGTGTACGCGTGGACGCTCGGCCCCAGCACGGTGGGCCGCAGGTCACCGAGCACCAGCTCCCAGGTGGCGGGTACGAATGCCGCGCCTGGTGACATCGTGCGGATCGCGTTGGCAACCCGCGCAGATAGCGACGCGGGGACACTGACCCGGTTGGCGCCGCCCAGGCGTACGACAAAGACTCCCGGCCAGCCGTCGGTGTTGATGCTCAGGTGCACGCCCTCGTCCCACACGTGCTCGACGGGTACGCCGAAGGTGTCCGCCCAGTAGGTGTCGACCAGCTGCCTCAGCGCGCTCTCCACCGCTCCACGCTACCGCCGAGATCGCTGGCTGTGGCCCGAGCAACCTCGCCGCATCGCAGGCCTGACGGCGTCGCATCGTCGGACGTCATAGGTTCTGTGGCCTAAGGCGCTCGATCTGGATGGCGTCCGACGCAAACTGTCACCGTACGCACGTACGCTCGACGTCATGAGAACCCTCTCCGAGCTGCAGCGCCAGGTGGCTCCGTTGCGCGTCGTGTCCGACTACCAGCCCGCCGGTGACCAGCCGCAGGCGATCGAGGAGCTGACCCGCCGCATCGGCAGGGAGAAGCAGAACGACGTCGTGCTGCTCGGCGCGACCGGCACCGGCAAGACCGCGACGATCGCGTGGCTGGCCGAGCGCCTGCAGCGTCCGATGCTGGTTCTGCAGCCCAACAAGACCCTTGCCGCGCAGTTCGCCAACGAGCTGCGTCAGCTGTTCCCCGCCAACGCTGTGGAGTACTTCGTCTCCTACTACGACTACTACCAGCCCGAGGCGTACGTCCCACAGACCGACACCTACATCGAGAAGGACTCCTCGGTCAACGACGAGGTGGAGCGGCTGCGGCACTCAGCCACCTGGAACCTTCTGACCAGGCGCGACGTCATCGTCGTCGCCACGGTCTCCTGCATCTACGGTCTGGGGTCGGCCGAGGAGTACATGAACCGGATGCTGCACCTGCAGGTGGGCAAGGAGATGGACCGCGACGGGTTGCTGCGGACCCTCGTCACCGCGCAGTACGCCCGCAACGACCTCGCGGGCACGCGCGGGACGTTCCGGGTGCGCGGCGACACGCTGGAGATCTTCCCCGTCTACCAGGAGCTCGCCGTTCGCGTGGAGTTCTTCGGCGACGAGATCGAGCGGCTCATGACACTGCACCCGCTGACAGGGGAGGTGCTCAGCGACGAGGACGAGCTCTACGTCGGCGCCGCGACGCACTACACGGTGGGCCCAGAGCGCCTCGAGAGTGCCGTCAAGAACATCGAGGTGGAGCTCGGCGAGCGTCTGGAGGAGCTGGAGCGGCAGGGCAAGCTCCTCGAGGCGCAGCGACTGCGCATGCGCACGACGTACGACATGGAGATGATGCGCCAGGTCGGGAGCTGCTCTGGCATCGAGAACTACTCACGCCACATGGACGGCCGGGCGGCGGGCTCGGCACCGAACTGCCTGCTCGACTACTTCGCCGAGGACTTCGTGCTCGTCGTGGACGAGTCGCACGTGACGATCCCTCAGATAGGCGCGATGTACGAAGGCGACATGTCGCGCAAACGGACCCTCGTCGAGCACGGCTTCCGCCTGCCCAGTGCCATGGACAACCGGCCGCTGAAGTGGGAGGAGTTCCTGCAGCGCATCGGGCAGACGGTCTATCTCTCGGCAACCCCAGGTCCGTACGAGACGGCCAAGGGCGGTGACCAGCCGGTCGAGCAGATCATCCGCCCCACCGGGTTGGTCGACCCCGAGGTCGTGGTCAAGCCGACCAAGGGCCAGATCGACGACCTCATCGACGAGATCCGGATGCGGGTCGAGCGCAACGAGCGAGTGCTCGTCACGACGTTGACCAAGAAGATGTCCGAGGACCTGACCGACTACCTCCTCGAAGCGGGGTTACGCACCCGTTACCTGCACAGCGAGGTCGACACGTTGCGCCGCGTCGAGCTGCTCAGAGAGCTGCGGATGGGCGAGTACGACGTCTTGGTCGGCATCAACCTACTGCGGGAGGGACTCGACCTGCCCGAGGTCAGCCTCGTCGCGATCCTCGACGCCGACAAGGAAGGTTTCCTGCGCTCGGGACGATCCCTCATCCAGACCATCGGGCGGGCGGCGCGCAACGTCTCCGGCCAGGTGATCATGTATGCCGACCGGATAACGCCGTCGATGGAGGCCGCCATCGACGAGACCAACCGGCGGCGGGAGAAGCAGCGGGCGTACAACGTCGAGCACGGCATCAACCCCACTCCGTTGCGCAAGAAGATCGCGGACATCACCGACATGCTGGCTCGTGAGGACGCCGACCTCGAGCGACTCGTGGGAAGCCGAGGCGTCGAGCAGCGGGGTCGTTCACCGGTTCCACACCTCGGCGGGCGGGGCGGCAAGCGCCAGCTGGACACCGACGGCATGCCGACGTCTGAGCTGGCCAACCTCGTCCGCGAGCTCAACGACCAGATGCACGCGGCTGCTGCCCAGCTTCAGTTCGAAGTCGCCGCACGGCTTCGCGACGAGATCGGCGACCTCAAGAAGGAGCTGCGGTCGATGATCGAGGCAGGAGCGTCCTAGCGGTAGTTGGTCTCCCGGTGGCGACCTGACACAATATCTGCGGAGGGTTGACTGCCGCGCGGCGGAAGAGACCTTCGGTGAGAACGTTGTCTTGACCGGAGGTATGTCTGTCGTGGTTGTCTCCTCTACCGAGTGGTTGATCACCGGCGTCGTGACGATCGCCGTCCTGCTGTTCGACGTC
>JACCZT010000168.1 GCA_013695785.1 Nocardioidaceae bacterium | reverse complement strand
CGGCAAGGCAGGGGGTAAGGCGGGCTTGAGTATCGGAATGGCGGCGGGAAGTCGCGTCGGCGGTTCCCGCGGAAAGGTGGTCCTATCCGGGATCGGTGTCCTCGTAGGGGCTATCGTGGGCGGTACCGTGGGCGCGGCCGCTGGTAATTCGGTCGTCGCCGAGGTCGCGGCCCGAGGCGACGAGGTTGAGGATTTCATCAACGGATTGCTCGACTCGCTGGACGAGTTCCTGGCACCGGTCGACGAACGAATCGCCAACGTCGCGGAGTCCGCGAACGACAATCTCAACGACCTGTACCGATGGATAGAAAAGTCCACCGGATGGAATCCCGAAGTGCAGCGAAACGACAATCTCAACGACCTGTACCGATGGGTAGACAAGTACACCGGACCTGTGGAGGATGCAGTCGCCGACTTCTTCGCATCGCCGCTTGCTCCCCAACCCGCTCTAGAGCTCGTGCTCCCACTCCCGTCCGCTCCAGAACCCCCCCACCCGCTGCCGGTCGAGGTGGTGAGTGACGACTCACTGTGGCGTCTCGCGGATCGCCAGCTCGCGCCGGACGCCACCGATAAGGACATCCAGGAAGCCGCGGCCGCACTGTACGAGGCGAATCGCACGGTCATCGGTCCTGATCCCGACTTGATCCAGCCCGGCACGCGGCTCACCGTGCCCGAAGGCCAAGGAACGTGATACGTCGGCTGGAGCGCTATGAGGACCCGCGTGGTTTCTCGCTACTGGTTCCGGCCGGCTGGAAGCAGGTGGTGGATCCGCGTACCGACATCGCGTTCCTCGCGATCGACAGTGTTCCAGCCGCGAATTTTTGCGCCAACGTCATCCTCACCACCGACGACTTGCCACCGGACCTGGACCTCGACAACTGGCAGTCACACGCCGGGGCGATGCTCGAGTCAACGCTCGCGGGATACCTGCTGCTCGACCAGGAGCGGCTGGACAGACCAGGCGGACCGATCATCCGCCGGCTGGTGCACCACGTCGTGGCGCAGTCTGAACCGGTCACCGCCGAACAGTGGACGAGCGTTCATGGACGCACCGGATACACCCTTACCTGCTCGGCCGCGACACTGGCGTACGACGACGTCGCGGACATCCTGACCGAGGTCGGTCACAGCTGGCGGCTCGCGTCATGACTGTGCTCTTCGACCCCGTGACCGGGAGACTGCGACTGTCGGCGGACCATTGGGAGGCGCTGCTCTCATGGAGCCAGGGACGTAGCTCGCCAGACAGGCAGACCGCTGACCTTCGAACCGCCGGAGTCATCGATCAAGGGCACCTGCACACCAGCCTGGTGCCGGCCCTTGGCGCCGCACTGGAGCCCGTGATCACGCTAGCGGTCGAGCAGAGCGATGATGAGGGAGTACGCATCGATGGGACCGGCTGGGTTGGCCCCGCGGGCGGGGCCTTCTTGCTGGATGCGCCGGACGAGCTGCGCGAACTGGTGGTCGTGCACCCGGCGATGCTGCCCGCCACGCTCGCCCGCATCGTTGCCCTCGGACCGCGAGAGCGCGGCGCAACCTCGCCGCGACGGCACTCCGACGCGGCCATGGGTGCGCTGCTCAGCGCGGATACCAGGGCACGCCGCGCCGCCGTCAACGAAGCCGGAGGCGACTCGTTGTCGGACCTCATCGATGGTCCTTGGAACCACTGGAGCATCCGCGCGCAATGGCCGCCGGACGGTCAACATGGTTTGGCAGTGCTGGACACGGTCCAGCAGATGTGGCTGATCGAGCGCTCAGCCGGGATGAGTCTGCTGCGGCCTACCGATCCCACTGAAGTGTGGCGACTGCTCATTCGCATCCTGCCAACCGACGATGAACTGGCCGTGAACTAACCCCAGTTTCTCAGGACCCAGGAGGCTCCCGTACGATTGTTGACAATCCTACGGGAGCTTTCATAGACTTGCTGTCGTTCGTCGGAAATGACGGAGCTCGTCATGATTTATGCGTCGAGTAGGGCGAGACTCGGGGGAAGATGTCCATTGAAGATCGCAACGCACAGAGTTCCCGTCGGGGCAGGGAGCGGGAAAGACAACGATCGGGCTGGCCTGTGACGACGACCCAGGTCAAGAGGCCGGCGAGAATCGCCCCTCCAACCGTACGGACCGAGCGGTTCGTGATCGCGGCGCCCCCTACTGAGCAGCAGACCCTACCTCCTGTGACAGGCGCCCCCATGCTCATCATGCCCATCATGGGCGGGGTCGGTTCGCTCACACTGGTGATGTCCAACCGAGCCAACAACCCGCTGATCGCGATTGGTGCGATGGCGGCTCTGGTGGGGTCGATCGGCATCGGCGTTGTGATGATCCTGTCGCAGCGGATGGGCCGCAACCGCCTGCTACGTCGAAGCCGCGAGCGATATCTCGACTATGTCGAGGGTCTTCGGCATGCGTTGCGCAACACGATCGGCTCCCAGCGCGAACGCGCTGCTTGGTGTCATCCGCCGCCCGAGATGTTGTCTGACGTCGCACGCAACGATGCCCGCCGCTGGGAGCGCCGCCGCTCAGACGATGACCAGCTGTGCCTGCGCATCGGTGTGGGCGACCAGCCGATCGCCGCGACACTGATCCTTGAGGCGGACACCGGCCCACTCAACGAGTTCGATCCCGTCTGCCTCGGCGAAGCGATGGCGCTGCGGGGCCGATACTCGATCCTCCGCGACCAGCCCGTGACTATCGATCTGCGCCAGCTCGGAGTGGTGAGCGTGCTCGGCGACCGGTACGTCGGGAGGCAGCTCGCGACCGCGCTGGCGACGCAGCTGGTGACGTTCCACTCGCCGACCGACGTGCGGCTTGCGGTCGTGCGCGCCGATACCCAGGCCGAGAACTGGGACTGGGTCAAGTGGCTTCCGCACTGCCAGTCCGCCACCTTGATGGACGGCGATCTGCCTGCCCGGCTCGTGGCGTCATCGGTATCTGAGATGTCTTCGTTGCTGGCACCGGAGCTCGAACGTCGGCTCGACGAGCGATCGAGGTCGCGTGGGCAAGCACACGATTTACGGGACCATCTTGTGGTGGTGGTCGACGGCGATGGCCTTGGCGACGTCCGCGGCATCGAGTCTCCGGACAGCAGTGTCGGACTCGCCGAACTCGGGGTCCACCTCATCATCTTGCTTGCGGACCGACGCGAGGAGCCGGAGGTGGTCGACGACCGGATCGAGGTGCGCCAAGACTTCCTCGCCGTCCAACGATCCCACCCCTCTCCCTTCGCGGTCGACCAACTGCCTCCCGGGTTCGCGAGGCTGGTGGCTCGCATCCTTGCACCGATGCGCATCTCGCTGGAGGAGCGCTCTGGTGATGAGTCTCTCGAGGCCACCGTCGGGCTGCACGAGATCCTCGGTGTCTTGGACCCCGCAACCCTCGATCCCCGAGTCACGTGGCGCAAGAGGCAACCGCGCGATCTACTGCGGGTGCCAATCGGGATCGGGGTCGGCGGCGTGGTGCAGCTCGACCTGAAAGAGTCCGCGCACGGCGGCATGGGACCGCACGGCATGGTCGTCGGGGCAACCGGCTCGGGCAAGTCGGAGATGCTCCGCACGCTGGTCAGCTCCCTGGTCGTCAGCCACGGTCCGGACCGTCTCGCGCTGATGCTCGTCGACTTCAAGGGCGGCGCCACGTTCGCTGCGATGGACCAGATCCCGCACCTCGCGGGGATGATCACCAACCTCCAGAACGACCTGACGCTGGTCGACCGGATGCACGACGCCCTCTTCGGTGAGATGCAGCGACGTCAGGAGCTTCTCAAGCGGGTCGGCAACTTGCCGAACGTCACCGCCTACCAGGATCTTGTCGATGCGGGGCACCAGCTCGAGCCGCTTCCGCATCTGCTGGTGATCGTTGACGAGTTCTCCGAGCTCTTGACCGCAAGACCCGACTTCGCCGAGCTCTTTGTCGCAATCGGCCGTGTCGGTCGGTCCATCGGCATCCACCTGCTGCTGGCGACCCAGAAGCTCGAGATGGGTAAGATCCGCGGGCTCGAGTCGCACCTGTCGTACCGCATCTCGCTGCGCACCTTCTCGGAGTCGGAGTCCCGCGACGCCATCGGAGTCCCCGACGCGTACCACCTGCCCTCGGAGCCCGGCTCGGGCTACCTGAAGGTCGATACGACCGTCTTCGCACGGTTCAGGGCGGCACTGGTGTCGTCGACGTACCGGCCGCCGGCGGAGATACTCAACGCCGAGGTACCGGTCGTCCCGTATCTCGCCGCCAACGGGCTAGGCGCGTGGATCGCACAACTGAACGCCGAGGCGGCTGCCACTGCGACGGCTGAGGACGAATCGCGGGGAGGATCCATGCAGAGCAAGCAGTCGGTGCTCGACGTGATTTGCCAGCGGTTGGTCGCTAGTGGCGCACCGCCGGTTCGGCCAGTGTGGCTGCAGCCCTTGCCGGGGGTTCTGCCCCTCGACGCCGTCATGGATGTTGACAAGCCCGGAGAACCAGCAGGGCTCGAGGCCACGCTCGGCCTGGTCGACGACCCGTCCCGTCAGCGCCAGTTCCCGTTGACGTGGGACTTCACCGGTGGTGCCGGCAACCTCGTGGTGGCGGGCGGGCCTCAGTCCGGCAAGAGCACATTGGTGGGCACGTTGATCGGTTCGCTGGCGCTACGCTACCCGCCCGGCCATGTGGCCTTCTACTGTGTCGACTACGGCGGCGGCACCCTGCGGCCGCTGGAGGACTTGCCGCACGTCGCAGCCGTCGCGACCAGGCTCGATCCCGAACGGGTCACTCGCACCATCAGCGATGTCGTCACTCTGCTTGAGGGTCGGGAGGAGTTCTTCCGTGAGCACAAGCTCGACTCGATGCGAGCGATGCGTCAGGCTCGGGTTGATGGCAGGATTCCGTTGGATGTTCCGTCGGACGTGTTCCTCATCGTGGACGGTTGGAGCAGCTTCTGCGAGGACTTCGACGCGATGGAGTTCACCATCGGCGAGGTCGCTGCCCGCGGCCTCAACTACGGAGTGCACGTGATCCTGACCGTCGCTCAGAACATGCAGATCCGCATGCGGATCCAGTCCAGCTTCGGAGGTCGCCTCGAACTGCGACTCACCGACTCCTTCGACAGCACCATCGGACGCAAGCTGATGGACAAGCTTCCCAGGGAGGCCGCCGGACGAGGACTCGTGGACATCGGTGGCGGGCTGGTCTTCCAAGGCGCTGTGCCGTACGTCGACGGCAGCACAAATGACGACCTTTCCGCTGGCCAGCACGGCCTCGTCGCCCTCGCCAAGTCGCGATGGTCGACCGCGGTGAAACGCGTCCAGACACTTCCCGCCCAAGTCACGGTCGCTGATCTTCCCGAGGTGAACCCCGGTGACGACCTTCTGCCCGTGGGGTTGTCGCAGCGTAACCTCGGTCCGGCTGCGGTGAACGTCTTTGGCGCCGACCCTCACCTGCTCGTCTACGGCGACGGCGAGACTGGCAAGACCAACACACTCAAGCTGCTTATCCGCCAGCTGACAGCGTCCCGTACGGTGCACGAGCTCGCGTTCATCGTCGTCGACTACCGGCGCAGCCTGCTCGACGTGGTGCCGCCGGACTATCTCGCTGCCTACTGCACCGGCGAGGAAAAGACCGCCGACACGATCGCCCAGGTGACCGGTGCACTTCGTGAGCGTCTACCCGGCGAGGACGTCACGTCCGCGCAGCTGCGCACCCGGGGTTGGTGGAAGGGCGTGGACATCGTGGTCGTCGTGGACGACTACGACCTGGTGTCCACCCCTTCCAGCAACCCGGTCCACGGCCTGCTCGAGTTCTTGCCACAGGGCCGGGATCTCGGACTGCACCTTGTGATCGCTCGCCGCACTGGTGGACTATCCCGAGCGCTCTTCGAGCCAGTACTCCAACGACTCAGCGACCTCCAGACGCCCGGAGTGGTGCTGTCCGGTGACCGGACGGAGGGACGTCTGGTCAACGGCGTCGTGGCCCGCCGACTGCCGCCAGGGCGCGCGATCTATGCCGCGCGGGCAGACGGAACCGACCAGGTGCAGGTCGCCCTGCTCAACCAGTAGGCGATGAGAGGCTCGCCGCTTGATGCAGTGCCTCTGTCACCGGGTTCAGGACGTGGCCTGGACCGAATCGGCCCAGATCGCGGCAGCTTCCTGGACCTGGCCCGAATCCACTATCAGCGCCGGGATGAACCGCACCACCTGACCCCAGGCGCCGCAGGTGAGCAACAGCAACCCGCGCCGTGCGGCCTCCTGCTGCGCGGCAGCAGCCGCGGCGCCGTCTGGATTGCCGTCGGCGTCACGGAACTCGTTGCCGATCATCAGCCCGAGACCGCGCACGTCGGTGATGCGTTGATGCTGAGCTGCAACGGAGCCGAGCGCTTCCTTGAGCTCCGCACCGCGTTCGGCTGAGTTCTTGACCAGGCACTCGTCGCGGATCACGTCCAGTGTGGCCAGTG
Source organism: Nocardioidaceae bacterium (assembly GCA_013695785.1). GTDB lineage: Bacteria > Actinomycetota > Actinomycetes > Propionibacteriales > Nocardioidaceae > JACCZT01. The sequence continues at coordinate 51 of JACCZT010000168.1, read as the reverse complement.
CGGCCGCGCAGGCGACGGCGTTGGCGCCGTAGGTGCCGCCTTGCGAGCCCG
>JACCZT010000002.1 GCA_013695785.1 Nocardioidaceae bacterium | reverse complement strand
GGAGTACGCCGTGCCGAGGTGGTGGTCCATCCGGTCCCAGAGCTCGCTATGCCTCACGCGCCCAGTATGCGCGGCGCGCCATCATCCACGTACGGGCGCGCCATCATCCACGTACGGGCGCGCCATCATCCACGTACGAGGGGTGGGGGTCAGCGCTTGGGGATGGTGGAGCTGCCGCCGTGCATGAGGGTGATCAGCTGCGCCACCTTGCCGTCGGTCTTGGTGGTACGCGTGAACGACGTGAGCAGCATCGGCGGCCTGATCCGCTGACGCGAGATGGCCTTGGCGTAGGTGAACTCCTTGAGTCCGTCGGGGCCGTGGATGCGTCCGAAACCTGAGTCACCCACCCCACCGAAGGGCAGCGTCGGCATCGCCGCGAACGCGATGACGGAGTTGACCGAGGTCATTCCCGAGCGGATCCGTCGGGCGAGCTCGACGCCGCGCTTCTTGGAGAACACCGCTCCGCCGAGACCGTACCGCGTGGCGTTGGCACGGTCGACCGCCTCGTCCATGTCGCGCACCTTGGCGATCGTCAGCGTCGGGCCGAACGTCTCCTCGGTCACCGCGAGCGAGTCCTCGGGTACGTCGACGAGCACTGTCGGCTGCACGAACCTCTTGCCGATCGCGTCGGACCCGCCGATCAGCGCACGCGCCCCGCGCGCGAGGGCGTCGTCGACGTGGCTCTTGATCACCGCCAGCTGTGACGGCATCGTGATCGGCCCTACGTTGGCCTCGGCGTCGCTGCCGACCCGCACCGAGCGAGCCTGCTTCATCACCTCGTCGACGAAGTCGTCGTAGACGCGTTCGTGGACGTAGACACGCTCGACGCCGACGCAGGTCTGGCCAGCGTTGGACATGCCTCCCCAGACGGCGGCGTCGGCGGCATCGACGAGATCGGCGTCCTCGTCGACGAGCATGGCGTCCTTGCCGCCGGCCTCGATGATGACGGGGGTGAGGTTGGCCGCCGCCGCCGCCATGACCAGCTTGCCGGTGTCGGTGGAGCCGGTGAACGCGATCTTGTCGACTGCAGACGACGCGAGCGCCGCGCCCGTCTTCCCGAGGCCAGTGACGACCTGCAGGACGGGATGGTCCGGTACGACCTCGGCGAAGGACTCCGCGAGCCAGACGCCGACCCCGGGGGTGTACTCGCTCGGCTTGAAGACGACGGCGTTGCCTGCGGCAAGTGCGTAGACGATCGAGCCCATCGGCGTGAACACGGGGTAGTTCCACGGACCGATGACGCCGATCACGCCAAGCGCCTTGTACTCCACGGTCGCGGCCTGGTTGGCCATCAGCAGCCCGGGTCGCACCCGACGCGGTCCGAGCACCTTCTCGGCGTGCCGGGCGGCCCACGCCAGGTGGTCGATGGCCAGGACGACCTCGAGCTGTGCGTCGCCGTGCGGCTTGCCGGTCTCGTCGTGGACGATCTGCCCGAGCTGCCCCATGCGCCGTGCGAGCACACCCTTCCACCTGCCGAGCAGCTCCCCGCGCTCGTCGTAGGACAGCGCCGACCACCAGGCCGCGGCGGTGTGCGCGCGGGCGACGGCGGTGCGGACCTCCTCGGCCGACCGGACGGGGTAGGTGCCGGCGACGTCGCCGTTGGCGGGGTTGAGGGAGTCGAAGGTCTCCGCCGACCCCCGCGGGCTGGTCCCGCCGGTGGCGGAAACCGCCTCTTCCGGTGTCGTCGCGGGCTTGGCGCTGGTGGTGGTCATGCCAGGTCCTTCGTCGAGGTCGGAGCCGGAACACCGCGGATCATGTCGGCGGCCTTCTCGCCGATCATGACGGTCGGTGCGTTGGTGTTGCCGCGCGGGACGGTGGGCATCACCGACGCGTCGACGACGCGCAACGCCTCGACGCCCCGCACCTTGAGCTCGGCGTCGACGACGGACTGCTCGCCGGCGCCCATCGCACAGGTGCCGACCGGGTGGTAGAGCGTCTGCGTCATCTCGCGCACGTGCTGCACGATGTCGTCCTCGGTGGTGCGGACGGGTCGGGCGAGAGAGTCGACGAACCGGGCGAGCGGCCCCCGCGAGGCGATGTCGAGCATGCGTTGGATGCCGATCACCATGGCGTCGAGGTCTGCCCGGTCCTCGTAGTACGCCGGGTCGATCTCGGGGTGCCAGGTCGGGTCGGTCGAGCGCAGCCGCAGCCGGCCACGGCTCTTGACGTCGACCAGCGTGGGGGCCGCGGTGAACATCCGCGACGTGGGCTCGTGGAGCCCGTTGTCGTAGAACCCGCTCGGCGCGATTTGCGCCTGCAGGTCCGGCGCGGCCAGGTCGTCCCGGCTGGTGAAGAAGGCGCCGCCCTCGGCGATGTTGGAGGTCAACGGCCCGTTGCCCCGTGCTCGCCAGCGCAGGAGGGCGCCCAGGCCCAGGTGCTCCTGCAGGTCGGTGGTGTCGCGGGTGTGCCACAGCACCGGGCACGCGGGGTGGTCGTGCAGGTTCTGCCCTACCCCGGGGAGGTCGACGCGGACATCGACGCCGACCTCTCGAAGGTGCCCCGCCGGGCCGATGCCGGACAGCATCAAGAGCTGCGGGCTGTTGACCGCTCCACCGCTGAGGACGACCTCGGCCTCGGCGTACGCCGCCTCCACCTGGCCTCGGCGGACGTACTCCACACCCGTGGCGCGGCCGGCGGTCAACATCACCCGCGTCGCGTGTGCACCGGTGCGCACGGTCAGGTTGGGGCGGGTGAGTGCAGGACGCAGGTAGGCGTCGGCGACGGACCAGCGGCGGCCGTTCTTGCACGTCACCTGGTACAGACCAGCGCCTTCCTGCTCGGTACCGTTGAAGTCGTCGGTGGGCTTGAGTCCGGAGGCGACCGCCGACTCGACCCACGCGTGGGTGAGCTCGTGGGTGTAGCGGCGGTCCTCGACGTGCAGCGGACCATCCTGTCCGTGCAGTGGCGACCCGAGGCGGGTGTTGTCCTCGGACCTGATGAAGTAGGCGAGGACGTCGTCCCACCCCCAGCCGGCGGCGCCGTGGACGTCACGCCATGCGTCGTAGTCGGCGCGGTTGCCGCGGATGTAGATCATCGCGTTCATCGACGAGGAGCCACCGAGTGCCTTCATCCGCGGCCAGTACGCGCCTCGGCCGCCAAGCTGGTGCTGCCCGGTCGTGGTGTAGTTCCAGTCCCACCGTGTCTTGAAAAGACCCGAGAACGCCGCCGGGATCTTGATCTCGTCCGCGTCGTCCGCACCGCCGGCCTCCAGCAGCAGGACCGAGAGCGCGGGGTCCTCGGACAGGCGCGCGGCGAGGACGGCGCCCGCGCTGCCGGCTCCGACCACCACATAGTCGTACCGTTCCTGGGCGTCGTCGGCCATCCGCAGCTCCTCGAGGGTGTGGCTCACAAGTTACGCGCAAGTAATCGGCCAGGCAACGTGACGAAGAGCGCCGCGCAGGGCTCAGGTGTGCGCGTTCGCCGCCAACCAGGCGGCGCCGACGATACCGGCGGCGTTGCCCAGCTCCGCGGCGACGATCGGGGCGCGCAGGTGCAACAGGGGCAGGTAGCGGTCCGCGTGCTTGGAGACGCCGCCGCCGACCACGAGGAGGTCCGGCCAGAGCAGGTCCTCCACGTGGGCGAAGTACGTCTGCAGGCGGTCGGCCCACTGTTCCCACGACAGGTCCTCGCTCTCGCGTGCGTGCGAGGACGCACGCTTCTCGGCGTCGACTCCATCGATCAGCAGGTGCCCGAGCTCGCTGTTGGGGATCAGCTCGCCGTTGTTGAGCAGCGCCGAACCGATCCCCGTGCCCAGCGTCGCCAGCACCACCAGGCCCGGGGTGCTGCGGGCGGCCCCGTAGTGCAGCTCGCCGACGCCGGCGGCGTCGGCGTCGTTGACCACGGTGAC
>JACCZT010000101.1 GCA_013695785.1 Nocardioidaceae bacterium | reverse complement strand
TGGTCGAGGCGCTGCTGTGGCGCACGTACCTCGGCCGAGGTGACCGGCGTCTTCATGCCGACCTTTGCCGTCGACTTCGCCCCTCGGATGCCGGCCAGCGCAGCGGCGGCGACGGTGAGCACCGCGGGATCGTGCGGTATCGCGTCGAGGTCGTCCGCGGGGTGTGGCCACGTGGCGCGATGGATCGACCCCTCCTGCCACCACGACCACACCTCCTCGGTGACGTACGGAAGGAACGGTGCCAGCAGCCGCAGCTGCACCGACAGCGCCATCGCCAGCGAGGTCTTCGCGGACTGCACCGCGTGTGCGTCGGCGTCGGGGTGCTTGCCGTACGCGCGTTCCTTGACCAGCTCGAGGTAGTCGTCGCAGAAGGTCCAGAAGAACTTCTCCGTCACCTCCAGGGCGGTGGTGTAGTCGTAGGCGTCGAACGCCGCCGTGGCCTCCTCGATGACACCGCGCAGCCGATGGAGCATGGCGAGGTCGAGCGGCTCGGTCACCTGGCGGCCGTCGACGTCGCCCAGATCCGCCCCGATGCCGAACGCGTCCGTCGCAAGGACGAACCGGCTGGCGTTGAGCACCTTCATCGCCAGTCGGCGGCCGACCTTCATCTGGGTCTCGTCGAACGGCGAGTCCGCGCCGGGTCGGGCGCCGGCGGCGCGCCAGCGGACCGCGTCGGCGCCGAACTTCTGCAAGATCTCGGTGGGGACGACGACGTTGCCCTTGGACTTGCTCATCTTCTTGCGGTCCGGGTCCACGACGAAACCGGAGATCATCGCATGTGACCACGGGGCACAGCCGTGCTCGAGGTGCGAGCGCACCACCCGGGAGAACAGCCAGGTCCGGATGATGTCGTGCGCGTGCGTGCACAGGTCCATCGGGTAGGTGCGCGCGAACAGGTCGTCGTCGCGTTCCCAGCCGCACACGATCTGCGGGCTGAGCGACGACGTCGCCCAGGTGTCGAACACGTCCGGATCAGCCACGAAGCCGCCGGCCTTGCCGCGCTGGGACTCCTCATAGCCGCTGGGTGCCTCAGAGGCCGGATCGATGGGAAGGTCGGTCTCGTCCGGCACGATCGGGTCGTCGTAGACCGGGTCGGCGTCGTCGTCGAGGCGGTACCAGACCGGGAAGGCGACACCGGAGAACCGTTGCCGCGATACCAGCCAGTCACCGTTGAGGCCGTCAATCCAGTTCGTCAGTCGGTGTCGCATGTAGTCCGGTGACCAGGCGATGTCCGAGCCGCGCGCCACCAGCTGCCCGCGCAGCTCGGGGTCGCGGCCGCCGTTCTTCAGGTACCACTGGCGGCTCGACACGATCTCCAGTGGCTTGTCGCCCTTCTCGTAGAAGTTCGCCATGCGCTGCGTCGGCTTGGGCTCGCCGCCGAGGTCACCGGACTCCCGCAGGGCCGCGACAACGGCTTCGCGCGCGGAGAAGACGGTCTTGCCGGCCAGGTGGGCGTAGTGCGCACGGCCCGCATCGGAACGGATCCAATCCGGCGCCTCGGCGAGGATCCGCCCGTCGCGGCCGATGATCGTCCGGTTGGGCAGCTGCAGCTCACGCCACCACTGCACATCGGTCAGGTCACCGAAGGTGCAGCACATCGCGATGCCGGCGCCCTTGTCCATCTCGACCGACCGGTGCGCCAGCACAGGCACCTCGACGCCGAACAGGGCCGACGTCACCGTCGTACCCACCATCGGCTGGTAGCGGCTGTCGTCGGGGTGCGCGATGAGCGCGACGCACGCGGGGATCAGCTCAGGACGGGTCGTCTCGACGTGGACCGGCCCGTCGACGCCGTGATAGGCGACCCGGTGGAACGCGCCGGGGTAGTCACGCGCCTCGAGCTCAGCCTGGGCGACGGCGGTCTGGAACGTCACGTCCCACAACGTCGGAGCGTCCTGGGTGTACGCCTCTCCGCGGGCGAGGTTGCGCAAGAACGCACGTTGCGACGTCGCCCGCGCGACGTCGCCGATCGTCGTGTAGGTCTGCGTCCAGTCGACCGACAGCCCGAGGGTGCGCCACAGGGCCTCGAAGACCAACTCGTCCTCCTCGACGAGGATGTCGCACAGCTCGATGAAGTTGCGTCGGCTCACCGGCACTTGTCGCTTGGCGTCGGGCTGCTCCGGCGGCGCGAAGTCGGCGTCGTAGGGCAACGTCGGGTCGCAACGAACGCCGAAGTAGTTCTGGACACGACGCTCGGTGGCCAGGCCGTTGTCGTCCCACCCCATCGGGTAGAAGACTTCCTTGCCACGCATCCGCTGGTATCGCGCGATGAGGTCGGTGTGCGTGTAGGAGAACACGTGGCCGATGTGCAGCGAGCCCGAGACCGTCGGCGGAGGGGTGTCGATGGAGTAGACCTCTGCGCGGGACTTGGTGCGGTCGAACGCGTAGGTGCCCTGCTCGGCCCACGTCGCCGACCAGGTGGACTCCAGGCCATCGAGCGTGGGTTTGTCCGGCACGTTGCTCATGGGGCACAAGTCTAGGTGCCTCTGAGGTAGCCGCGACGACCGCGATTGCAGATAGGGCGTTCTCCCGATGTGTGGCGCTGCCTCAGAGACGCAACATCGAGGTATCGGATCAACGAGACACCAGGAGAAGACAATGTTGTTCACCCGAGAACCCTTCACCACAGCAGAGACCGCCTACCGCCAGGAGAGGGTACGCAGCCACGTGGCAGGGGCGAGACTGATGCGTCGCTCGCCGGTGGCTGCACCGCGCGCAGCCGCTCCGCGGATACCCCTGCTGCATCTGCGTGCCGCCCTTCACAGGTGACTGCCGTCAGCAGGACGGACGCCGAGGTTCGCGTCGTGTCGGTGCCACCGGCAATGATGGTGGGCATGCGCCCGGAGCACGCCCTGACGACCCCGCTGGTCGGACGGGCGGCCGAACTCGACCGGATCGAGACGCTGCTCGGACTAGACGGCGACGCAGCGGCTCACGCCGTCGTGCTCGCCGGTGACGCGGGCGTCGGCAAGACCCGGTTGCTGACCGAGCTGCGGGCCAGGGCCGAGGCCCGCAGCTGGCGTACCCTCACCGGGCACTGCCTGGACTTCGGCGACGCCGCGCTGCCCTACCTCCCCTTCACCGAGATGCTCGGCCGCCTCGCGGGCACCGACCCTGCGGTCGCCGCAGGGCTTGCGGACGCCAACCCCGCCGTTGGCCGACTCCTACCGGGCCGGCGCACCCTGTCCGGGGCCTCTGACGCAGACGACCGCGCCGTGGACCGTGGCGCCCTTTTCGAGGCGCTGCACGCCACCTTCGAGCAGCTCGGCGCCACCGCACCGACGCTCCTCGTCGTCGAGGACGCCCACTGGGCGGACCGCTCCACCCGCGACGTCATCAGCTTCCTGCTCGCTCGTGGCTTCGCCGCGCCGGTCGTGCTCGTCGTCTCCTACCGCAGCGACGACATCCACCGCCGGCACCCCCTGCGCCCCGCCGTCGCCGAGTGGGCCCGGTTGCCTGGCGTGGTCCGTCTTCAGCTGCCGCCCCTGTCCGATGTGGACATCCGTACGCTCGCCCGCGCCGCCGGGGAAGGATCGCTCGGCGAGGCCGACATGCAGGCGATCGTCGACCGCGCCGACGGCAACGCCTTCTTCGCCGAAGAGCTCGTGGGTGCGGCGTCGCACCATGGCCGACGCCTGCCCGCAGACCTCGCCGACCTGCTCCTGGTGCGGACCGAGTCCCTCGACGACGCAGCACGCGTCGTCGTCCGTGCCGCATCCGCGGCCGGCCGCCGGGTGTCGCACCAGCTGATCGCCTCGGTCGCCCCGCTGTCCGGCCCCAGCCTGGACGCGGCGATCCGGTCCGCGGTGGAGAACCATGTTCTCGTCGACGTCGACGGGCGCGGCTACGCCTTTCGGCACGCGCTGCTCGCCGAGGCCGTCTACGAGGACCTCGTCCCCGGTGAGGCAGTGCGGCTGCACGCCGCCTATGTCGCGGCTCTGACCTCCCTCGAGGTTCCCGGGACCGCCGCCGAGCTGGCCCGGCACGCTCGGCTCGCCCACGACACCGAGGTCGCACTGGCCGCGAGCATCGAGGCCGGTGACGAGGCCATGGCGGTAGGTGGCCCCGATGAGGCCGCCACACACTACGAGCGTGCGCTGGAGCTCCTCGCCGAGAGCCCGGCGCAGGCCGCCCCCGACACCAGGGTGGACGTGGTCGACCTCACCGTCCGCGCCGCCGAGGCCGTCACCGCCGCCGGCCACCCGCAGCGCGCCGCGGCCCTGCTACAGGACCACCTCGCGATGTCGTCGGCGGTTGCGTCGAGCGCAGATCGTGCGCGGCTCCTGGCTGCGCTCGCCGGCGCGGTCCTGATGAGCGAGTCGACCCTCAACCCGCTCGACGCCACCACCGAGGCGCTGGCACTCGTGCCTCCGGGTGAGCACGAGGACCTACGCGCCCAGATCCTGAGCGTGCACGCGCTGGCCAATGCCGAACGCGGCCGCGACGACGACGCGGCCCGCTGGGCACAGCTTGCCCTCGAGCTCGCCCAGGAGCTCGGCCTGCCCAAGGTCGTGGCCGAGGCGCAGGCAACGCTGGGACGCCTCGAGGAACGCGCCGGTGACCCGGAGACCTCCAGGCGCGCGTACCTCGCGGTGGTCGAGCAGGCGCGCGTCGACGGCAACGCATCCAGCGAGCTCCGCGGGCTCCACTACCTCGCGGCCCTGGAGATGGAGGCGGGCCGGCTTGCCAGTGCGTTGCGGGCTTACCAGGACACGGCGCGACGCTCCGAGGAGCTCGGTAGGCCGTGGGCGCCGTACGGGTTCGACGCTCGGGCGCTCTCGGGCATCGTGGCCTATGCGGTCGGCCAATGGGCTGTCGTCGACAGCATCGTCGACGTCAGCGGTCAAGCACCCCCACCGATCGCCGAGGCGCTGTTGAGGGCGGTCGGCATGCAGGTGGCCGCGGGCCGCGGTGAGGCGTCGGCTGCCGCGCTGCTCGACGACATCCGGCCCTGGTGGCGCAAGGACGGGCTGATCGCCATCGTGGGCGCCGCGGCAGGAATCGATCTGCTCGGCGACGCTCGCGACCTCGAGGCGGTGCTCGCTCTGTACGACGAGGCCGTCACTGCCGTCGGCACGCTCTGGGAGAACGACGACTTCGCGGCCCGGATGCGATTGAGCGCGCTCGCGCTCGGTCAGATCGGTGCCAACCTGCCGGCGATACCCGATGGTGCACGGCACCGGTGGGTGAGCCGGGCTGGCGAGCTTGCCGCCGACTCGGCGCGCGCCGCAGCCAGGCGTCACAGCCGGCGGCCGATGGGGCCCGAGGGAATCGCCTGGGTCGCTCGCGCCAAGGCAGAGCTGGCTCGGGTGCACTGGCTCGCCGGGATGGACGCGCCGACGAAGGACGAGCTGGTCGGCTGCTGGCAGGACGACGTGGCGGCGTTCGACGCGTTCGGCCATGTGGTCGAGTCGGCGCGGTCACGCGTTCGGCTCGGCGAGGTGCTCCACGCCGCCGGCCGCCGCCGCGAAGCGCGTCAGCCGATCGCCGCGGCGCGGTCGGTGGCCACGTCTCTCGGCTCCGCGCCGCTGCTCGCTCAGATCGAGAGGCTCTGCGCGGGTGGCGCGGGTGGTGCGGCACATCCGTCGTCGCGAACCGACGAGGCGCTCACCCCTCGCGAACAGGAGGTCCTCACCCTCGTCGCCGATGGACGTAGCAACGGTGAGGTCGCACGGCAGCTGTTCATCAGCACCAAGACGGTGAGCGTGCACGTCTCCAACATTCTCGCCAAGCTCGGCGCTGCCGGACGCACTGAGGCGGCCGCCATTGCTCGCCGGCAGGGTCTGCTCGACGGTTGACGGCCTGCGATACTGGCCCCGATGAGACCCACGTACGCCGACGTCGAGCAGGCGCTGCTCGGACGCTGGCCCGAGACCAGGCTCGAGCCCTCCCTGGACCGGATCCGGGCACTGTGCAGCCTGATGGGCGATCCGCAGGACGCCTACCCTGTCATCCACCTGGCCGGCACCAACGGCAAGACGTCGACCAGCCGGATGATCGACACCCTTGTCCGAGCTCTCGGCCTGCGCACCGGCCGGTTCACCAGTCCGCACCTGGAACAGATGACCGAGCGGATCAGCCTGGACGGGGTTCCGTTGTCGCACGAGCTCTTCGTCGACGCCTTCGCCGATGTCGCGGCCTACGCGCAGATCGTCGACGACTCCCAGCCGTACCCGGTGTCGTTCTTTGAGATGATGGTCGCCATGGGGTACGCGGCCTTCGCCGACGCCCCGGTGGACGTCGCGGTCGTCGAGGTGGGGCTCGGCGGCTCGTGGGACGCCACCAACGTGGCCTCGGGGCAGGTCGCGGTGATCACCCCGATCGCGCTCGACCACACCCGGTTTCTCGGGGACACGACCGGCGACATCGCCCACGAGAAGGCAGGGATCATCAAGGCCGGTGCCTTCGCGGTCGTCGCCGAGCAGGACCCCGACGCGGCCGAGGTGATCATGCAGCGCGTCGTCGATGTCGGCGCTACCGTCGCCCGCGAAGGAGTCGACTTCGCGGTCACCTCGCGACTGCCGGCGATGGCCGGCCAGATGCTGACGATCCAGAGTCTTGCGGCCACCTACGACGAGGTGTTCCTGCCGCTGCACGGGCCGTACCAGGCGCACAACGCGGCCTATGCGCTGGCTGCCGTCGAGGCGTTCACCGGCGGCAAGGAGCTCGACGCCCAGCTGGTGCGCGAGGCGTTCGGGCAGGTGACGTCCCCGGGCAGGCTGGAGGTCGTGCGACGCAGCCCGGCGATCGTGCTCGACGCGGCACACAACCCGCACGGCGCCGCGGCGTCGATGCAGGCGGTTCAGGAGGCGTTCGGTTTCAGCCCCCTGGTCGGCGTGGTGAGCATCATGGCCGACAAGGACGTCGACGAGCTGCTGCGCGTGTTCGAGCCGGTGATGGCCGAGGTCGTGTGCACCCAGAACGCCAGCTCCCGGGCGATGCCGGTCGATGAGCTCGTGGACATCGCCGAGGGCGTCTTCGGCGCCGAGCGCGTGCACCAGGTCCGGCGCCTCGACGACGCGCTGGAGACCGCCGTCGCCATCGCCGAGTCCGGGGGATCCTCCGGTGACGCCATCGGTGGCGGTGGTGTGCTCGTCACCGGCTCGGTCGTCACCGTGGGCGAGGCACGTACCCTCCTGCGGCCGGAGCCGGTCGAGGAGCGGCGCTGATGCGTGGCATCTGCGCGGCGATGCTCGTCTTCGAGGCGGTAGTCATCGCGCTGGCGACACCGGTGATGATCGCCGTCGAGGACGTCCAGACGGACGTTGCGCTGTCCGTCGGGCTCGGTCTGGCCTTCCTCGCCCTGCTGACCGCCGGGTTGCTGCGCCGCCCGTGGGCGTACGTCCTCGGGCATGCGATCCAGGTCGCCATCATCGCCATGGGCTTCCTCGTGCCGGCCATGTTCCTGGTCGGTGTCATGTTCGCCGCGCTTTGGGTGACGGCGTACCTCCTGGGGCGCAAGATCGAGGCCGACAAGGCAGTTCGCTAAGGTCTCGTCATGTCCGAACGCACCCTGGTCCTGCTCAAGCCCGATGCCGTACGCCGCGGGCTCGTCGGCGCGATCCTCCAGCGCTACGAGGCCAAGGGCCTCACTGTCGTCGCCATGGACCTGCGTCAGATCGACGACGACCAGGCCGCTAAGCACTACGCCGAGCACGTCGAGCGGGACTTCTACCCGCCGCTGCGTGAGTTCGTGACGTCCGGGCCGAGCGTCGCGCTGCTGCTCGAAGGCGACCACGCCATCGAGGTCGTCCGTGCCCTCAACGGCGCCACCGACGGCCGCAAGGCCGCACCGGGGTCGATCCGCGGTGACCTCTCGCTGTCCAACCGCGAGAACCTCGTCCATGGGTCGGACTCGCCGGAGTCCGCCGCGCGTGAGATCGCGCTGTGGTTCCCCGCCGTCAGCTGACCCTGCTGGCGGACGTACGCGCTCGACCCTGGCTCCGCGTGGTGAGGGGACATCGCGTTGTATCGAATGCGGCGCGTCACACCGCCCACAATGACTCGGCCGCCCGTGCGCGATCAGCGGCAAGCTCAACCTTGTTTAACGAGCGTGGGCTTGAGGCCACGTGGCACCAGTCCCCACGAGAGGAAAGTGACGACGTTCTGTGCTCGACGAGCCCGCGACCCGGTGAGGGCCGCGCAACTGCCGGTCACGACAAACCTCGGCCACCATCACCGCATCGCCGACGGCGTGCGTCTCCACACCCGACCCCACCGCCTCGACCGCCTCGACCGCCTCGACCGCCTCGACCGAGCCGCTTCT
>JACCZT010000094.1 GCA_013695785.1 Nocardioidaceae bacterium | reverse complement strand
CACGTGGTGTGCGCGGGTCCGGCTGTCGGTGTGCTGGCGAGCGGTACGTCAGTGGGCGTGACCGTGACTTGTCGCTGCAGCGGCAAGATCCTCGTCGGCGGGCTTGTCGACGATGAGGGTCTCGGTCGTCAGCAGCATCGCCGCGATGGAGGCGGCGTTGGCCAGTGCGGACCTGGTCACCTTGACCGGGTCGAGCACGCCCTGGGCGACCAGGTCGCCGTACTCGCCGGTCGCGGCGTTGTAGCCGTCGCCGGACTCGCGAACCTTGGACACCACGACGTAGCCGGGCTCTCCACCGTTCTCGGCGATCCAGCGAAGCGGCTCGTCGACGCCCTTGCGGACGATCTTGACGCCGGTCGCCTCATCACCGGTGAACCCGAGGCTGTCGTCAAGGACGGCCGCCGCGTGGACCAGTGCCGAACCGCCTCCTGCGATGATGCCCTCCTCGATGGCGGCGCGGGTAGCCGAGACAGCGTCCTCGATGCGGTGCTTCTTCTCCTTCAGCTCCACCTCGGTGGCGGCGCCGACCTGGATCACGCACACGCCACCGGCCAGCTTGGCCAGACGCTCCTGGAGCTTCTCGCGGTCCCAGTCCGAATCGGAGGACTCGATCTCGGACTTGATCTGGCTGACCCTCGCTGCGACCTCGTCCTCCTTGCCGGCGCCGTCGATGATCGTGGTGTCGTCCTTGGTGATGACGACACGGCGGGCGGTGCCGAGCACCTCCAGACCGACCTGGTCGAGCTTGAGCCCGACGTCGGGTGTCACGACCTGGGCGCCGGTCAGGCTGGCGATGTCCTGCAGCATGGCCTTGCGGCGGTCACCGAAGGCGGGTGCCTTGACGGCTGCTGAGACGAACGTCCCACGGATCTTGTTGACAACCAGCGTGGACAGTGCCTCGCCGTCGATGTCCTCGGCGATGATGAACAACGGCTTGCCGGCCTGGACGACCTTCTCCAGGATCGGCAGCAGGTCTCCGACGGCGGAGATCTTGCCCTGGTTGATCAAGATGAACGGGTCGTCGAGCACGGTCTCCATGCGCTCGGAGTCGGTCACCATGTAGGGCGAGATGTAGCCCTTGTCGAACTGCATCCCCTCGGTGAACTCCAGCTCCGTGCCGAGGGTGTTGGCCTCCTCGACGGTGATGACGCCGTCCTTGCCGACCTTGTCGAAGGCCTCGGCGATCAGCTCACCGATCCGCTCGTCGCGAGCAGAGATCGTGGCGACGTGGGCCATGTCCTGCTTGTCGTCGACGTCGCGCGCAAGCTCACGCAGCCGGTCCGAGACGGCCTCGACGGCAGCCTCGATGCCGCGCTTGAGCCCGACGGGGTTGGCGCCCGCGGCGACCGCTCGCAGGCCCTCGTGGACCATGGCCTGGGCGAGCACGGTGGCGGTCGTGGTGCCGTCGCCGGCGATGTCGTTGGTCTTGGTGGCGACCTCCTTGGCGAGCTGGGCGCCGAGGTTCTCGAACGGGTCGTCCAGCTCGATCTCGCGAGCGACGGTCACGCCGTCGTTGGTGATGGTGGGGGCGCCCCACTTCTTGTCGAGGACGACGTAGCGGCCCTTGGGGCCGAGCGTCACTTTGACGGTGTTGGCGAGCTTGTCGACGCCGCGCTCGAGGGCCCGGCGGGCGTGCTCATCGAACTCCAAAATTTTGGGCATGGTGTTCCTTCTGAGGGTGGGACGAACAGCTAGGACCGACCTCGCCCCGGCGTCCGCGAGGACAGCCGGGGCGGGTCGGAGGTGTCACTTCTGGACGACAGCCAGGATGTCGCGTGCGGAGAGGATCAGGTAGTCCAGTCCGTCATACTTGACCTCGGTGCCGCCGTACTTGCTGAAGATGACCTTGTCACCGACAGCGACGTCGAGGGGCACCCGGTTGCCGTTGTCGTCGATACGACCCGGCCCGACCGAGATGACCGAGCCCTCTTGTGGCTTTTCCTTGGCGGTGTCCGGGATGACCAGCCCCGATGCAGTGGTCTGCTCGGCTTCGATCGCCTGTACGACGATGCGGTCCTCGAGCGGCTTGATGGTGACCGACACGTGTCGACCTCCCCTTTCACGGATGGCTCTTGCAAGAATGTGCATGTTCAGTTGGCACCGTTCGCACGCGCCGTCGCGGGGGTCGCGCACGGTGGGCGCCGTTAGCACCCTCGTGGTGAGAGTGCTAACCGCAAATCTATGCCGCGTTTAGCACTCGGTCAAGCCGAGTGCCAGCACCTGGGAGTCCCGCCGATGGAGCTAGAGACGTTCGAGCGGCTGCTCGCGCCGATCGGCCAGGCCCTGCTCGCCGACGTCGCCGCAAGCGCGGGCAACGAGTCCGACCTTGCCCTCGGCACCCGGTTGCGGCGGACCCACGACCCCGCCCTGGTGGCCGCTGCCGTCACCCAGGTCCACCTCCGCGGCAAGGCGCGTACGAAGCTCGGTGCGGCGGCGGCGCTGATGTACTTCACGCACGACGCGCTGGAGCAGGCTACCCGTGCGTCGGTGTCGGATCACCGCGCGCACCAGTTGCTGGCCCGCGGCGCCGCCGCCGTGACCGATCTCGGCTGCGGCATCGGTGGTGACCTCATCGCGTTCTCGCGCGCGGGTGTCGACACGTACGGCGTCGAGCTGGACCCCTTGCGCGCGGCCATGGCCATGGCCAACCTGCGCGCCCTGGGCCTGGCCGGATCGGTCGAGGTGGGCCGCGCCGAGGACACCGCGCCGGTACCGGGCCGTACGACCTTCGTCGACCCGGCGCGCCGGGACGGCCGCGGACGGGTGTTCCAGGTGGGGGGCTGGCGCCCCGACTGGGGCATGGTGACCGCCCTGCTGGACGGCGACGCCGTCGCCAAGACGATGCCCGGCATCGCGCACGCACTGGTGCCTCCCGGTGTCGAGGCGGAGTGGGTCAGCGACGGCGGAGATCTCGTCGAGGCGTGCCTGTGGGGGCGCCTGCTCGCCAGCGCCCGACGCCGGGCGACCGTCCTGCCGGCAGGTGCGACGCTGACCGAGGCCGACGACCCCGGTGACGCTGCGGTCGGCAGTGTGGGTGCGTACCTGTACGAACCCGACGACGCCGTCATCCGCGCCGGCCTCGTGACGGCAGTCTGCGCGCTGACCGGTGGCCGACTGCTCGATCGCCACATCGCCTACGTGAGCGCCGACGTGCTCGTGCGCACGCCGTTTGCCCGCGCGTTCGCGGTCGTCGATGAGGTGCCGTACCGCGAGAAGGCGCTACGCGGGGCCTTGCGGGCGCGCGACGTCGGCACTCTGACGATTAAGAAGCGCGGCATCCAGGTGTCGCCTGAGCAGCTGCGCGGCCGCCTTGCGCTGCGAGGCAGCCGACCGGCGACCCAGGTGCTCACCCGCGTGGACGGAGCCGGCCGTGCCTTCCTGGTGGAGCCGGTCCCCCGACCCTAGGCGGCTCCCCACGATTTGTTGACTTAAGTGGCGTTCGCAGGCCAGAAATGCCACCCAACTCGCCAAATCGTGGAGGTGAGGGTGGCTTCGACGAACGTCAGGCGACGATCCGGGTGACCGGCATCGAGGAGTCCGCCGGCAGGTCCAGCGACGACGCGGCGCGGCCGCGACGGACCAGCTCGGCGCCGAGGGCGGCGACCATCGCCCCGTTGTCGGTGCACAGGTCCGCACGCGGCACGCGTACCTCGATCCCGGCGTGTGCGGCGCGTTGCTCGGCGAGCTGTCGCAGCCGACCGTTCGCGGCCACGCCACCGCCGATGACCAGGTGCTCGACGCCGTACGCCTCGCACGCGGCGACCGTCTTGGCGGTGAGCACGTCACAGACGGCGTCCTGGAACGACGCCGCCACGTCGGCCACGTCCATGTCGCGGCCCATGCGCTGCTCGTGCTCGACGTGGCGCGCGACGGCGCTCTTGAGGCCGGAGAAGGAGAAGTCGTACCGGTGCTTGGCGAGGTCACGCGGGCTGGTCAGGCCCCGCGGGAACGCGATGGCGCTGCGGTCACCGGCGGCGGCGACGCGGTCGATGTGCGGGCCCCCGGGGTAGGGCAGCCCCAGCAGCCGCGCCACCTTGTCGAAGGCCTCGCCGGCGGCGTCGTCGATGGTCTCGCCGATCATCTGGACGTCGCAGGTGATGTCACGGACCAGCAGCAGGCTGGTGTGGCCGCCGCTGACGAGCAGAGCAGCGGTCGGCTCGGGCAGCGGCCCGTGCTCGAGCTGGTCGACGGCCACGTGTGCGACGAGATGGTTGATCCCGTAGAGCGGCTTGTCATGGGCGAGTGCCAGCGCCTTGGCGGCGGCTATGCCGACGAGCAGCGCACCGGTCAGACCGGGACCGCAGGTGACCGCTATCGCGTCGACGTCGTCGATGCTGACGCCGGCGTCGGCCTGGGCCTTGTCGAGCATCGGGACCATGGCCTCGAGGTGGGCACGGCTCGCGACCTCGGGCACCACACCGCCGAAGCGGACGTGCTGGTCGACGCTCGAGGCGACCGCGTCGGCGAGCAGGTCGGTGCCGCGCACGACGCCGACACCGGTCTCGTCGCACGACGCCTCGATGCCGAGCACGAGAGGACCGCTCACTGCTCTAGTGTGCCAGCCATGACACGTACCGATACCCCGGCCGCCCCGGACGAGCGCACCACCGTGCTGACGTTGCTGCGGTACGTGCGCGAGACCGCACTTGCCAAGGTCGAGGGGCTCAGTGACGACCTCGCGCATGCCGCACCGGTCGCCACGTCGCCAATGATGGCGCCGGCCGCGATCCTCAACCATCTGCGGTGGGTCGAGCACTGGTGGGTCGAGGTGGTCACCCTTGACCGCGAGGATCTCGCCCCGATGACCGAGGAGGACCCCGACGGGGAGTTCACCGTCGCCTTCTCGATGCCGCTGGCGCGGGTCGTCGCGGACTACCGCACAGATCGAGAGCTGTGACGCCCTGCTGGCCGATCTCGACCTCGACGCGTCAACCGCCAGGCCGCTGCGCGACTTCCACCCCAAGGTGCGCTGGGTGGTGCTCCACCTGATCGAGGAGACTTCCCGCCACAACGGTCACCTGGATCTGCTCCGCGAGATGGCCGACGGGGTGGCCGGGGGCTGAGCGGGGCCTCGCCGTTGGCGAGCGGGCGAGAGCGGCATACCGTGGCACCGTGACAGACATGCGGTACGGTCCCGTCGGTTCCAGCGGACTCATGGTGTCGGCGGTCGGCGTGGGCTGCAACGCCTTTGGCACCCGGATCGACCTCCACCAGACCAGGGCCGTCGTGGATGCCGCCGTCGACGCGGGCATCACCTTGTTCGACACCGCGGACTCCTACGG
>JACCZT010000045.1 GCA_013695785.1 Nocardioidaceae bacterium | reverse complement strand
GCTCCATGGAGTCTCCGGGCCTGCTGCGCAGGGAGTTGCCACCGCTGGGTGGTCCGCCGGCTGAGGACATCACTCAGCGGGCGTCTGGAGCAGGGGCGGAGACGGGCGGGACTGACACCATCAGGCGACGTACCTGCCAGGCGTACAGCAGGCCCGCCCACCAGTAGAGGGAGACGCCCCAGATCGTGAAGGCCCACCCGAACACGCGCGCGAGGTTTTCCACGGTTCCGACCTCGCCGTCGGCGCCGGGATCGCCCAGCAGCAGCAGCGGAAATGCGTAGAGAAGACCGGCTGTCGCAGCCTTGCCGAGGAAGTGCACGGGCAGCGAGCTGTAGCCGCGGGTGCGCAGGAAAGGGATCAGTCCGAACAGCAGGACGTCTCGCAGCGGCAGGATGATTGCGAGCCACCACGGGATGATCTCGCGGTAGCCGAGCCCGATCACCACCGCGAGGATGTAGCACCGGTCCGCGACCGGGTCGAGGATCGCGCCCATCTTGGACATCTGGTTGAGCGAACGTGCGAGCCAGCCGTCGAGGTAGTCGGTGAATCCGGCGATGACGAGGACCAGCAGCGCCCACTCGTCGGCTCGCGGGCCTATGACGAGCCACAGGAACAGGGGGACACCGAGCAGGCGGCCGAAGCTGATGGCGTTGGGGATCGTGAACACTCGCTCCGCAGACGATTCGTCGGGTGCGGGGCTCACGACTCTCCTCGTTGGCGGTTTGGGCGCGGGTGCGCGGACAGCCCTAGGCTACCGGCACCAGAGCCGGCGGTGAGCGCCCGTGCCGTGTCGGATGGCGATACCCGCGATTGCATGTGCGTGGTCAGTGAGGGAGTGTGGAGGAAACGCAACGAGCGGATCGATCCGCGCCGAGACATGGAGGAACACGTGGCTGAGTACACCCTGCCCGATCTGCCCTACGACTACGCAGCACTCGAGCCGTCCATCTCGGGCAAGATCATGGAGCTGCATCACGACAAGCACCACGCTACGTACGTCTCTGGCGCCAACACCGCGCTGCAGAAGCTGGCGGAGGCTCGCGATTCCGGTGACTTCGCCGCCATCAACCTGCACGAGAAGAACCTCGCCTTCAACCTCGGCGGCCACATCAACCACTCGGTGTTCTGGAAGAACCTCTCGCCCGACGGCGGCGGTGAGCCCACTGGCGACCTCGGCTCGGCGATCGACGCCCAGTTCGGCTCGTTCGAGGCGTTCCGGGGGCAGTTCGAGGCCACTGCCACCGGGATCCAGGGCTCAGGCTGGGCGATCCTGGCGTGGGACACGCTGGGCAAGCAGCTCATCATCGTGCAGCTGTATGACCAGCAGGGGAACGTCCCGGTGGGGGTGTTGCCGATCCTGCAGCTCGACATGTGGGAGCACGCGTTCTACCTTCAGTACCAGAACGTCAAGGCGGACTACGTCAAGGCGTGGTGGAACGTCGCCAACTGGGCGGATGCCCAGGACCGCTTCGCCGCCGCGCGGGCCAGCGGCATCACGTACTGACCGCCTTCACGTCCTGGCAGCGTCGCTGGTCCCCCTGAGCTCTCAGCGGGGGATCTGCTTTTCCTGCGCCTGCAGCGTTGCCAGGTAGGCGTTGTACTCGGCCAACGCCGCGTCCTCGCGGTCGTCCTCGTGACGGTCGAATCGGCGAGCCTCGCTGCGGTCTGACCTGAACCACTGCACGAACAGCGCTCCCATCACCAGCAGCAACGGCAGCTCACCCATCGCCCAGGCGATGCCACCGCCGAGGTTCTGATCAGCGAGCAGGTCACTTCGGTACGGCCGTTCCAGCTGCGCCCAGTAGGTCCCACCGAGCACGGTGGTCTCCGCCATCACCGCGATCGCGAAGAAGGCGTGGAACGGCACGGTCACCAGCAGGACCACGAAACGCACCAGCGGCGCGAGTCGTCGTGGTGACGGGTCGACCCCGACGAGCACGTAGTAGTACAGGCTGCCGGTGGCAAGGAAGTGGATCTCCATCGCGGCATGTCCGAGGTGGCTGTCCATCAACGCGGGGAACAGCGAGGTGAAGTAGAGGGCGTAAAGGCTGCCGACGAACACTGCGGCAGCGAACAACGGATGCGTCACGAGCCGGGTGAACCGCGAGTGCAGGAGAGCGACTAGCAGCTGCCGCGGCGCGAGCTCACCAGGCTGACGCGGGCCGGGGAGGGTCCGCAGCGCCAGGGTGACCGGAGCGCCCAGGACCAAGAAGATGGGAGCAACCATCGTCAGCAGCATGTGTGCGACCATGTGGGCGCTGAACAGGACGTGCGAATACAACCCGATCCCGCCGAAGGTCGCCCAGGCGATGACGAGCAGTCCGAGCAGCCACGACACGGTGCGGCCGACCGGCCAGGCGTCGCCGCGGCGGCGCAGCGCCCACAGCCCCCGTCCGTACAGCGCCGCACCGCCGACGACGATGGCGAGCCCGACGCCGTTGGGTGCCCAGCCCAGGAGGAGGTGCATCGGCGTCGGCGCCGGCGGGAGCGAGATACCGATGAGCTGCTCGACCGGGTCCTGGTACACCTCGTCGGGGACGGGGGTGGCGCTGCGAGACAGCGCGACGGCGAGCCCGACGGTCATCGCCATCACGATCAGCTCGACAGCCGCCAGCCGCAGGAACGCCCGGCCCGCCGCGGCAGCGTCACGACCGTCGGGGGCCGCCGCGAGCGACCGGGAGAGGATCGGGATCGTCCGCCTGCGATGCGCCCACCCGAAGGCTCCGAGCGCCGCCACTGCCGCGACCTTGCCCAGGACGAGCACACCGTACGACGTCGTGAACAGCGCTGAGACCGTCCCGAGGCGGAGGGCAGCGTTGACTGCACCGGAGAGCGCGACCACCCCAAGACACCACGCCGCCAGGACCGAGTACCGCCGGACACCCGCGGGAAGGCGCTTGCTACCACGAAGCGCGATCCAACCCAGTCCCGCAAGCCCGCCGACCCAGAGCGCGGATCCGATGAGATGCAGCCCGAGGCTGACGACCGCGAGGTCGTGGCCACCGGAGGATGCCGAGTGTCCGGTCAGTGCGGGCGGCAGGAGCCCGCCTACCGCCAGTCCGAGGAGCATGCACGTTGCTTTGACGTTGAGCGCCCACCGGCTCCACAGCGCGACTGCGGTCGCAATCGCGCCCTGGGCGATCAAGGACCGCCCGAGCGGTGTCTCGAAGGCCAGGCCCGAGAGGTAGGACCAGGCGAGCGACTGCGGCAGCGGCACCGTGAAGGTGTCTGAGACTGTGACGACGTAGAGCGCGACGGTGGCAAGCGCCCAGGCGGTGGCGGTGCGCCGCACGACCTGCAGCGCCTGCAGCGCCAACCCCTGCAGCTCAGCACCGGCCGACGGCAGCAGAAGGGTGGCGGTGAGGATGAGACCGATCGTCACCACGGCGGCGATATCTCTGGCTGCCTGGGCGATCGGCAGACCCCATCGCGTCAACGTTCCCGGGTCCGGGATGCCCTCCGGCGAAGCCGCAGGCGAGCCCGCCACCTGGAGCGCGAGGACGAGAGTGACGATCGTCGCGACCAGCGCCGCGATCGCCCAACCCACCCGAGCGCCCGCGCTCACCGTTGGCGCAGCCGTCGTCTCAGTCATCGGCTCGCTTGCGCGACCATAGTGCGAGCGTGAGTACGGCGAGGACACCGACACTTCCGGCGACCAGGGGGCCACGGTGGCGCTGGACGAAAGACTCAGCGACCACCGGCGACTGCGCTTCGGGTGCGGTACGCCCGTTGGTGACGTCGTACTCGATGCTGCCCTCGACCGGGTGCCCGTCGGGACCGACGACGCGGTAGCTCACCAGGTACGTACCGGCGAAGCCTGCCGACGCGAGCTGCATTCTGATGGTCTTGTCGTCCACGCTCTGAGCACCGGTGTCGACGCGGCTGCCATCAGGTGCCTTGGCGACGACGAAGGCCGACCCCTGGACCTCTTCGCTGAACGTGAGGCTCACCTCGCCTGGCTCCTCGGCCAACGTCGAGTCGGCGCCGGGATCGCTGCTGACAAGCCCCGTGTGGGCCTGGGCAGGTTGGACGAGAGCGACGACGATGGCGAGCACGGCCGCGACAAGTGCCGCGGCACCGGTGGCGGGGCGTACGAGGAGAGTTCGTGCGGACATCGTTCATCGATTCTCTCACCCATCGACCACCGTCTGCTGGTTGCCCCAAAGTGTCGAGACGGGCGCGCAGTCCGCGACACGCGCACATTGTCAGACAATTACTTGGTCATTCGAGCCACGGCCCTTAGCCTGGGTCCATGACGACGTACGCGCACGACCTGACCTTGAGCCCCGGTGACTTCGTCGCACTCGACGAGCGGTGGAGCACCCACAACTACCACCCGCTGCCAGTGGTGATCGCCGAGGCCGAGGGCCCATGGGTCACCGACGTGGAGGGCCGCCGCTACCTCGACTTCCTGTCCGGTTACTCGGCCTTGAACTTCGGACACCGGCACCCGGCTCTGGTCGCGGCCGCCGTCGAACAGCTGGGACGGGTCACGTTGACGTCGCGGGCGTTCCACCACGACCAGTTCGGCCCGTTCTGCCGCGAGCTCGCCGAGCTGACCGGTACCGAGGTCGTTCTGCCGATGAACTCCGGCGCCGAAGCGGTCGAGTCCGCCATCAAGGTGGCGCGCAAGTGGGCGTACCAGGTCAAGGGGGTGCCCGCCGGTCGGGCCGAGATCATCGTGGCGGCGTCGAACTTCCACGGACGGACCACCACGATCGTCTCCTTCTCCGACGATGCCGAGGCGCGCGATGACTATGGCCCGTTCACGCCAGGATTCGTCCGGGTGCCGTACGGCGACGCCGACGCGCTGGCGGCAGCCATCAACGACAACACCGCGGCGGTCCTGCTCGAGCCCATCCAGGGTGAGGCGGGTGTGGTGGTGCCGCCGGCCGGGTACTTCGCCGCGGTGCGACAGCTGACCGAGCGAGCCAACACGTTGCTCATCGCCGATGAGATCCAGTCCGGGCTCGCGCGCACCGGCAGCCTGCTGGCGCTGGACGCCGAAGGCGTCCGTGCCGACCTGTACACCCTGGGCAAGGCGCTCGGCGGCGGCATCCTCCCGCTCTCGGCCGTCGTCGGCCGCGCCGACGTGCTCGGCGTGCTGCAGCCGGGCCAGCACGGCTCGACCTTCGGCGGCAACCCCCTCGCGTGTGCCGTCGGCCGCGCGGTGATCCGACTGCTGTCCACCGGTGAGTTCCAGCAGCGTTCGACCGAGCTCGGCGCACACCTGCACCGGCGGCTCGGAGAGCTCGTCGGGCACGGCGTCGACTCGGTGCGTGGCCGCGGGCTGTGGGCCGGCGTCGACCTCACCGCCGGGAGGATGACTGGCCGGATGGCCTCAACGGCCCTCTCCGAGCGCGGTGTGCTGTGCAAGGAGACGCACGGCAACACCCTGCGCATGGCGCCGCCGCTGGTGATCAGCACGGCCGAGCTCGACCAGGGAATCGACGCACTCGCCGAAGTCGTCCACCGCCCCTGACGTTCTGACGCCGTACCAGGAGAACCTGGGACAGCAGAAGCACTACGTTGCGGGGTCAGCGGCGAGTGGCGGTACGGACGGCATCGGCGGCGCGGGAGCGCAAGATCAGCGCGATGGCGGTCAGCGACCCGGCCTGCTCGCCGCGCAGCCGGTTTCCGTCAGGCACCGACCGCAGGACGTTGCCGGTCCCGGGCTCCACACGATGGCGTTCGTCGGTGGCCGCGAGAGCGAACAACGGACCCACCAGCGCGTCGAAGACGCCTGGCAGCACGGTGAACCCGAACGTCATCAGCGGGTTGGCGGCTCCGACGTTGACCCGTGCCCTGGGGCGTCGCAGCACCCCGAGGACCGTCGATGCCACCTTCTCCGGAGACACCGCGGGCGGCGGCGGACGGCCCACGCGTCCGAGGTAGTTGGCCGCCTGGAGGTAGATCGGCGTGTCCACACCACCGGGCGAGACGCAGCAGATGTGCACGCCGGACCGGTCGCGGTTCTCGATCTGCAGCTGACGCGCCAACGACCGTACGCCCCACTTGCTGATGGCGTACGCAGACATCGTCGGAGCCGCGATGGTGCCCAGGACCGAGCCGAGGAGGACGATCGTGCCGTGATCGCGCTCTCGCATCGACGGCAGGACACTGCGTACGACGTTGGCCGCACCGAGCACGTTGGTGGAGATGACCTGGTCGAAGACTTCCTCGGGGACGTCCTCGAACCTCCCGTACGCGACCACCCCGGCGCAGTGGACCACGGCGTCGATCACGCCATGGCTGGCCAGCAGGTCGGCGACGAGGCCGCCGACGGCGTCCGCGTCGGTGACGTCGACGGCGGCGACGCGAACGGACGCAGCACCCGCGCGCCGGCACTTCTCGGCAGCCGACTCAAGAGCTGAGCGTCCGCGCGCGAGCAGCACCACGTGGTCGCTCGCTTCGGCGGACTGCACCGCGGTGGCGAGCCCGATGCCGCTCGATGCTCCGGTCACGAGCACAACGCGTGTGCCCGCATCGGTCACGGCTTGAGCACCACCTTGATGCAACCGTCCTGCTTCTTCTGGAACATCTCGTACGCCCGCGCCGCATCACCGAGCGGAAGGGGATGCGTCGTGAGCCCCTCGAGCCCCAGTGGGTCGTCCTCGCTGATGACGGAGTCCATGATCTCCTCGGTCCAGCGCCGGACGTGGCACTGTCCCATCCGCATCTGCAGGCCGCGGTCGAACATCTCCATCAGCGGCAACGGATCGACCTCGCCGCCGTAGACGCCGCTGATCGACACCGTCCCTCCGCGTCGCGCGGACTTGATCGACGCCTTCAACGCAGCAAGCTGGTCGATCGCCAGCTTGTCGATGAAAGGCCGTGCGAGCACATCTGGCAGCACCCCGACAGCGCTGATGGCGGCGTGCGCAAGGGGCGAACCATGGGCTTCCATGCCGACCGCTTCGATGACGCCGTCAGCGCCGCGCCCGTCGGTGAGGTCCATGATCGCGTGTGCGACCTCCTCCACGCTGCCCAGCTCGACGATCTCCACACCCCACTGCCGGGCGAGCTCGATCCGCTCGGGAACGAGGTCCACACCGATGACGCGCAGACCCCGGTGCAGGGCGATCCGGGCCGCCATCTGACCGACGGGACCGAGCCCCATGACCGCCAGCGTGCCGCCTTGCTCCACGTCGGCGTACTCCACGGCCTGCCAGGCAGTCGGCAGGATGTCGGAGAGGAAGAGGTAGCGCTCGTCCGGGCCCTCTTCCGGCACCTTGACGGGGCCGAAGTGCGCCTGCGGCACCCTGAGGTACTCCGCCTGTCCGCCTGGTACGCCGCCGTACAGGTCGGTGAAGCCGAACAGCGAAGCCCCCTTGCCGTACTCGCGGACCTGGGTGGTCTCGCACTGGGCGAACAGCCCGCGTGAGCACATCCAGCACGACCCGCACGAGATGTTGAAGGGAATCACGACCCGGTCGCCCTGCTTCAGGTTGGAGACGTCCGAACCGACCTCCTCGACGATGCCCATCGTCTCGTGACCGAGCACGTCACCGGGGTGCAGGAACGGTCCGAGCACCTCGTACAGGTGCAGGTCAGATCCGCAGATCGCCGTCGAGGTGACCCTGATCACCGCATCGGTGCTCTCCTGGATGGCTGGATCGGGTACCTCTTCGACTCGTACGTCGCGCTTGCCTTGCCACGTGACCGCCTTCACCGAAACCTCCTGCTTGATGTGCCGCACCGTGCTCCTGGACATCCGACTCTAGGCGCGGTCGCGCCAACCGCCAGTCGAGCCGGACCTCCCCCCGAAATGCAGCATCATGGACGGTACGCAAACATGGGACCGAGCTGCGGAGGGAAGGTGTGCGATGAGCGACGACCCAGATGCCATCGTCATCGGCGCCGGACCCAACGGTCTGGTCGCCGCCAACGTGCTCGCCGATGCCGGCTGGTCCGTCCTGGTGCTGGAGGCACAGCCCGACATCGGCGGTGCCGTGCACAGCGACAGCGAGCTCGACCCCGACTTCGTCCACGACACGTTCAGCGCGTTCTACCCCCTCGGTGCGGGCTCGCCGGTGATGGGCGGTCTCGACCTTCAGAGCTACGGGCTCACCTGGAAGCATGCGCCTGCGGTGCTGGGCCATCCCCGCCCCGACGGGGGGTGGGCGCTGTTGCACCACGACGTCGACATGACCGCCGCCGGACTGGACGAGCACGCCGCTGGCGACGGTGACAGGTGGCACGAGCTACACCGCGACTGGCAGCGCATCGGGCCGTCCCTCGTGGAGTCGCTGATGAGCCCCTTCCCGCCGGTCAAGGGCGGGCTCAAGACGCTCGCGCACCTCCCGTCGGTCGGCGGGCTCGCGTACGTCAAGATGCTTC
>JACCZT010000037.1 GCA_013695785.1 Nocardioidaceae bacterium | reverse complement strand
GAACGGGCCAGGGACGCCTGACGGCGACGTCCCCGGCCGCCGGACGCCTTCGGGCAGTGTGGATGACGTGGCCCGGTCTGGATCTTCTGCCGGAGGTGACGGTCGAGACCCGCAGCATTCGGGGGATCGCCGCGGGAGGACGTCCTCCATCTCGTCCGAGAGGCGACCGCGGCGGACGTCATGGCGATGCGCTGGTGGTGTCTTCATTCATGAAAGCCCCGAATGGGCGTCAACCCGTCCGGGGCCCCAGCAACACCACCTGAGAAGAAAGGCATCACCACGATGACCAGCTTCAAGAGAATGTCCATCGTCTCGCTGTTCGCCGGCGCCGTAGTCCTCGGGGGCGCCGCCGCCCCGGCAAGTGCCGCGACCCAGGACCAGGACGGCCTGGTCAACGTCGCGGTGGGCGACATCACCCTCAGCGACATCAACGTCGGCGTGGCCGCCCAGATCGCCGCCCAGGTCTGCGGCCTCAAGGTCGGCCCGGTTGCCGTCCTCGGCGCCGCGGTGGATCGCAGCGGTGCTGCGACCACGGTCTGCACCAGCGACCAGGGCCCGGTCACGCTCAACCAGAACTGACGGGCCAGCCCAAGGAGGACGGACGAACCCCGATACCCTCGGCCGGCCTTGGTTGCCGGCCGAGGGCGTCGTTCCTCAAGCGTTCTCGGTGGAAGCCTCGTCCATCCTGAGGAAGCCCCGCTGAGCCATGTCGAAGGTGGCGAGCACCTCGAGGAGGAACGCAGACGCAGCAGACGCCAACGAGGCCAGCTCGTCACTCGGTGACTCGCGGAGGACTTCCAAGAAGATCTCGTGGTGCACCTGGACCAGGTCGAGGATGCTGAGCCCGTCGGCGACCGCTGCCCGGCCGAGCTTGTAGCCGCTGTGCAGCGCAGCCTCTTCGCGGCGCGGCAGGTACCGCAGGAACGCCGCTCGGTAGTCCCGACGTAGGTCATCCAGGGCGGTCATCGCGACTCACGTCGAGAGCGCCGAGCTCGAGGACACCCGACTGCTGAGGTACGCCAGGCCCTCCTCGAGGTCGAGCGCGGTGAAGACCGACCCGGTTCCCATCCCGAGCTCCACCATCGCGAACGCAACCTCGGGCTGTATCCCGACGATCACCGTCAGGGCTCCCCGCAGCCGCGCCATCTCGGCGATGTTGCGGAGCGTACGAGAGCCGAAGGAATCCAGGACGTCAAGCGCCGCGACATCGATGATGACGCCCCGGGACCTGTGCTGCCCGATCTGCTCGATCAGGTCCTCCTGGAACCGGATCATCTGCGAGTCGTCGAGGGCGGTGTGGATCGAGGCGATCAGGTAGGAGCCCTGTCGCAGGATGGAGACCAGCGCCGGTCCGATGGACACTACTCCGCCGAATCGTTCTGTCGGGTGACCGTGTATCCGAGCAACCGCTCGGCCTCCTCCAGGCCGCCTTGCAGGTCACCGATCGTGTTCATCTTGCTCAGGTCGACCCCGATGGTGACGAGCGTACGAGCGATTTCCGGGGACAGGCCGGTGATGATGGCGCTGGCACCCATGAGACGGGAGGCGTCGACGGTCCGTACCAGGTGATTCGCGACAGCCTCGTCGACATCGGGGGCGCCGGTGATGTCGATCACCACCACCTTTGCCCGGTGGATGCGGATGGCGGCGAGCAGCTGCTCGGTGAGCTGACGAGCTCGCTCGCTGTCCAGCACACCGATGATCGGCAGGATCAGGAGCCGTTCGCGCACCGGCAGGACCGGTGTCGACAGTTCCCGGATGGCGTCCTGCTGCTGGCGGATCACGCGCTCTCGCTCATCGACGAAGCTGACGGCGACGGTGTTGGCGATCCGATTCGCGGCCGGCTCGTACGCGTCGAGCACCCGGTTCAGCAGGGCGAAGTCCTGCTGGTACTTCTCGAACAGCGACCGGGCGAGCACGTCGCGCAGCAGCAGCACGATCCCCACCACCTCGTGCGTCTCCACCCCTCGGGGGATGATGCGCTCGGACAGATCACGTGCGTAGTGCTGTAGGGCCTCGACGCTTCCCGTCTCCAGGACCTCGACATAGTTGTCGTACACCGACGTCGTTTCCGCCGCCATCTCCTGCGGCGTCATCGCCTGCAGCAGGCGCGCGTCCTGGATCCGAGAGGCCCACTCCTGGCGGAGCTTGGTGCGGTGCTCCCCGAGGTGCGCCACCAGCTGTGGCAGGAGCTGGTCGACGTCTTGGCGGTCGCCTGCGAGGGCGTCGGGAAAGCCCTCGGGGGCCTGGGGGGTGCCACCGGCCTCGACATACGAGGCGTCGACGTCCACCGTGGAATTCTCGTCCATGCTCATCCCTTCTGCCGCCACTTCGTCATGGTGACCGTGGTGCCGCGGCCCATCTCTGAATCTACTGTGAACTCGTCCATCAGCCGCCGGGCGCCCGGTAGGCCCAGGCCCAGGCCGTGGTACGTGCTGAACCCGTCGGCGAGCGCCTGCTCGACATCGGCGATGCCCGGCCCGGCGTCTCGGGCCACGACGCGCACGCCACAGCGGGGCATCTCGATCAGCTCGACGAAGATCTCTCCCTCGCCCGCGAACCGCACGATGTTCCGCGCCAGCTCCGAGACCGCCGTCGCGATCACGGTGAGGTCGGTGCGGGAGAAGCCGATGCGGTCGGCGAGCTCGCGGGCCCCCTGGCGCGCGAGCACGATATCGCCGTCTGCGGTGATGCGGATACGTACCTCGTCCTCGCGCTGCTGGCCACGCCGGATCAGAGGCTCGCTCAGCCGTGCACACATCG
Source organism: Nocardioidaceae bacterium (assembly GCA_013695785.1). GTDB lineage: Bacteria > Actinomycetota > Actinomycetes > Propionibacteriales > Nocardioidaceae > JACCZT01. Next base: position 10,933 of record JACCZT010000037.1, on the reverse strand, counting down.
CGCACTCAAGCACATGGAGGTCCGCGCCCACCTCACGTTGACGACGACGGTCGCCACTGGAGAGGGCGCGCAGGACGGGCCGGCACCTGTCGGTGGGCGGCTCGGTCCCCTCCAGCGCCAGCAGGTACTCAACGCGCAACCGGGCGCGGGTCCGGTTCAGCTCGGCGGCAACGGCGCCTGCCGTGGAGCCCTGCTCCAATGCCAGTGATCGCGTGTCCTGCCCTGAGACCTCGTGCGCGAGCAGGGTCTGACGCTCCTGGTCCGAGAGGTGTGCGAGCGCTTGTGCGATGGCGTCATGTTCTTCGCGCTGCAACATCTCCTCATCGGGTGCCGCCGGTGGTCGAAGGTCGACGAGGCGGTGCTGGTTGCGCTTGTGCCGGTCCTGTTCCTTCCACCCCGACGCGATGAGGTTGCGAGCAGTCCTGATCGCGTACGGCTCGAGCATCCCCGGCTGCACCCGGTCGGCTGCTGCGAGCACCCGCACCAGCGTCTCCTGGACGAGGTCGTCTGCGGCGGCGCGATCGCTCACCCGGGCACCGACGATCCGCCGCACCATCGGCATCAGCGCGGCGACCTCTGAGCGCTCCTCGGGCGCATCAGACACATCACTAGTCCGATGCGCGCCAAACTTCGGCACTGTACCTCCCTGTAGGCATCATGCACCGCCGACTGGTCTGGCGCCAAAAGTCACGACTCGGCGCACGGCGAGTCACGTATGGCGCACGGTGAGTCACGGGCGCGGCGGGAGAGGCGCCCGGCCAAGGCGTCGCGAACCTCGGGCCAGTCGTCGTCGGTCATCGAGAACTGCACCGTGTCCCGCCACGACCCGTCCTTGCGGATCCGATGCTTGCGGAGCACGCCCTCACGCGTCGCGCCGAGACGGGTGAGCGCCGCCTGGGACTGCTCGTTGTAGATGTCGGTGTGCCAGACGACGCGCACGGCACCGAGGTCGTCGAATGCGCGCCGCAGCAGCAACAGCTTGGCGTCGGTGTTGACGCCGGTCCGCTGGAACCGCTTGCCGAGCCAGGTCCCCCCGATCGCCACGGTGCGCAGTGCCGGGTTGATGTCGTAGTAGGACGTCGTCCCCGCCACCTCGCCGCTGGCCCGGTCGATCTGTGCCCAGGTGATGAACTGCTGCTGGGCCATGAGCGTCTCCACCGTCGTCCTCCCCGCTGCGACGGAGGTGGGCCGGTGGAACGACAACCAGTCGAACACCGAGTCGTCGTCTGATGCGGCGAGCACACCGGCGGCGTGGCGGGGGTGCAGCTGGGTCAGCGTCACGTGCTCGCCGTGCAGGTCCGGCGTCTCGTACCACTGGCTCGGACGGGTCATGCGGCCCAACGTACCGACGTCACAGGAGCGGTCGGGTGCGCTTGCCGTGCGGCTGTCGCGCATTGGCGAGATCCTCCAAGAAGGTCGACGCCCAGTGCTCGATGTCGTTGTCCATCACCTGGCGACGCATGGCCTTCATCCGGCGTGTCTTCTCCGCCTGGGTGTCGCACATGGCGTCCATCAGGGCGGCCTTCATGCCGTTGATGTCGTACGGGTTGACCTGGTACGCCTGGCGCAGCTCGGCGGCGGCGCCGGCGAACTCGCTGAGCACGAGGGCGCCGTCGTTGTGGTAGCGGCAGGCGACGTACTCCTTGGCCACGAGGTTCATGCCGTCGCGCAGCGGCGTGACGACCATGACGTCGGCGGCGCGGTACAGCGCGGCCATCTCGCTGCGCGGGTACGAGGAGTGCAGGTAGGTGATGGGCGGGTTGCCGATGCGGCCGACGTCACCGTTGATGCGGCCCACGAGGCGGTCGATGTCGTCGCGCAGGAGGCGGTACTGCCCGACCCGCTCGCGCGACGGTGTGGCGACCTGGATGAACACCGCCTGCTCGATGTCGAGGGTGCCTTCGGCGATGAGCTCGCCGAAGGCTCGCAGCCGCTGGCGAAGGCCCTTGGTGTAGTCCAGCCGGTCGATGCCGAGCAGGAGGTACTCGGGGTTGCCGAGACTCTCGCGGATCTCGTCGGCCCGCCGCTGCGACTCGGGCTGCCGAGCGAGCGCTTCCAGACCGCTGGCGTCGATCGAGATGGGGTACGCCTTGGCGATCACTGCCCGGCCGTCGGGGAGGTAGACGGTCTCGCGGTGCGTCTTGTGCCTGACCCGCTGGCGGACCAGCCGTACGAAGTTCTGCGCCGCCCCCGGCAGCTGGAACCCGACGAGGTCGGCTCCGAGCAGTCCCTCCAGGATCTGCTTGCGCCACGGCAGCTGCTGGAACAGCTCGGTCGGTGGGAAGGGGATGTGCAGGAAGAAGCCGATCCGCAGGTCAGGTCGTGACTCGCGCAGCATCTGCGGCACCAGCTGCAGCTGGTAGTCCTGGATCCAGACCACCGCGCCGTCCTCGGCGACCTCCGCGGCGCGGTCGGCGAACCGCTGGTTGACCCGCACGTAGGAGTCCCACCACTCGCGGTGGAACTCCGGGTGGGCGACCACGTCGTGGTAGAGCGGCCACAGGGTGCCGTTGGAGAAGCCCTCGTAGTACTCCTCGACCTCGTCGCTGCTCAGCGGCACGGGGACGAGCTGGAGACCGTCGTCCTCGAACGGGTCGAGCGGCTCGTCCGCCGCCCCGTGCCACCCGATCCAGGCGCCGCCGTTGCGACGCATCACCGGCTCGAGCGCAGCGACGAGGCCACCGGGAGACGTACGCCAGTCGGTGCTGCCGTCGGCGTTCTGGACCCGGTCGACCGGCAGCCGGTTGGCGATGACGACGAAGGCCGCCTTCGGCGCGCGGGGCTTCGTACGCCCGCGATCGGTCCCCTCGACCTGGGGGACTGGCGACGACGGACTCATGGGCCGAGCCTAACGGCTTCCGCGGGACGTCCCGCCACGGCGTCAGGCCCCGGCGTCGGCGGCGTACTCGACACCGACCTGGGCGCGGATCTCGTCCATCAGGGCCAGGATCGCGACCGTCTCGTCCGGCGGCAACAGGTCGGACTCGGTGCGTCCGGCGCGCAGGCACTCGCCGACCTCGACGATCTCGTGGGCGTAGCCGAGCCCGGTGACCGGCTCGCTTACCGTCTCGGACTCCGAGTTCCAGAAGCGCTCGAAGCTGACCGGCTCGTGCATCCGAGCGGGGACCTCGATACGTCCTTGGTCACCGGAGATCGACGCGCGGTTGTCCGAGTGGGCGACCTGCGTCCACGACACGTGGGCCATCGCCCCGTCGGCGTAGGTCAGCAGCGCGCCGCCGTTGAGGTCGATGCCTGCGGCCGGATGTGCCGTTGTGCTGAGGGTGGCGGACGCGGTGACGTCCACCGGCCGGCCGAGCATGAGGTACGCGAAGGTGAGCGGGTAGATGCCGACGTCGAGCAACGAGCCGGCACCGAGTGCGGGGTCCCAGAGACGAGCGATGTCGGCGCCGCCGACGAACCCGAGGTCGGCTCGCACCTGCAGGACGTTGCCGAGCACGCCATCGGCGACCATGCGCCGCATCGCGACGATGTTGGGGTTGCAGCGCATCCACATGGCCTCGGCGAAGAACAGCTGCCGACGGCGTGCCGCGGCGACCAGCATCGCGCCGTCGCGGGCGTTGAGCGTGATCGCCTTCTCGCACAACACGTTCTTGCCGGCCTCGAAGCAGGCCAGGACGTCCTCCACGTGGCGTCCGTGCGGCGTGGCCACGTAGACCACGTCCACCTCGGCGTCGGCGAGGAGGTCGGCGTATGTGCCGTGGGTACGCGCGATGGTGCCGTCGTGGCGACGGTGGGAGTCGGCGAACCGTTGCGCTGACTCCATCGACCGCGAGCCGACCGCCGTGAATTCAGCATCCGGCACGAGCAGCAGGTCGGCGACGAAGGAGTCCGCAATCTTGCCGGTCGCGAGAATGCCCCAGCGCACCGGCCGATCGGTCGGGAGCGGGGAGGGGATGCCGGGAGGCGTGGGCGTGGGCATGCGCACATCTTGTCCCGATCGGCCGCCGCGCGACACCGGCAGACAAATGACACTGGTGTAGTTCGTCCCCTACGATGGTGTCATGGACGCAGCACACGTGCCGACCTCCGGAGATTCTGCACTGGCCGGAGACACCTTGTCCGACCGCGACCGCGAGATCCTCGCCGTCGAACGGCACTGGTGGAAGTACGCCGGCGCCAAGGAGCAGGCCATCCGCGACAAGTTCGGCATGTCCGCCACCCGCTACTACCAGGTGCTCAACGCGCTGATCGACCGCGAGGCGGCGCTCGCGTACGACCCGCTGCTCGTCAAGCGGCTGCGGCGGCTGCGCCAGGCCCGCCAGCGTGCCCGCTCGGCGCGCCGACTCGGCATCGATCTCTGAGGGAGGCGGTCCGCATGCCCGCGACTCCTAGCCGTGCCGAGGACACGTCCCCGCGCACAACGGTGGTCTCGGCCGGCGCCATCCCGCCGTGGCTGGTCGCCGCCGGCGCCGCGGTGATCGTTGCCGCGTCGCTGGTGTTCTTCGTCGGTGGATCCCCTGGCGACGACCCCGCCTCGGCCTCGGCCTCGGCCGCCTCGGCCTCGGCCGCCTCGGCCCCGGCCGCCTCGGCCCCGGCCGCCTCGGCTACGGCGACACCGACGAAAGCACCGCAGGAGGACCGCAAAGTGTCCGCGAAGCGACCGGCGGGGGCGGACAAGGGTGACCGGCGCACCGACAAGGGTGACCGGCGCACCGACAAGGGTTCTCACACGCGCGAGGTTCCGCGGGCGTACGTCGAGGTCTACAACAACTCGGCGGTGACGGGACTCGCCAGCACCGCAGCCGCCCGGGTGCAGGGCGCGGGGTGGAAGGTCGTCGGCACCGACAACTGGTACGGCAACATCCCCGAGACCACCGTCTACTACCCCAAGCGGCTGGAGCGGCAGGCCGAGCTGCTGGCCGCTGACCTCGACATCGGCCGTACCCGACCTGCCGTCGACCCGATGCGGTACGACCGGCTCACGCTCATCCTGACCGGCGAGCTCTGAGTCGTCACCGCAGGCGGAGGCGGGCGAGCGGCGGGAACCGGTGACGTACGACACGAAGTTCGGGCGTGGGCTGCGCGGGGGGACTTGATGTCCCACCATGGTGTCCATGCCCGCACCCCCCTCATCGGCCTCCGCCGCGACTCCACTGGACTTCGAGCCTGTCACCGACGTCGGTCGTGAGGCGATGGCGGCGATCCTCGCCGACCCGGCGCGGACTCTGCTCGCGGTGGACTTCGACGGCACCTTGGCGCCGATCATCGCCGACCCCGACCAGGCGCGCGCCGACCCCGACGCGGTGCACGCGCTCGCCCGCCTCGGCGGCGTTCTCGGCAACATCGCGGTGGTCACGGGCCGCCCCGTCGCCACCGCCCTCCGCCTCGGCGGCTTCGGCGGTGTCGCCGGCCTGGAGTCGATGATCATTCTCGGGCAGTACGGCGTCGAGCGGTGGGACGCGGCGACGGGGGAGACCGTCGAGCCGCCGCCGCCGAGCGGCATCGTCGGCTTCGAGGCTGCGCTACCGGCGACGCTCGACGCCGCGGGGCTGGGAGGCGTACGGATGGAGCACAAGGGACGTGCCGTGGTGATTCACACCCGCGGCCTTGCCGACGCAGCGGGTGCCTTCGAGCGGCTGCGTGACCCGCTGTCCGGGCTGGCCGCCGAGCACGGCCTCGTCGCCGAGCCGGGCAAGCTGGTGTGGGAGGTCCGCGGTAACGGCACCGACAAGGGCGACGCCATGCGGGGTCTGGTCGAGGAGACGGGCGCACGCCAGGTGATCTTCGCCGGCGACGACCTCGGCGACCTGCCGGCGTACGACGTGGTCGACGAGCTGCGTACCGGCTCGCTCTGCGGGCTCCTCGTCTGCTCGGCCTCGACCGAGCAGGACGCCCTTGCCAACCGATCCGATCTCGTCCTCGACGGCACGGGTGACGTGGCGGCGTGGCTCTCCTGGCTCGCCGCGCAGCTGGGCGCCTGAGCCGCCGGTCGGCATGGGGTCGGGCTGGACGGTTTCCCACGTAGGCGTGGGAAACCGTCACAGTGCGCGGGATATATCGCGCGCACAGTGAGGACGTCCCGCGCACAGTGAGGACGTTCCGCGCACTGTGAGGACGTTCCGCGCACAGGGCCGGCCAGCTGGCCCGCGTCCCACGATGCGGACCGGGTGGACGGTATGTGAGACGCCGCCCTAGTCTGGAAGCGCTCATCACGAGGGGCAGAGGGACACGGCCCGCTGAAGCCCCGGCAACCAGCCAGCGAATCTCGTGCACTGCTCCGGCCCCACGAGGCCCACCTGGTCAGGTGCTAATTCCGTCCCGCGGCGACGGTCGGCGTGGGGAAGATGAGGAGGCCTCGTGAGCGCACCCACCCTGTACCACTCCCCGGCGACTACCGTGACCGGAGCCGCCACCCGCCCCGACGCCTTTGGCAACGCCGTCGTGCTGCGGTGTCGCGCCTGTGCCGCCGAGCAGCAGCTGGGACCGTACTACGCCTGCATGGAGTGCTTCGGGCCGCTCGAAGTGGCGTACGACTTCCCGGCGATCACCCGCGAGCAGATCGCCTCGGGGCCGCCCAACATCTGGCGCTACCGCGATCTGCTGCCGGTCCGCCCGGACATCGCCGGCATCCCCAACACCGAGCCCGGCTACACCCGCCTGCTCAAGGCCGACAACCTGGCGCGCGAGCTCGGTCTGAAGTCCCTGTGGGTCAAGGATGACTCGGGGAACCCGACGCACTCGTTCAAGGACCGGGTCGTCGCGGTGGCCCTCGCCGCGGCCCGAGAGCTCGGCCTCACGGTGCTGGCCTGCCCGTCGACCGGCAACCTCGCCAACGCCACAGCAGCCGCGGCAGCGCGTGCCGGCATCCGTAGCGTCGTCCTCATCCCCGAGGACCTCGAGCGCGCCAAGATCGTCAATACCGCCGTGTACGGCGGGACCCTCATCGCGGTCAAGGGCACCTACGACGACGTCAACAAGCTCGCGTCGGAGATCGCCGGCGAGGAGGCGGGCTGGGCGTTCGTCAACGTCAACGTGCGCCCGTACTACTCCGAGGGCTCCAAGACGCTGGGGTACGAGATCGCCGAGCAGCTCGGCTGGCGGCTGCCCGAGCAGATCGTCATCCCGGTCGCGTCCGGCTCACAGCTGACCAAGGTCGACAAGGGTTTCACCGAGCTCGGCTCGCTCGGGCTCGTCGAGCCCACTGCGTACCGTGTCTTCGGCGCGCAGGCGGCGGGGTGCGCGCCGGTCGCGGCGGCGTTCCGGGACGGCCACGATGTCGTGCGTCCGGTGAAGCCCGACACGATCGCCAAGTCCCTGGCCATCGGCAACCCGGCCGACGGCCCGTACGTGCTCGACACCTGTCGGCGTACCGGCGGCACCGTCGAACAGGTCAGCGATGACGAGATCCGCGCCGCGATCCTGCTGCTCGCCCGCACTGAGGGCATCTTCACCGAGACCGCGGGCGGCACGACGATCGCGACCCTCAAGAAGCTCGTCGAGACCGGACAGCTCGACCCCGACGCGGATACCGTGGCGATCAACACCGGCGACGGCCTCAAGACGCTCGACGCTGTGGGCGACAGGGTCGGTCCGACGGTCACCATCGGTGCCAGCTACGCCGAGTTCACCGCAGCCGGGCTCGCCTGAGACCGTTCCGCCACCAAGCCGAGGAGAGCCCATGAGCGTTTCCGTACGGATCCCCACGATCCTGCGTACCTATACCGACGGCAGCTCGGAGGTCGCCGCCGAGGGTGACACCTTGACCTCTGTGCTCGACTCGCTCGAGACCGCGCACCCTGGCATCAAGGCGCGGGTCGTGGACGAGACGGGCGCGCTGCGTCGCTTCGTCAACATCTACGTCGGCACCGAGGACGTCAGGTTCGCCGAGGGTCTCGACACCAAGACACCCGACGGCACCCAGGTCTCGATCATCCCGGCGGTCGCCGGCGGCTGAGCTCCCAACCTCGCCACGACTTGTGAGCTTTACGAGGCGTTTCGCGCTGGACCCCTTGAACCCAAGGCGCGAGAACGCTCAGGAACGGCACAAATCGTGGCGACACGGGGGCGGGACGTCTAGCCTCGCTGCGTGCCTCTCCTTCCACGCACGCCGGGTCTCACCTGGCGCGCGCTCACGGTCGGTGACGTCGATGCGTGGTTCACGCTCGTCGAGTTGATCCAGATCCACGACGACGAGCGCGAGCTGACGACCCGCGCGGATACCCAACGGGTCACGTCCCAGTCGTGGGTCGACCTTTCGAAGGAGACCCTGGTCGGGATCGATGCCGGTGGTCGGTTCCGCGCCGTCGGACGCGTCGTCCACCGGCCAGGGCCGTCAGACCGGGTGAGCGTCACGTTGGTCGGTGGTGCGACCCCGAGTGGCGGGGCCGCGGCGTGGGCCGGGAGCTGCTGCGGTGGCAGCACGAGCGCGGGATCGAACGGATCGCAGAACGGCGGGCGGAGGACCCCGACGTCGGCGGCAAGCCGGCCGGTCTCGGCATCTACGTCGAGGACCACATCGTCGATCGCGCATGGCTCGCGAGCGCGGCAGGTTACACGCCGATGCGCTACTTCAGCGAGATGCGACGTCCTCTCAGAGAGCCCGCGAACGCGGCCGCGTACGCGCAGGGCGACCTGCCCGCGGGAATCTCGCTCGAGCAGTTCGCCACACAGTGGTCCGAGCCCGTCCGTCGCGCCCACAACACGGCCTTCCGCGACCACTGGAACTCGGTCGAGATGGACCAGGAGACGTGGAACTCATCGACGGTCGAGGACGAGGCGTTCCGCCCGGCGTTGAGCTTCGTCGCGGTCGACCGGAGCGGCATCGAACCGGATGTCGTGGGGTACGTCATCAATGCCGAGTTCGTCCAGGACTGGGCGGCTCAAGGCCACACCGAGGGATACACCGGGTTGATCGGGGTGTCCGCCCGCTGGCGCGGTCGCGGAATAGCCCGAGCCCTCCTGCAGGTGTCCGCGCGGTCCTTCGCCGCGGCCGGCCACCCGTACGCCTGCCTCGGCGTGGACACGGACAACGCCACCGGCGCTGTCACGCTGTACGTGCGCCTCGGCTACGAGCAGACGCACCGTACGACGTACTTCGGATTCGCTCTCGACCCGTGAGAGTCGTTTGCACTCCCCTGGGTCGAGTGCTAGAAATGGGGTTAGCACTCTGACCAACGGAGTGCTAAAGCAACACTGACCGCGGAGCAGTCTGGTGAGGCTCGGCGCAGCGGCGAGAAGGGATCGTCGTCGGCGCGGGTCGTCCGTCGCGGGCACCACCTGGTCCATCCATCTCTACGCGGAGGAATCGCGAGAGTTATGCCTAAGACAATTGCGTTCAACGAGGACGCCCGTCGTGGCCTCGAGCGAGGAATGAACATCCTCGCCGATGCTGTGAAGGTGACGCTCGGCCCCAAGGGTCGCAACGTCGTTCTCGAAAAGAAGTGGGGTGCACCCACCATCACCAACGATGGCGTGAGCATCGCCAAGGAGATCGAGCTCGAGGACCCGTACGAGAAGATCGGCGCCGAGCTCGTCAAGGAAGTTGCCAAGAAGACCGACGACGTCGCCGGTGACGGTACGACGACCGCCACGGTGCTGGCCCAGGCGCTCGTCCGCGAGGGCCTGCGCAACGTCGCCGCCGGCGCCAACCCGATCGCCCTGAAGAAGGGCATCGAGAAGGCCGTCGAGGCCGTCAGCGACCAGCTTCTCGCCGACGCCAAGGATGTGGAGACCAAGGAGCAGATCGCCTCGACAGCCTCTATCTCGGCCGCCGACACCACGGTCGGCGAGATCATCGCCGAGGCCATGGACAAGGTGGGCAAGGAAGGCGTCATCACCGTCGAGGAGTCCAACACCTTCGGGCTCGAGCTCGAGCTCACCGAAGGCATGCGCTTCGACAAGGGCTACATCTCGCCGTACTTCTGGACCGACCCCGAGCGCATGGAAGCGGTTCTCGAGGATCCGTACATCCTCCTGGCCAACTCCAAGATCGCCAGCGCCAAGGACCTCCTGCCGGTGCTGGAGAAGGTCATGCAGTCGGGCAAGCCGCTCGTCATCATCGCCGAGGATCTCGAGGGAGAGGCCCTGGCCACCCTCGTCGTCAACAAGGTGCGTGGCACCTTCAAGTCCGTCGCCGTCAAGGCGCCCGGATTCGGCGACCGCCGCAAGGCCATGATGGCCGACATCGCCATCCTGACCGGCGGCGAGGTCATCAGCGAGGAAGTCGGTCTCAAGCTCGAGAACGCCGACCTCACGTTGCTGGGCACGGCCCGCAAGGTCGTGGTGACCAAGGACGAGACGACCATCGTCGAGGGTGCGGGTGACGCCGACCAGATCAGTGGCCGCGTCAGCCAGATCCGCGCCGAGATCGAGAACTCCGACTCCGACTACGACCGCGAGAAGCTGCAGGAGCGCCTGGCCAAGCTGGCCGGTGGCGTTGCTGTCATCAAGGTCGGCGCTGCCACCGAGGTGGAGCTCAAGGAGCGCAAGCACCGTATCGAGGACGCCGTCCGCAACGCCAAGGCTGCCATCGAGGAGGGCATCGTCACCGGTGGTGGCGTCGCGCTCGTGCAGGCGACCGCCATGGCGTTCGAGAAGCTCGACCTCGAAGGTGACGAGGCCACCGGTGCCGCCATCGTGCGTGCCGCGTCCTCGGCGCCGCTGCGCCAGATCGCCATCAACGCCGGCCTCGAGGGCGGCGTCGTCGCGGAGAAGGTTGCCGGACTGCAGGCCGGACACGGCCTCGATGCCGCCACCGGCGAGTACGTCGACCTGATCGCGGCCGGCATCATCGACCCGGCCAAGGTGACGCGCTCTGCGCTGCAGAACGCAGCATCGATCGCGGCGTTGTTCCTGACCACCGAGGCCGTCGTCGCCGACAAGCCCGAGCCCGCCGCAGCCGCAGGTGGCGCGCCGGACATGGGCGACATGGGTGGCATGGGCTTCTGAGCCCAGGCCAAGACCAGTACCAAGC
>JACCZT010000016.1 GCA_013695785.1 Nocardioidaceae bacterium | reverse complement strand
CGGCGCCGCGGCCAAGGTCGAGGCCGCGTTGACGCGGGCCGGCGTACCGCACGACGTGAAGGAGTACCCCGGGGCGGGGCACTCGTTCCTCAACGACGCACCGAACGGCCCCCGCGTCCTGCGGCCGCTGCTGCGGGTCGCCAACATCGGGCCGCACCCGGACGCCGCGGCCGATGCCTGGCGGCGGATCGAGGCGTTCTTCGCCGCCCATCTGCGCTGATGCCCCGACGAGATCGTCAGACGCCCAGGGCTTTCGCTACATCCCGCCCGCGACACGCAGCGTGGCGCCGGTGACGTACGAGGCCTCCTCGCTCAGCAGCCAGGCGATGGCCGGGGCGATCTCGTGGGGTTCGCCGGCACGTCGGAGCGGAATGCGGGCAGCGACCCGGTCCACCCGGTCGGCGGCGCCCGCTGCGGCGTGGATGCCGGTACGCACAAGCCCCGGGGCGACGGCATTGACGCGGATGCCGTCGCCGGCAAGCTCCTTGGCCAGCCCGACGGTGAGGGCGTCCACGCCGGCCTTGGCCGCTGCGTAGTGCACGTACTCGTGCGGTGAGCCCAGTGTTGCCGCGGCGGAGGAGACGTTGACGACGGCGCCGCCGGTCCCTCCGCGGCGGGTGGACAGGACCTGAGCCGCGCGGCGAGCGCAGATGATGGCACCGACGAGGTTGACCTCGACCACCTGGCGCACGACGTCGACAGGGGTGTCGGCCAGGTCGGCGATGTGCGCGGTGACGCCGGCGTTGTTGACCAAGCCGGTCACCGGGCCGACCTGCTCCTGGGTCGCGGCGAAGAGACGGTCCACGTCGTCCTCGCTGGTGACGTCCGCCTGGACGCAGACGGCGCGAGCACCTTCGGCGGCAGCGAGCTCAGCGACCTGTTCGGCGGCTTCGGCGTCGGCGCGGTAGTTGACCACGACGTCGTGGCCGCATCGCGCGAGGTGCAGCGCGGCGGCAGCGCCGATGCCACGGCTCGCGCCGGTGATGATCGTGACCGGCCGACGTCCGTTGTCCATGCGACGATTATGGCGTGCCTCGCCGCGCACAACGCGTGACGTCACACTGCGGTGGCGGCGGGCGCGGTGTCGCCATCGACAGCGGCCTGCCGACGACGCCGGTCGAGCAGCGCCATCGCCGGGGTGGCGCTCACCCCGTGGAGCAGCACCGAACCGACGACGACGAGCACCACGATCGCCCACAGCCGGTCCGGCTCGGCGAAGTCGCCCCGCTCCAGCGCGTAGGCGATGTAGTACAGCGAGCCCACCCCGCGCACGCCGAAGAAGGCGATCACCAGCCGCTCACGCGGACCCAGGCCCCGGCCGACCAACCCCACCAGGCCGCTGAGCGGCCGGATCAGGAGCAGGAACGCCGCCGCGACGGCGACCTCGGCCATGCCGACGTCGGCGAGGATGCCGCCAGCGACCGAACCCCCGAGCAGCAGCAGCACCGACACCGTGAGCAGTCGCTCGAGCTGCTCGACGTAGCTGTGCAACACCCGGTGGTAGTCGTGGGACCGCTCGGCAGCCCGGATCGTGCACGCACACGTGAACACCGCGATGAATCCGTACCCCTGGAGCAGCTCAGCCACGCCGTACGCCACGAACGTGGCCGCGAGCGCGACGAACCCCTCGGCCTGCTCGGCCAGGTTCAGACGTTCGGCCCTCGAGGCGAAGAACAGCTTGCGCAGGACCCATCCGACGCCGAGCCCGACGACGAGCCCCATGCCGAGCCGCCACCCGACGTCGACCGCCAGCCAGTGACCCAGCCACGCCTGCGGCGCCGCACCCACCAGACTCATCGAGATCGCGGCGTACGCGAACGGGAACGCGAGCCCGTCGTTGAGGCCGGCCTCGGACGTCAGCGCGAAGCGGGCTTCGTCCTCGTGGTGGTCGTCGTCGTCGGTCGCGGGCTCTCCCACCTGCACCTCACCGGCCAGCACCGGGTCGGTCGGGGCGAGCACCGCGGCCACCAGCACCGACGCGGCTGCGCCGAAGCCGAGCGCGAACCAGCCGAGCACGCCGACGGCCAACATCGACAACGGCATCGTGATCGTCAGCAGGCGCCAGGTCGTGCTCCAACGGCGCCAGCCAACCGGCCGGTTGAGGGCGAGCCCGGCACCCATCAGGGAGATGACCACGCAGATCTCGGTCAGGTGCTCCACGAACACCGGGTGGGCAAGTGGGTCGGGGTCGGGGATGTCGGGGATCAACGTGAACAGGACGAAGCCGGCTCCGAGGAAGACCATCGGCATCGACAGCGGCAACCGGCTGATGAAGCGCGGCACCAAAGCTGCGGCTATCGCCGCGAGACCGGCCACCAGGTAGAAAGCCCCGACCCCGTCGACCATCTGCGTCCGCACTCCTCGCCGTTGCCGCTACGTTCGCCGGGACAAGCCTCGCACGCACGGTGCCGACCCGCAGATGTTGTGCATGACCGCTTGTGAACGTGAGCGCACAACGTTACGCATTGGTACGCCTTGCCGTCGTCGGGCCCGCGGCGTAGAACAGGAGACAGAACTCCATAGACGGCACAGCGCCTAGAACCCACGCGGCGATCTCCCATCCCGTTGGGCAGTCGAACCCGGTCAGCCCATCAGACCGCCAGGTCCCGGCCCCGGATCGATGATCAGAAACGCACGCCTGGTAGCCCGGCGTCTGTGTCAATGAGCGGCGTCACCTCAAGCAGGTGGCGCTGCTCTTCTGTGTGCCGGTGGGGCCAGCGGGGTGGCCTCCGCGCCGAGCGCGAACGCCTGCGCGGCGTACAGCAACCACCGGTGTGCGCCGTCTTCGCCGCCGCTCGCATATCCGTCGAGGGCCTGGCGGTACGCCTGCGGGCGTGCGGCGTGCCCCGCCTCTGGCACGGTGACGCCGGCGGGATCGACACCGGTGACCACGAGCACGAGGCGCTCGGCGGCCCGGGCAACGACATCGTTGGCCGCGACGAACGCACCGGCAGCGGCGACCTCGGCGTGGACGAGGGCGGCGACCACCAGACCCGGTGCCTGTGTCGGCAGGGCGAGCCTCGCGGCGAGGGCGGTCAGCCGCTGCGCGCCCACGGGGTCGACCGGGCGACCGAGCTCGTCGGACGGCACGGCTGCGGAGGCGGCGAGTGTGTGGATCCGGGCAAGCACCTGCAGGGGGCTGCGTACCCACACGGGCGCCAGACCGAGCAGCTCCGACGACAGCCGTACCGCCGCGCGGGCGGTGACATCGCCACCGCCGCGACGCAGCTCGTCGACGTCGTACGCACTGCCCTGCAGCGCGGCGGTCGCCGCGGCTCCGAGCAGCAACGACTCCGTGGTGGACGCCGGGCTGCTGCGGCGCAAGCCACGGTCCCGCAGGACGGAGTCGATACCGTCCCGCGTCGCGGCGAACGCCGACGGGACTCCCTCGAGGCGGGCTGCAGCGGCAAACGGGTCGTCCGGCACGCGCGAAGCGTACCGGCTGCGACGCGGCCCGGTTGGTAGCGTGGAACGGATGGACAAATCGCTGCGCGTCGAGCGCTCCCGTACGTTCGGTGGCGTCGCCGACGTGTACGCACGGACCCGGCCGGCCTACCCCGACCGCTGTGTCAGCTGGCTCACCGGCGGGCGCGCCGTCAAGGTCCTCGAGCTCGGCGCCGGCACGGGCAAGCTGACCGCGCAGCTGGTCCGCGCAGGTCACGACGTCGTTGCTACCGAGCCGTCGGAGCCGATGCTGGCGCACCTCGCCGACCGGCTGGGCCAAGGCCGGCGGGGCGTCGCGTGCGTGCGGTCCACCGCCGAGCGGCCGCCGTTCGCCGCCGGGTCGTTCGATGTCGTGGTGGTCGCGCAGGCGTACCACTGGTTCGACACCGCCGAGGCGCTGCCGCAGATCGCCCGCGTCCTGCGCGAAGGCGGGTTGCTGTCACTGGTGTGGAACATCCGCGACGACTCGATCCCGTGGGTGCGCAAGCTGTCCGACATCATCGGGTCCGAGGACCACGACTCGGGCGAGCTGACCGACCAGGTGTCCGCGGACGGCCTTTTCGAGCCGGTGGCGTACAAGAAGTTCGGCTTCTGGCAGGACCTCGACGAGGCGGCGCTCGTCGGGCTGGTCGAGTCTCGTTCGTACGTCGCGGCGCTAGAGCCCGATGCGCGTGCCGAGCTGATCGGGCGGGTGCGCGAGCTCTACGCGGGCTACGACCGCGGTCCGGACGGGCTGCGGATGCGCTACCGGACCGACTGCTACCGCGCTCGCGTGCTCGAGCAGCCGCTGGCCGCCGACGAGGCCGGACCGCTCGGTGGAGACGTGCTGTTCGGCTTCGGCTGAGGCTGCCACCGGACGTCATCGGTTCTGAGCGC